>CAZYAK010000033.1:0-15150 GCA_964645935.1 uncultured Candidatus Peribacteria bacterium | reverse complement strand
GGGGTCAGTGGTTTGAGACGAGTGCTGCCCAAGGAACCACACAAACAATCACACCTATTTCCGGAACCCGTCCCCCTCAATGAAGATCGCGCATGCTGTCTGAGGAGGGCCTGCGGGCCCGACGAGTTCTTGCGCGGGCGCCTTTCTTTCCGCCGTTTCTTTGGCGCTCAAAGAAACGGCGAACCCTGGCGGAGAAGACTCCCGCCTCGGAAGGAGTCAGTGGCTTGAGACGAAGGAAAACACCATCGCCCACTACGTCCCTGCGGTCATGTACCGGTTTCACACTACCATCCTGTCTTTTGGCCATCGTTCCAAAACCAAGATCAACGGATGCCCTTAGGAAGGTGAGGGAGGTGTCCCTCCGGGGACCTTCGGTCGGGAGGGCCTAGAAAATCCCCGCGAAGAACTGCGCAGCAAGCCTCAGCGCGACGCCGAGAACTTTCTGCAGGGAGCCGACAAGGTTTCTTAGATTCTTTGACGATCAACCCCTACCGTGACCGTCGGGTGAATATGCGACCGGAGCCGTGCGCTGCTGGAACGCCGAGGTCGCATTCCCAAAAGGCGGCAACCGTCGGTTGTCATCGTCAGGTGTCGCCTGCTTGTGGGTTGCGGCTCCGGTCATCTGCCCGGACAATCCCCCCGTGCCGCCCGAACCGTTCTCGCCGTACGCGCCCGACGCGCCTTGGCCCACCATGCGCGGGGACGTACGCAATGCGGGAACCATGCGGCTGCCGGTTTGCGGTCCACCCGCGCAGGCGCGCAGATGGACAGTGGGTGGCGCGATCTTCTCCACACCCGTCATCGGGCCCGGCGAGCGGGTGTTCGTGGGTAGCTCCGACGGGACGTTCCTCGCGCTCGACGCGCGCACGGGCGAGGAGGTGTGGCGGTTCGCCGCGCAAGGCGTGGTGGACTCCGCCGCCTGCCTCGGTCCCGACGGGACAGTGTACGTACCCTCAGGCGACGGCCGCGTGTACGCCCTGGGGCCCGATGGGAAAGAGAAGTGGCGGTATGACCTGGTGGTCGAGCGCCGGCGCTTCACCGCGAGCACCATCTACTGGTGGGAGGGCAATGTGGCGCTCGGACCCGACGGGCACCTGTACGGCGGCAACGACGATTTCCGTCTGCACTCGCTCACCACAGACGGTGTCCTGCGCTGGGCTTCGCTGACGGGTCTGCAGATCTGGGGCGCTCCCGCGTTTGATGCGGCGGGTCGAGTGTTTGTCTCGTCGTTCGACATGCACCTGCACGCCTTCGACACGAAGACCGGACGCACACTCTGGCGACGCTTCCTGGGAGACTTCCTCGCATCCTCCCCGGCGGTAGACCCGGAAGGCCGCGTCTTCGTGGGAGCGTTTGACGGTGCCATCCATGCGGTGGACGGGGCGACAGGACAACCGCTCTGGAAGACCCCGACACGCGGGCACGTGTACGCTTCCGCGGCCATCACCCCCGACGGAGGTGTGTGCATCGGCGGGATCGACGGGATGATCCGTTTGCTCGACCGATCCACGGGCGAGCAGCGCTGGATCTTCCCCGCAGGAGCCCCCGTTCGCGCGTCGGCCTCGGTGGGGCCGGACCCCGAGGGGAGAGACGCGTACCTGCTGTACATCGGCGACAGTGACGGCGTGATCCGCGCGCTCTCGCCGGATGGGGCCTGCCGCTGGGCACTCTCCGCCGACGGTGGAGCCAGCAAAGGGCGCGCGTGCTTCAGCGGCGTCAACGCCTCCGTGGCACTAGGGGTCTCGGGTTTCTGCGTGCCCACGGCCGGGGGCGAGATCTTCTTCTTGCCCTACGATGCGGGCCTGCGCGGTGAGCTACCCGAGGGCTTGGCACGCGGCGCCCCGCAGCACGATGCGTTTGTGCCGTTGACCCCGTCGGGCATCCCACGCGACGACGATCCGGTGGCGCTTCGCCCCGGCGAAATCCTGAGCGTTCGTTGTTTGGGTGCCGACACCGTGGCCTCCGCGGAGGCCTCCGCGGCGGGTTGGCCCGTGCATGCCCTCGTGAGCCCCGACCGCTCCGTGGTGCACCTCGTTCCGCAGAGCATCGACGCGCCGGGTTCTACTGAGGCGATGCTCCGCGTCACCACCACCTCCGGGGCCGTGCGCGCGTGGACGAGGACGATCCAGGTGACGGGCGGAGTGGGAAAAGGGGACTGGACCGGCTCCGTGCGCATCGACGAGATCGCGGTGCATGCGCCAGCAATCGTGGCCACCTTCGACCAGATCGGCTTGGCCAGCCTCTCCATGGACCTGCGTATCATTCGCCGCGATTCGGCCACGGGGAACATCGCCGCTTGGGGCGTGCAGCGCTTTGGCATGGATGCCGACGGCCACGCGCTGGGCGTGCCCGTGCCGCGGAGGCTGCTGTTTGCCTTCCAGGGCATCGAGCGCGACGGCGCGTTGCTCCTGCAATCCGCTCGCTGCCACTTCGAGATCACGGCGTTCCCCGTGCCGCTCTCACGCCTGCGCCTCACGATGCGCCGTGGCAACAAGGGCCCGGAGGGCGTGTCGTTTCTGGCGGAGGCGGACCGGGAGGACGTACTCGGCGAGAGCCGCCGCTGGTGGGCACGGGTGCTCTGGCCACGGCCGGGTTCGCTGGCCCGGGCGCCGGTTCGTCTGCTGCGCGAAGGACGCCGCGCACTCGGTCTTGTTCGGTCCTGGTTCCCCAGGCGTATCCTGCCGCGCGATTTCGTGGACCTCTGTATCGCCGTCTCACGATGTACCCGGATGGTCTGGACGTTCCTGCGACGGAAGTCTTGGAGGACCTGGGGCTTACTGGATGACCGTCTCGCGTTCTGCGGAGCCGGCACCTTCCGGGCGGTAGACCTCCCCGCGCTGGCGCCCGCACCCATCCGCCTGGAGAGTCTGGACTTCGACGCCGCGCGCCGCCGTGTGGTGGCGCGCTTCTCCGGCGGTACGGAGCCCCTGCGCCGCGCCATCGTGCCAGGTATCGCCCTGTTGGACCGCGAGACGCTGGTGCCGCTCCCCATCCCGTACAGCACACACACCGCCGAAGAGATCGATCCCGCCACGCGCCTCCCGCGCATCGTTACATTGGACATCCCCGGCGATGTCCATGTGGAAGGCCGCGCGTTGGTGGCCGTGGCGCTCCTGGATCTCGAGCCCTGCGGGGAGATCGTCATCGACGCCGTAAAGCTTCCGCCATGGACCTTCTCCAGCGAGCTCCGGTGGATGCTGGGGATGCGACGGTGAACGTCCTCAATACACCGAAATACACCGAGCCCTTGGAGGGCTTAGCGAGGCCTCTTTGCCTGTTTCGTCAAAGGCGTGCACAACACTTGGAATCCGATGCGAATCCGGTAGAATCCACGCTCGATGCGGGTTTCGTCCAACGTTAGGACACTGGCGTTCCACGCCGGAGATCCCTGGTTCAATTCCGGGAACCCGCTCCAACAGTGCCTGCCCGGTAGAGGGCGCGACGACCGCGAAGGTCGTCGTTGGTTTTGGTGAAGAGGCACTGTTGGAGCGGGTGTGCTGCGGCACCCGCTCACCGTTTCCTGAAGGATAAACCTGATGGTTTCTCCTTCAGACATCCTCTTCCTTCGTGAGGCTCGTTGCTCGGCACGCTTGAGATTCCATGGATGTTCCGCGGGCGCGCTGTCTCTTGCTTGGGAGGATGACTTCTCAACCCCTCCCTCGTGGAAGCACGAGGAGATCGATACCGGGAAGAGAGGGTTTGGGAGAGGAACCCGATGGTTCCTTTCCCTGGAAAACGAAAGTGTCCGCCCGCTAGCCCCTGCTCGCGCGTGGCCGTAGGCCGGCGCACACGGACCTCCCAACCCCTCCCGTTCCCCAGGGCGGAGTTGCCTCCGCCGAGACGCTTCCGGTGTTGGGCGGACGTGGGTTACCCTTTGCGCATGAAGCCCTCGCTCTCCCTGCTCTCGCTCGGCGTCCACGATCTGCGAAAGACCCTCGCGTTCTACCGCGACGGGCTCGGATGGCCGGTGCACCAGGCCATGGACGACGTGGCGTTCCTACCGCTCTCCACCGGGCTCGTGCTCTCGCTCTACACGCGCAAGCACCTCACGCGGGACCTCGGCATCGCCGATGCCGGGGATTCGTACGGCGGCATCACGCTGGCGCACAACGTGAAGACCAAGGAAGAGGTGGCCGTCATCCTGGAGGAGGCCAAGCGCGCGGGCGCACGGATCGTGAAGGACGCGCACACCGCGGAGTGGGGCGGGACCATCGGCTTCTTCGCCGATCCCGACGGCCACGTCTGGGAAGTCGCGCACAATCCGTTCTGGGGCCTGGATGCGCAGGGCCGCGTCGTCCTCTCCGCATGATCCCGGCGTCCGTCCCCGACGGCGAGCTGCGGCGCGCGCTGGAGCGCTACGCCGCCTCCGACGTCGCGGGCGTGAAGGGGGCCATGCGTTTCGGGGACGGCGAGGGGCGGACGATGGTGTTGTCGTGCTGCACGCACGGCAACGAGCCGTGTGGGTTGGCCGCCGCGTGGTTCCTGTTGGAGCACCCGGAGGTCGCGTCCCGCATCCGCGGCACGGCCATCGTTACGGTCAATAACCTGGAGGGCGCACGCCGCTACTTCCGCGCCAAGACTCCCGCTGAGCGCCGCCGCACGCGCCTGGTGGACCGAGACATGAACCGCCTCCCCGAGGACGTCCCGCCCCCGCCGGACGCGCCCGCGTACGAGCACCGGCGCCTGGGCGAGCTCCTGCCGCTCTTCCGCCACGGGGACCTGGGGCTGGACCTGCACAGTTTCGCGCGGCCGGCGCCGCTCATGACCATCGACGTGAAGGGGCCCGACAAGGAGCTGCGCGTCCTCGCCGATGCGCTCCCTTCGGCGGTGCGCATCACGCACGTCACGCCGGTGCAGGATGGCGTCCCGTTGGGGTGGTTCGTGGGGGGGCCGGGAACGCCTGTACCGGTGGGGGAGGTGGAGTGCGGCACGCACGAAGAGCCCCGGGCGCGGGTGGTGGCCATCGAATCCACGCTCGCCGCGCTCTGCCACTGGGGCTTTTTGGATCTGCCCCACCGGCGCATCGAGTCGCCCATCGAGACCTACCGCGTGCAGGGGCTCGTCCGTTTCCCGGACCTCTCCTATACACTCACGCGCGCGCATGAGTCGCTCGGACGGATCGCCAAGGGGGAGGTGCTCGCCGTCGGCGACGGCCCCGACATCGTGGCGGAGCGCGCCGCCCGGACGCTCTTCGGCCGTGAGCCGCAGCGCTACACCAAGTCTGCGAAGATCGCCCACGAGATCCTCTGGCTTACCTCGCCCCCCAGGCGCCGGCGGCGAAGCCGCATTGTGCTCGATTGATCCGCGGCCGCCTGGTTGTCCACAGTCACTGTGAGAGGGCGGCGTTCCTGCATGCGCGGATGATACAGGCGGCGCACAAGCCCATGCCGTTGTCGTGCCCCGTGTGATCGCGGTACGATGATCTCCATGCGGACTCTCTCCGCGGCTGCCAAGCAGGGCGACCGCGCTTCCTCGCTGCCGTCCTGGATCCCCATGGGTTTGGCCGGTCTCCTGGCATGCATCCTTTCGGCGCTCGCAGCGACGCATATTGCCTTCCCCCAGACAGCGTGGGTGCCGCTTTTCTCGGCTGCGCTGCCGTGGCAGGCGTGGGTGCTGCTGCCGATCACGCTGCTCACGTTCCTCATCTGGAGGAAAGACCAGTCGCGCAGCTGGTCGCGAGTGCTGCCCGCGCTGCTCCTCTTCGGGCTCTACCTCTCCGTGAGCCTTCAGCGCCAGTACGGCGACACGTTCCTCTACGATCTGGAACGCATCGTGGCGGAAGGGAAGAAGGAGATCTTCGGGTCGTCCATGGGCGGATACTCGCTGTACTTGGCGGTGTTCCACCAGGGATGGGACCGCGCCTACGTGGCACCGGTGATGGGGCTTCTGACAGCGCTGGCGTACTTTAAGACAGTCGATACCTTCGTGTTCTACAACGTCGCCAAGCCCGATCCCCGCAAGGCCGCGCTTGCCGGGGCGCTGTACCTCGCCAGCGGCGTGCACTGGCTCTTCTTCCGCGGCTTCCAGGAGATGAGCTTCCCGGCCATGCCCTTCCTACTGCTCTCGCTCCTCTTCGCCGTGCGCTATCTCCGCGCGAACCCCGCTTCGCAAGACGCCGTGCCGCTCCTGGCATCGGGGTTCCTACTGGGCTGCGCGTGCGTCATCCACGGGCAGAACACGTTCCTGCTCCCGGCGCTGCTGGTCCTTGTGGTCCTCCGCCGCTGGGGATCGCGCGAGCGCGTCATTGCTGTGTTTGATGTGCTGCTTGCACTCTTCGCTGCGTTCGTCGCACTCGCCCTCTTCGTGTGTGTGATTCAGGCGTTCGGCTACCATCTTACCCCGCACGACGTGTACGGCGGCGGGGACGGCATCACCTTCGTACCGTGGAAGCTGCCGGAGAACACACAATACATCCGCTTTACGTTACTGACCTTCGCCCACGCGCGGGAGGTAGCCAACATCCTCGCGGTGCTCTCGCCCATCATCTTCACGCTGCCGTTCCTCCTGGCACAAGGGCTGCGGGCCCGGATTGCGCGCTCCGCCAGCGGTGTCTTTCTCCTCATCGTGTGTCTGGGCGTGATGGCATTTTTGCTCCCCTACAATTTCGATCTCGGGTACCCCAAGGACGTCGACCTCATGACCGCCATGGGCACGCCGCTCCTGCTCCTCACGGGGCTTGAGCTCGGGCGCGCGCGGCCGTGGGTAGGCTGGACGTGCGCGCTCGTCGGCATCGTCCTCTCCTGGAGTGTTGTCGCCGCCGGGATCGCGGGGACGGTGTAGCGCCGAGATCGATATATCGCTTGACGATATATCATCGGAAGATATACTTGGGCCGTGCATCACCCTCTCACCCCCGCCGTCTTCCACATCCTCCTGGCGCTGAGCCTCAAGGACCGCCATGGGTACGAGATCATGCGCCAGGTGGAGACCGACTCCGGCGGCGCCGTGCGCCTCGGACCCGGTACGCTCTACACCGCCATCCGCCGTCTGCTGGATGACGGCTGGATCGTGGAGATCGGCGCGGAAGGCTTCGGCGACGACCGCCGCAAGACCTACCGCCTCACGTCCGACGGTATGCTCGCCCTCACCGCGGAGTCCGAGCGCCTGGCCCGCGCCGCCTCGCTCAGCCGCACGCGTTTGCGCGCGTTCCCCTCGCTGGCATGACGCCCTCCCAGCGTCTCCTCTCCGGCCTCATCCGCCTCTACCCCGCGCGCGTCCGCCGCGAGCACGGGGCGGAGATGCGGCAGATGCTCGAGGACCTGCGCCGCGAAGACGGTCCGGCGACGCTCCGCTTGAGCTGGGACCTGCTCAAGGCGCTGCCAGCCATCCACGCGCGCGAAGCGATCCTCGTCCGTCGGCTCGTCACGGTCGGAGGCCTGCTGGAGGCCGGAGCCGTGACCGCGCGATGGACCGCGGCGGCGTTCGGGGTTCTCGCTCTCCTCTCCGTCCTGGCCTTCTCGCTCGTTGAGTCGTACGTGCCGTTCGCGCCGTACGTCGATACACAGTTCGCTGCCGGATTCTCCTGGGACGGCTACGCGCGCGTGCGGTCGGGCATGAGCGAATCCGAGGTCCATGCGCTTCTCGGATCCCCCCGGGTGCGGGGCATGGGCCTCCCGATGGGCGCATTCATGCTGAAAAGCGGGGAGATGAAGGGGGAATCCTGCTGGCAGTACACCGAGGACGGGGGATCGCCCGCCTGGGACTTCGCCTGGGTGGAGGTCAATGTCTGCTTCGATGGCCGCGGGACGGTCGCCGGCAAGCACGAGATCGTGCTCTACGACTGATCCCTCCCATGCCCATGCTCCAAGCCCTCCTCCGCCTCTACCCCGCCCGCGTCCGCCGCGAGCATGGGGACGAGATGCTCGAGATCGCCCGCGATGGGTCGGCTGCCCGCGCCGCGTGGGATCTCCTGCGGGGGCTTCCCGGAGCACACCTCCACGAGGCCATCGGATCTCCGAGCCCTGCGCCCCTGCGCCTCACGATCCGCCGGCACGCGACGATCCACGCGGCTCTGCACGCGCTGCTGATCGGAGGGTTCACCCTGCGCCTCTGGCAGACGCTGGGTTCCTGGCCCAACAGTGCCTTCGAATATCCCTGCGGCCCGGGTATTCTGCTGGATGCGTGGGACATGCCGCTGCGAGCGTACCGTGGGCCCATCTGCGCGTTCCAGGAGTCCGCCAACATGTATTTCCACGGTCCCGGCACGTTCCTTAGCTTGGCTGTCCTGGTCGTGCTGTGGACCACAGTCACGCTGGTCCTGCAGCTCGCGCTGCGCCGCATCCGCGCACCTCGCGCAGGCGCCTGAACATCGCATTCGCAATCAATGGTTTCGCCAAGGTCGCATCCGGCTCCGCTCCGGATTCTCGCTCACGCCCGGATCTCCAGGGCGAGCCGGACGGTATCGCCGATGGAGATGCCCTCGTTCTTGCGCACCGCCGCTTTGAGCGGGAGGAGGTACGAGCCGGACTTCTTATCCGGGAAGATCGACGTGTCCCAGCGCGAGCTCCCGACCGCCGCCGTCACGGGCAGCGAGCCCCATCCGCGCGCTCCATCGCCGAACCGGTCGCGAATCGTTGCCGACACCTTCTTGGGCACCGTCACGAAGTGCCACGCCGCGTTTCCGGGATACAGCCATACCGCCAGGCGCATGGTGAATATCCGGTATCCGGGCCAGCAGACTGGGCACGGCTCCTCGACGTACGCGTGCCCGCGCGAGCAGGTCCTGCCGCCGCTCCTTGGCCGTGGCATGGATGGATTCTAGTGTTCCTTCGGAAGGGGATGGAGCAGAACCACGGGATGTTGCGAGGAAGTTCGCAGGCTGTGGGACATGGGGCAGGAGGCTGCGAAGGGTATGGCCAATGAGATGGAGATGTTCTGAGGGCACCGACGTTTGCCTGCCCTACCGCGCCCGGTACACTCGGTTCGCTTGTCCCGCCAGCGCACTCGCCAAGGCTTCTGGTACGCGATCGCTTTGACCTACGCAGGTACGGGAGCGCTCCTTGTGCTTCGGCAGTATCTTGCCGGCCGGTCGCTCTGGTTGGACGAATCGCTGCTCGCACTGAACGTTCTGCACCGGTCGTGGGGCGGGCTGCTCGGCACGCTTGAGTACAACCAGGCCGCTCCGTGGGGGGTGTTGCTGCTTCTAAAGGGAGCCGTCACCGTGTTCGGATCAAACGAATACGCCTTGCGGGCGGTGCCATTGCTGTCCGCACTGGCCGCGATCGCTGTGTTCCTGCACCTCTCAAGGCGGGTTCTCGATCCGCCGGTCGCGGCGCTCGCGACGGCCCTCTTCGCTTGTTCCGAAACGATCGCCTATTACGGTTCCGAGGTAAAGCCCTACGCCACGGACTTGCTTGCGGCCACGGTCCTCCTGCTCGTCGCGCACCGTGTCCTCCCGGGACGAGCCCCGCCGGCCTCAGCCCCCCTGGTCGCGGCTGCGCTCGGGGCATTGGCCGTGTGGTTCTCGTTTCCGTCCGTCCTGCTCCTGTCGGCGTTTGCCTTCGTCTGGCTCGGCACGGTTGCGAGGCCCGGCACGGCCCCTGCAGCACGACGTACGGCGATCATCGCCTGCGCCGCTTGGGGGATCAGCTTCGCGTGCGCGTACTTTTTGGTGATCCGAGCGCTGAGCACAGACGCCTCTCGGCTGCGGTTCTGGGAGGGGGCGTTCCCGCCGGCGCTTTTCTCCCCCGCGGCACTAGCATGGCTCGGCGGGACGCTCCATTCAGCGTTCCTGGATCCGCTGCGTCTCCATCCGTTTTGGCTCGCGGCGCCGTTGTTCCTGCTGGGATGTTTTCAGCCGCGGCCCAAGGAGGAGCTCTTCACGGCCGTGCTTTCCCTGTCGGTCTGCGCAGCGCTGCTCGCGGCCGTGCTCGGCAAGTACCCGTTCCAGGGACGTCTGATCGTCTTCTTCCTACCTGTTTTCGTGCTGCTCGTCTGCCAAGGGGTTGGGCGCTTCGCACGGGCACGCTGCGGGACGCTGCCTGCAGCCGTGATCGCTGCGGCGCTGCTCGCCATCCCGCTCCGCGACGCATCCACGCGCGTGCTGTCCCCCCTGCTGAGGGAGGAGCTGCGCACCGTGCTTGAAGAAATGCGATCCGTCCGTCGTTCGGATGAACTTCTCTATGTCTACTACGGCGCGGCGGAACCGTTCCGGTACTACGCTCCGCGCTTCGGCATCCGATCCGAGGCGTACCATCTTGGCCGCCGATCGCGGGAGGACCCGCGGGGTTACGAGCCGGACATTGCGATAATCGCATCCGGCGGGCGCCGGTGGATTCTGTTCTCGCACGTCTACGGCTCGGAAGAGGCCTTCTTCCTCAGCAAGCTCGATGTACTCGGTCAGCGACTCCGGGAGATCCGCGCCTTCGGATCGTCCGCGCATCTCTACACGTTCCCAGTGCAGGCGCACGTTGCAGCGCTGCAACGGCGCCCGTCTTCGGTACGTTGAGCGTCGGGTGACACCGTAAGGGCGTTACCAGGGAAGAAGCCGCTGCGACATGAAATCAATAACCCGTTCAGGAACTCCTGACCGGAGCTCAATTTGTATCGATGCACTACTTCCACCGGGAGGGGCTGGGAGATCCTCCTCCCAAACAAAAATCGGGGCCGAGCACCCTGCTCCAGATTTCGCTTTCGCGAAAGAACACCGGGCGCGACAGCCGTGACGAGTGAAATATGGAGTTCTGAACTTCAGAAAGTTAGAACCTTAGACTGGGCACGGCTCCTCGACGTACGCGTGCCCGCGCGAGCAGGTCCTGCCGCCGCTCCTTGGCCGTGGCATGGATGGATTCTAGCCTGCGTCCCGCGAGCTGCCAGACATGGCACCCAATCGTTGTTCTTTCCCGCTGAGGGGGAACGTATATGCTACGAGCACTCTTCCCCATATCCCCATGCGCATGTCGCCTCGGACGGTAGCACCGGTATTTGTGGCTATCCTCGCTTTGACATTTGGAACAACGGCGTACGCCGCGTCACGCTCGACCCTGAGCACGCGGTCGGTATCATCCGGCTCATCCTCCTCATTGCCTGTGAGCGCGGCGGCCGTGCCCAAGCCGCCCGTGTGCATTGGTGCGGATCAGGCGTTGCGATTTGATGGGAAAGCATGGAGTTGCGAGACAATCGGCGGCTTGCTCATGGCCCATGCGGCGTACAAGGAGACGGCGAAAGGGGAGAGGTCATGCGATACGGCAAACACCTGGGGCGGGGCGACATGCACACTTCTCAAGAACCATCCGACCAAGTGGGTAGAATTGAAGTGCCCGGTGACCATGCTGAGAGTGGATACCCCCTTCCTGAGCGGGTACCAGCTTGAGCAAACCGGATACAGCAGTGCGTTTTCTGAAGAGTGGCACGTGTTCTGCTATTCCCGACCCATCAAGATCGCGAAGTAATCGGGCAGACTCCACTGAGCCTGAGCTGCGTTCGTAGGCTCAGGCTCTTTGATGTCCGTAGTACTCAGTTCAGAGAAAGTCAGGATCAATGCCAAGATCATAGTCGTCAGACCCAAGCTCCTCTCGTAAGCCTGGCAGCATAGGGCCAAGCCAGTCTCCTACAGCTTCTTCGGCCGTGAGGCCATATTGCAACTTTTGCTGCAAAGGCATGCCTTCCAACTTCGACAGATTTCCATGCTCCGAATGCCAGAGAGGATACACTTGAACGGAGAATTCACGTTGATAGCTGAAGAGCGCTTGGAGCGCGGCACCCGTTTTTGCTCTGCAACAGGACATTGGCTGTTGGATGTCATAGGCAAGCTTGCGACTTGCACCTTCTCTCCATTCTGGGTGCAGGCCCAGCTTTTGCGATGCGTATATCAGCGCATCTGAAACAAGCTCCGTGCACCTATCTCGGTACGGTAAAGCTAGCTCTCTTGTGATGATAGGTTTGATGTGCTGTTCCCCTGGGGCTGCTGGTTGATACAAAGCGACCCATCCTTCGAAGCGTGTACCTTGCGTGATTTCCTGCAGCCGACGTTCAATCTCCTTTCGATGCTTCTCGAATCCCTGTATTCGCTCAGCTTGGATGACCGCGGCATCGAAAATAGGATCGTCACTGTTAAATTCCGCACATTGCTGTGCCAGTTGTTCCCATGAGATTTCTGAACCTGGCATGTGAACACTATAGATCAACTGTCGTATTCCGTTCCCAAGCAGCATCAAGTCGTGCCTTGTTGTCAGTCATCCATTTCTTAACAAAGGGCAGCATCCGCTGAAGGAGGCCCTCACATGTAGTTGGATGATGGGGCTATTCTTTGGGAGTGGCAGCGTGATTGCCGAAGTCCTTTCTCATTCACGGCAATATGTGCTGTGGCACTTGGAAGGATCTTCTCGTCATCCGCTTGTCGGCAGATGAAGCGACGGTCGAACTCAAAAAACCACATGAGTGATGGATATCACGGGAAAGCCCATGAACGGTTGGCGCTTGGTAGAGCCTGGTGGGTATAACAAGAACGAGCACCTCTTCTCATGGATCGAGAAGGCATTCGCGTTTGCGAGTTCTCTTCCTGCAAAGCAGGAAGAATGTTGTCAGCTGTACTTCCACGTACCAGTACAATAAGGAGCACCTTGAATACGGTATGAAGTCGCTGGAGCGGGTAACGGGAATCGAACCCGTGTCCTCAGCTTGGAAGGCTGATGTACTACCATTGTACGATACCCGCACGTTGCCAAGGATAGAGGAGCCGCTTGGGGGAGGGAAGATCAGGTATTGGGCAGGAGACGGTCGCGCGCCAGGGTGCGGCGCAGTTCCCTGTACCACTCCGCGTACCCATCCTCGTTGAGGTGCAGCCCGTCGGAGGCATAGAACTCGCTTCCGCGCAGGGGGTCGTCTTTGGGCTCATGGAAGAGGTCCACGTACGTCACGCCCTCCTCCGTGGTGATGCGTCGGTACAGGGCGCGCATCTCCAGGCTCTTGAGGCGCGCGTAGGCGGATACGGGCCACATACGAAACAGCGGCGCGATACCGAGGTTGCCGCAATGCAGCGCGGCAACGGACTGGCCTGCCCGCTTGGCCTTCCGGAATACAGACCTCAGTGACGCCTCGAAAGCGGGGAGCGGCGTGCCGCGGATGAGGTCGTTAGCGCCGATCTGCACCAGCACAAAGTCGTAGTAGCCGTCCACCACGGTGGGGAATGCGCGGTCCAGCCCCGCGGAGCGCAGGCCGTTGACGCCGCGGTTGATGACCTCCGCTTGCGCGTAGTCGCGCCCGAGCCGCCCCGCGATGGTGCCGCGCGGATCGGTGGTGCCTGTGCCCACCGCTGTGCTATCGCCGATCACCAGGATGCGTGGATGCCCCGCCGGATCTGGCCTGCTGAAGACACGCGTGCGCTCGAGCACCCCGCCGCTCTCCCCAATGAGCAGCCACATATGCGCCGCCACGAAGAGCCCGTACATCAAGACGAGCACGCCGGCGGCGATGGACAGCCCAGGGAGGACGCGGGACATGCGCGCACTCTACTCGGTTCCGGCGCTTCGGGTCAGCGGTCCGCGATGAGCCGCCGGATCCGTGCGTCATCCGGCTTCCGCCACGGATGGCACGAAAGTACACGGCGCATGAGGAGCAGCGTGCCCACCACGAAGCCGCGGTCCTTGAGCGCTCGCACGCCGTACATCGAGCACGTCGGCTCGTGTCGGCAGTAGCCCGCAGGGTGGAGGTGGCGCAGTGGGCCGTGGTCGGGGGAGAGGGTCGCCTGGTATCCCCGGATGAACGCGACGGCGATGCTTCGCGGCAGACGCCAGATGAAACCGAGCAATTGCTTCACCATCAAATTGTCGCACGGAAACTGTTCCCGCGCGATGCGTCGGCGTATGGTACGACGCGTATGTCGGACTTCGCGGGGATTTCCATCAACCTCGGCGCGCTCATCGGAGTGTTGTACGGCCTCGTCGCGGTCATGCTCCTGGTCATCCTCTACCACGTGCTCTTCATCCTCGTGGACTTGCGCAAGATTACGCGGCGCTTTGAAGACGTCACGTCGCAGGTAGAAGCCGTTATCCTCAAACCCCTCTCTATCGCGGACCAGGCGGTGCAGTGGGTGTCGGACTTCATTGCGGAGAAGCAGCGCGCCCACCAGAAGGCCTCCCACACCCACCTGTCTAAGGCCCACCCCAAAAAGGACGCCGACGAGGAGTAAGCCCGCATGCCCAGAATCCCGCGCGCCACCGGCAAGGCGGACCCCGAGCGCGACTTGACGCGCGCCATCGGCAACTTGGAGCAGGTGGTTGTGCGGTTCCCGGAGCAGTATCCCCACATCTTCCGCCCGGGACGGGAACTGATGTTCACGTACCTCAAGGGCATCGTCTACGGTCTCGGGGCGCTCACGGCCGTGGCCATTGTTATCCCGCTACTGGTCACACTGCTGCAGCAAATTCAGTGGGTGCCGCTCATCGGGGACTTCACAGAGGACGTGCTCCATCGCATAGAGCAGTCGCAGCAGTGAGCGGAGAGAGGCTTGTACCGTCCTAGCGATACACTGCTTCTGTATTGACTTTTTGGCTAGAGAAAGGGATAATAGAGGCAATGTCGGTGAACACGCCTGCGGCGGCTCCCAACACCCAACGCTCTGTCGAGACGAGCAAGCTCATCGTGCGTCAGCCCGCCAAGCTCGCGGAACTAGGAAAGCTCCTCGAGACGTTCGACAATCTTAACGCCCGCGTGGGCGAGCGTTCGGCGTCCGGACCCGCGGGGGATTGGAGCGGGGCGGCAGGCACCGGAGGCGGCCAAGGTGATGACGACGGCATCTCTCCTCGCGAGAAGGCCATCCAGGCCATGCCCGCCCCCGAGGTGGTGCGTCAGCGCCTGGAACAGCATATTGAGAAAGAGGTGATGAAGCTCGAGCGCTCTGCCCGCTCACTGGCCAAGTCCGGCAAGCCCGGTGCGGCCTTCCACCTCACCGTCCTCTACGCCAAGATCCGCAAGCTCAACTCGCTCCTCGACAAGCTCGTGGAGTTTGCGGAGGATGTGTTGAAGCGGCTCTTCATCAAGGTGTTCATCGATAAGCAGGTGATACTGTAAAGACGGCAGCCGCTTCACCTCGGACCGTCTTCTCTACCGAGGGTGGTACTTCTTTGTGCGCGATCCTGGGGCTACATGTTCTTGAACGGGAGTCTTCTCCGCCAGGGTTCGCCGTTTCTTTGAGCGCCAAAGAAACGGCGG
>CAZYAK010000032.1:0-15495 GCA_964645935.1 uncultured Candidatus Peribacteria bacterium | reverse complement strand
GGCCCAGACGACACTGGGTTTCTCCCGAAAGGGGAGTTCCGTAGATCGAACAATCTGTGAAATCTACGATCGCACATTCCGGGCGCTTCTTCGTGCGTCCCACTTGCGTCTACGGGCCCGTCTCCAGCACACTTCCTCTCTTGCCGTGTAGGCAGGGACCGAGCCATCGGTCTTTGACATCAGCATCAGGCTTGCGCAAGGAGTGACCATGCAACGACCAGATCTTAAAACGTTCTTGGAGAAAATTGAGGCCGCGCCGTTGGTGGCACGGCCATCCGGTGAGGGTTGGATTCAATTTGCGGTGCGCTCTGAGCAAACCGGAGTCGCATGTGAAATTACCGAAGCCACATATCGCTACTACTTAGTGAGGATTCACACTGCCCTGGGAGACGGCCGATTCGCGTCTGTCGAGGGTCCCCAGGCGATCCGATTGTTCTGGATCGTGCAGGGAACCTACCGGTGCCGGCAGCTCACGCTGGAGGAAACGGCAGAATTCTGCCTCCTTGCCGGCATCCTGCCACCCTCGTGAAATTCGTGTCGTGCAGTCTTTCTCCGCCGTGATGACTGGGAGAAGGACGAACATATCCCCGATTCCGCCGTTTGGCACCCCGACGCCCGCGCGCCTGACGCACCCCGATGGCCAATTACCCTCTGCACAGTGCGGAGGGTATTTCACGATGGAGATCGATCGCGCCGAAGCGCATGCCGCGTCCGCACGCTCTTACGCGCGCACGCAGTATTTTCTGACGTCGCTCCGCGACGTGGTGGCAGAAACGGCTCCGGGGAAAGGAGGGCTCGGGAGGAAAACCAGCCGGTTTCCCTCCCAGGAAAAGGGCCACGGCACCACGGAGGGATCACAAGACCACCCTCCGGAAGCCCGCTGATGACCGAAACCTGGTGCCCCCGGCAGGACTTGAACCCACGACCGCGCATGCTGCTTCGCAGCTCTTACGCGTCCGGATACTTCCCATCCTGTCCTGGCGCGGCGCCTTGTTTCCTGACGTCGCTCCGCGACGTGGTGGCAGAAACGGCTCCGGGGAAAGGAGGGCTCGGGAGGAAAACCAGCCGGTTTCCCTCCCAGGAAAAGGGCCACGGCACCACGGAGGGATCACAAGACCACCCTCCGGAAGCCCGCTGATGACCGAAACCTGGTGCCCCCGGCAGGACTTGAACCCACGACCTCCTGGTTCGAAGCCAGGCGCTCTATCCAGCTGAGCTACAGGGGCACGTGCACCGGAAGGAGTATACAGCACGCGCCGGGCGGGCACGGCGTCTCCGTGGCGAGGAACGTCCCGACGGTGCCGTGCGCCTGCAAGCCTGCCTGGAGGAAACCTGCGCGGATCCCGGGAAGCGCGTCGCAACGGGGGGCGCGATAAGCAGCCTTCCGACCCGCACGCGATGTCGGCGGGACTTGCCTTTTCGGGCGGATATCAGTACAAAGCGCCGACTGCGCTTTCCGACCCATGCCCACCGAACACCCCGTCCCCGACCATGACCGTCCCGCGCCCACGCCCTTCGAGCAGCTGGAACGGTACATCGACCAGACGGTCGAGTCCCTCGACGGCCCCGTGGGGAAGCACCGCACGTACCTCCGGGAGAAGCTCGCGCGGATCATGCGTGAACGCAACGAACGCGCGGAGGAGATCCGGACCCCCGAGGTCCGCGAGGCGGCCGATATCGCCAACCGGCTCTTCGGTTGCCGGACGTTCATCAACTACTGCGTCGACGGACGGGTCGTGCCGGCGCTCATGTTCGGCATCGTGGCGGGCATCCGGGGCGGGCGGTTAGAAAGCCCGGCGGGCGACTCCCCCGACTTCGTCCGGTCCCGCGACGCGCGCGACGAGTTCGCTCTCGTGATCCGTCCGGGATCGCCCTTCGAGGAGCTGCTGCGCGTCGCGATGGAGAAGAACCCCGAGCGCCTCGTGCAGGTGCTCGACAGCCACTGCGGCTGCGCGGCCAAAGAGGGCGAGTGCGGGCGCCTCGCCAAGGAGACGGATGACAAGGGCCTGCGGCGCGACGTGCTGCGGAAACGCGGCATGGCCCGCGCGATGGAATCCTGGGCCCGGACGTGGACCGAGCGGAACGGCAACGGCCGCAACGGGCGACGCGTCATCGCGATCCAGACGTCGTTCGATCCGCACCACGGCGACCTGTACATGGGTCTCGAGACCGACGAGGCGCTGCAGCGCAGCGAGGGCACGGACTTCACGCCGGAGATCCTGGACGCGCTGGCCGCCGAGGGGAAGATCATCGCCACTGGCCGCCTCGCCCGGGAACCGCGCTTCGCGACGACGTTCGAGACCCTCTACAGCGGCTTCGATCCCAAGCCCGATTGGGGCAAGGCCTATGCCCAGACCGCGATCCAGTTCTGGAAAGCCATGGACGAGATGGCCGCCGAGCGCGACAGCCTCCTCAGCGAGGTTTGCCGCCGCCTGATCGCCCGGACCGGACCGTACCCGGATCTCCGCGACGAGCACGAGCTGCGGCATCGCAGCCTGCTCGTCCTCGCGAACGCGTTCAACGCCTACTGCAACAACCGCGACGGACGGTACGAGTTCCACGAGCACGAGGAACCGTTCGTGGAGGTCTCGGAGAAGCGGTACGGCCCCTACGCCCAGAACAACGGCTTCGGCGTGGCCATCCATCATCCCAAGCGCCCCGAGCACACGGCGTTCTCGGCATCCATCGTCCGCAAGAACCGCCTGGCCGGACGCACGAGGAGCGCCGTATACGACTCGCCCCAGGAGTTCGCCGAGGCACCCGTGCCGGTGATCGTGAAGGAGGTGGTGCGCCGCGACCTGTCGGAGGAGGAATGGACGCGGCTGCGGCGCATCGACTGGAGCTTCCTGCGGGAAGCGGACTGGTCCGCGATGGACACGGGCGCCTTCAAGAGCCTGCTCCTCAGGCACGGCGTGAACGTCGACCTGGACGTCTTCGACGCCCTCGACAAGCTGCGCCAGGCCATGGCCGATCTCTACTCGCCCGAGGAAGACACGGGACCGGAGCTCCTGAACGGCTCGCTCTTCGCGATGCCCGTCCTGGCCAATGGCCAGCGGGGCATGGAGCTGGTGATCCCGTTCCACCTGCGGGGCTACTGAACCGCGCGGATGGACAAGCGCGGGGCGCCTCCGCATACTCCACGCGCGTTTCCCCGACCGATACATGCCGACCACACCGCTCATCATGGGCCTCACGAAGTCCGACCGACCGGCTTCGCCTGAGGTCGCCGCCGCGAACGCCTTCTTCGAGGGATACCTGATGAAGAACGTCGCCAGCGCCGAGACGCTCCAAAGCATGGGCGACATCATCCGCGAGTTCAAGAAACGCACGCCGCGCCTCAAGGTGACGAAATGCATCGACGGCCGCGTCCACAACAGCAAGAGCAAGGGGTACCCGCCGGGTACAGTGACGTTCTCGCGCACCGAGGGCAACAACGTGGACCTGAGCCTCAGCAACACCATCTTCTGGTCGCGCATCGACCGCGTGGTGCTGGACGCCAAGCGCCACACGCCGGGCATGCCCGCGCTCTTCATCGCGCTGGGGCACCGGTCGGGCCGCGGACACGGCTGCGCGGCGCACGGGCTCGACGACGCCAAGGCCCTGGAAGCCGTCCGCACGCAGGCGACTCGCGTCCGCGAGGTCTACGGTCCCGACGAGCTGTACGTCCTCCACGGCATGACGAACACGGACGACATGTCCGAATCACTGATCTTCCCCAACGGCATCGTCGTCGATTCGGAGAAGATCATCGCGGAGCTCGACACGCCGTCGCATCCGCTGCGCCATCCGACCGACGTCTTCCAGCCCGAGTTCCTGGACACGCGGCTCGACGACGTCGCCACGGACCGCTTCGTGGGGCACCGCACCGCGCGGGAGCTCCTGCGGGGGAACGAGGCCCCGATGTACCGCGAGTTCCGGGCCGCGCTCGCGATGGAGTCGTACCTCGTGCGCGAGGTCTGCCGCATCCAGAAGCACGGCGGGACGCCCAACACGGTCATCCAGCCCCGGATCTTCTCGCACGTCAGCGCGCGCCTGGACGAGGCGGGCGGCTTCCCGGAATCCCTCAAGGGCCCGGTCCTGTACCACATCCTCTGGAACATCGCGTATGCGCTCTACCAGCGCCGCCGCCTCGAGACGCTCGACGCGCCCGAACAGGAGAAGATCCTCGACCACTCCGAGGAGCTCGTCTGCTACGGCGACGGCTTTGAATTGCTCTCGCGCAACGAGTGCGTGCTCGTGAAGACGGGCCGTGGCAACGACGAGGACGCCCTGCGCGTGGCCAGGAAGGTGCTCGACAACAACCGCGCGCGCCGCCGGCAGGCCCATCCCCCGCTCGTCCACATCAACGTGGAGGTCTCGGGCGACATGAGCGACTGGGATTCCTTCAACGACCAGGTCCTCTGCAAGATCAAGACACTCCTGCGGCCGATCTACAGCGTGTTCGGAAAGGACGTGCGCGTCCTGACCAGCTACTCGTTCCGCCAGGAGAAGATCTTCTACCCGGTGAAGATGGAGACGGACGACGGCTCCGACGCGGGCGACCCGCGCGAGTGCTTCCGGGCCGACGTGACGCGCCGCCTCACGGACGAGAACTTCACCAAGGCAGAGCTCGACCGGCGCCAGAACACGTACGTCCAGCACATGCTGGCGGGACGGTAAGCGCCCGATCGCCAGGCGGGCTCGCGCGCCTGGTCGTTCCGCTCTCGATCCCTGAAAAACCCCTGTCCGAAGCGGTTTTTCGGCGGCACCTGTCAGGCAGAGTTGGCTCTTAGAGCCTTGACAAGGCCGCTGCACTTCTGAAACTGGTTGTTCACTTGCTTCTTTTCCTCCAGCCCGCATGGCTCCGAACAGCCCCTCCTCCCTCCTCTCCCGCCGCGACCTCCTGGCAGCGGGCGCCCTGACTATCGGCAGCGCCGTGGGCATGGCCTTGCTGTCGGACATACAGGACCGCAGCAAAGTGCAGCAGAAGCAAGGGATGGCGCCGCGCCCCCTCACGGGCCTGCCGCTCGCCGAGCGGCTGGACATGAACGCAGAGGAGCGCGACAAGCTCTGGCAAATGGGAGCACAGGGCTATATGGCCGACCTCCGTCGGCGCAGTTACCGGCTCCTCGCGGAGAGCAACCCCTACGAAGAGAAGGCCGAATGCGTGGATGAGCGCCAGGAGGACGGCGTGACGAACTGCCTCGCCGGCTTGGGCGTGCACATCCCCGAACAACGCGCGACGATCGCCGCCAACATGATCTCCGACGCGCTCGTCAAGTACGAGGCCCAGCGCCATCGAGGCCGGGACGTGCCCATCACGATCCGCCTCACGTGGCACGGGGAAGGCCGATGCGGCGCTGCGGCGCTCGCCTGCAAGCAAGAGCGTCCGGGGGTGGAACACTTCACCGAGCAGGAGATCGACGCCAAGGCGCACAGCGGCGCGCTGCTCCTGGCGCGGGAGATCAACATGCAGCTCCGAGTTTTGGGGAAGGAGCACGCCTGCCGAGTGGTAGTGGACCGGGTGCCCGCCTCGCGCTTTGTGGAAGCTGACGGCCACCCGAGCGGCGTCATCCTCATCAACGGCGACCAGAACCTCGAGCACAACCGCGACGGCGAGCCCCTGCTCTCCTACGGCACGAGCCACAGCGTCTTCGGGCAGCAGGGCATCCGTGACGCAGTGCTCTCCGCCAAGATCTCGATGGGCGGCCACGGGTTCCACCACGTGTACCACCGTGAGCGCGAGTTGGAGCAGTCACTGCACGCTCCCCGTGAGCTTCGTCAGATCGACAAGCCGATATTTATCGCCGCCGGCCCGGCGGACGTCACGCGGATCATCCGGCGCGACTTGGAGGCCGAGCTCCGCTCGCTTCCAGACTCGCGTGACCGGGAGCGTCTCACGGGACGCATCGATGAGTGGGTCACGCGCTGAGCGCGTGTGCGACCAATTCCTGCGCAAAATCTAATTGGCACTCTAGACAATTGAGTGCCAATTGGCGTAGGATGTGCCGCATGGATTTCAACCGCTTCACCACCAAGGCCGCGGAAGCCATGCAGGCGACGATGGCGCTGAGCGCCAGTCTGCGCCATCAGGCGATGGTCCCGCAGCACCTCCTGCTCTCGCTCCTGCGACAGCAGGGCGGACTCGTGCCGGCAATCCTCCAGAAGCTGGAACGCCACCCAGAGGCGCTGGCTGGGACGGTGGAGACAAGTCTCAGGACGCTCCCCGAGGTATCCGGCGGAAGCGGCGCGTACATCACGCAGGATCTCAAGAAGGTGCTGGACCAGGCCGAGACCGAGGCCGGGAGGCTGCGAGACGAGTACATCTCCACCGAGCATCTTTTCCTGGCGCTGCTCGACGACGCGTCCGTGAGGAAGCTGCTTCCCCTCCCCAAAGACGACGTGCTCAAGGAGCTCTCGACGATCCGGGGCAGCCAGCGGGTTACGGACCCGGACCCCGAGGGCAAGTACCAGGCGCTCGAGAAGTACACACAAGACTTCACGGCTTCGGCTCGAGCGGGGAAGGTGGACCCCGTCATAGGCCGTGACGAGGAGATTCGTCGTGTTATGCAGATCTTGTCGCGGCGCACCAAGAACAACCCCGTGCTCGTCGGCGAGCCGGGTGTGGGCAAGACCGCCATTGCGGAAGGTCTGGCCCGCAAGATCGTGGAAGGCGACGTCCCGGAGATCCTCAAGGGCAAGCGCCTCTTGGCACTGGATCTGGGCGCCATGATCGCGGGCACCAAGTACCGCGGCGAGTTCGAAGATCGGCTCAAGGCCGTCATCAAGGAGATCGAGGAGGCGCGCGGCGAGGTGATCCTCTTCATTGACGAGCTGCACACGATCGTCGGCGCCGGGGCCACCGAGGGGGCCATGGACGCGGGCAATCTGCTCAAGCCCGCTCTCGCGCGCGGGCGGTTGCGTACCATCGGCGCCACGACACTCAAGGAGTATCGCAAGTACGTCGAGAAGGACGCAGCGCTGGAACGGCGATTTCAGCCGGTTATGGTGGAAGAGCCGTCCCCGGAGGACGCGGTCTCCATCCTTCGCGGCATCAAGGAGAAGTACGAGGTACACCACGGCGTGCGTATCCAAGACGGCGCCGTCATCGCGGCCGTGCAGCTCTCCGACCGCTACATTGCCGATCGCTTCCTGCCCGACAAGGCCATCGACCTCATGGACGAGGCGGCCTCGACACTGCGCATCGAGATCGCGAGCAAACCTACGGACCTCGACCGCATCGAGCGCAAGACGCGACAACGTGAGGTGGAGCGCGAGGCGCTCAAGAAGGAGAAGGACGACGCGTCCAAGACGCGCCTGAAGGACCTGGAGAAGGAGATCGCGGAGCTCACTGAGCAACGAACGGAACTGGAAGTGCGGTGGAAAAGCGAGAAGGAGGTTATTGATGTCATAAAGGACGGCGGACGCAAAGCCGAGGCGCTCAAGGAGGAAGCCGTCCAGGCCGAGCGCCGCGGCGACCTCGCGCGCACCGCGGAGATCCGATACGGATTGCTCCCGGACCTCGAGAAAAGACTCAAGTCCGCGCAGGACAAGCTCAAGAAGATCCAAAAGGACAACCCCATCCTCAAGGAGGAGGTCACGGCGGAGGACATCGCGCGCGTGGTAGCGCGCTGGACCGGCATCCCTGTGCAGAAAATGCTCTCCACCGAGACGCAGCGCCTGGCGAAGCTGGAGGAGGAGCTGAGCAAGCGCGTCATCGGCCAGGAGGAAGCCGTAACGGCTGTGAGCAACGCCGTACGACGCAGCCGCGCGGGAATCCAGGAGGAAGGACGACCGATCGGGTCGTTCTTGTTCATTGGGCCTACGGGAGTTGGTAAGACGGAGCTCGCCAAGGCGCTCGCCGAGTTCCTGTTCCAGGACGAGAAGCTGCTCACGCGCATCGACATGAGTGAGTACATGGAGAAGCACTCCGTGGCCCGCCTGATCGGATCCCCTCCCGGCTACGTAGGCTACGAGGAGGGCGGCCAGCTCACGGAAGCGGTACGCCGGCATCCCTACACGGTGATCCTGTTCGATGAGATCGAAAAAGCGCACCCCGAGGTATTCAACGTCCTGCTCCAGGTGCTCGACGACGGCCGCCTCACGGACGCGAAGGGACGAACCGTAGACTTTAAGAACGCGGCCATCATCCTCACGAGCAACCTGGGCAGCCGCGAGATCGCGGAGTACGCGGGCCAGAAGGTGCTCCAGCAGAAGACCGTGCACGACCTGCTCAGCCGGACCTTCCGCCCGGAGTTCCTCAACCGCCTGGACGACATCGTCGTGTTCCAGCCACTCTCAGAGGAACAGATCGCACGCATCGTGGAGATCCAGATGGCCAAAGTCCGCGAGCGCCTGGCCCGCAAGGGCGTGACGCTTTCGCTCACCAAGGCCGCGGCGGCACACATCGCCGCACGCGGGTTCGACCCAGCGTTCGGCGCTCGCCCACTCAAGCGCGTCATTCAGGAGGAGATCCTGGACGAATTGTCGCTGCGGCTCATCGAGGGCAAGATTCGTGAAGGTGACGCGGTAACGGCGGACGTCGAGAGCGGACGAATCGCGCTGGAAGCGAAGAAGGGCCGCAAGGCCGTGATGTGAGCGTTACAGGTGCCTCTTGCCGCCGCAAGCCTCGATCCACTTGATCATCTCTCCCAAATCCCCGATGTCCGCGATGCGCTCCAGCAAGTTGCTCGCATCGACCGTGCCGTCATCGTTGAGGATAAAATTTCGTGTCCGGCCATCGACGCCCTGCATGTGGCGGTGCTTCGATCGGCCCGTCTTCGCCAGCACCGTGATGCTTGCATGGCTCAGCAGCCGGATCGCGTCATGCTCATTCCAGCCGCCGGATTGCCATAATCGGATGAAATGCCCGATACGATCGAACTTCTCCTGGTCTTCGGGAGTCACAATCGATCGTCTCGCTCGCTGCGTGCTCGGCACATGCGCGGCTGGATGGTCAGGCTTTTTTTCGAACGAAGCATGTTGGGAGAACGCTAGGACCGCATCCTCAGGAAACAGTTCCGGTGGGCAGGATGCAATCAGCACAGAAGTATCGTCGCTCAACGATCCGTACTCACGAGGCTGTAACATGGCTTCGGCACACTCGCGTCTGAGCAAGAAGCCGGTTTCTATCCGACCGTGGTCCACGCACGCATAGGAGCGCCACGCACCGGCAGCGGATGGACCAAGCTTGGCATCGAGTCCGAGGTTCCGGTATTCGTTAGCCGCGCGATGCAGCTCATCGACGCCGCCGTTGGCGAGCATCTGCGCGAACTGCGATACATGCGCCGATTCCCCCAGGATGTCCGCCAAGGGAACAATCTGCACCGGAATGTGTGAGGCGCGTCCGTCCAACCCGATGCCGAAGTGCACAGTGTTCCGTTGGGAGTCGTCACGACGCTCGACGGACAAGGTGGCGACAGGGAGGCGGCCCGGCACAAAAGACCCGAAGTTCAGGACATCTGTAGGCTTTGCGGTCGCCGAACCGTTGGACCGGATGCCCACGAACGTCTGAAGGTGAGGAAGAGATCCCGCTGAGTGAAACGACTTCGGACGGACGATATCTGCCTGATCGATGGGAGCGGCGTCATTGGCCATGACGACGAGTTCCGCGAAGTGATCTGCACCATGGTTCAATCGTTCGAGTAGGGCGAGCGATGCTTTCCGTACGGCGTCTCCCGCTTTCCGCGCGGGCGCTGAGTCGGCGAAGCGCGTGTGGAGGTTGCGCAGGACGCGACGGGCATCGTTAAGCACCTGGATCTTGGCGCTGTAGCGCCGGAGCCACTCCTCTTTCTCGCGGAGGAACAACTGATCGAACAGGCGGTCGTCCTGGCTTGCTGCACACGCGAGATCGGGGAAGCGACCGACGAGCGCCGCGATGAGTGCCGCATCGGCAGCCGAATGTATGGAAAGACGTACGATCTCGTCCGCGAACGGCGGCAGCTCCGGCACAGTGCGACCCAAGCCGATTCTCAAACCGACGTTCAGTAGGGACAATCGCGCGACCGCGTACTCAATGGCTATAGCATCGCCAGCTCCAAACGGAGAGCCCGATCCGTTTGGGAATGTGCACAAAGGATTCCACGCCTGAAACAACGCAGCCGAAGCCCTGTAGGTGAGCTCTGCTATTTCGCTCGCTTGCTGGGCAAGCCCGGGCAAATCGGGATCGCAGGCCAGCAGCCGGAAATCCTCCGTTGTGTGGACGCCTGTTTCCTCCGCGAAGGACCCACAGCGCTGCAGGAGCTCCCGCAGCGCGACAGTGGAGGGATGGGACAGTCCGTCCAGTGTCTGTGACACCTGCAGCATAACCGCATCCGACTGGAGCGCAGAAGGAGCACTGAGGCCGAACAGGCTATTGGTATGCCCGGCGATGCGCTCACTCATCGCACGCGGATCTTCGCCATTGGTGAACAGGCACTCCGGGATTGGCTGCGGGTCCACGGGTTTTCTCGGGGCGAGAGCATGTGATAGCAGCCGACTGCGGATACCGGCGCCGCAAAAGTATGGAGCGAGCGACGTGTCTAGTCCCTCGGACGGAAACTGTGAGAGGAGATCGGAACCGGCTTCGGTGAGATACGAGCTCGACGTGGACACGGTGTCTGAAGAGACACCGATACCCGTGTCGAAGCACTGCGACACTGGAAGCTCCACGTCACCGTGGGGTGTTACGGGGACGGAGTGGAGAGCAGAGACGATCACCGTACGGGAGAACACCTGCTGGGTATTGCGCAGTTTTTTGGGTTCCGGCACGGCTTCCACGACCCCGCTCACAAAGGAACGGAACGGTTCCTCCAACATGGTGAGGACCTGCCGAAGCGCGGCACGATGCTTTACGATTTCGGCATCTATGTAGGCGGAACGCGTCTGCGGGCTCCTCTCGAGGCTGGCCAACTCCCGCGTGCCTTCCTTTCGCATGGGCCTGGCACTCAGCAGAAGATCCCTGATCAAGTTGCTTGCCGCCGATTGGGGCACATCGCACAGCACGCGTCTGGTGATATCGCGCAATTCGACCCTGCTCAGCTCGGTTGCCTTTTTAGACATGAGAGAATGCTATATACATTCAGTCAATTTTGCAGCATGCTGCGGTGAAAAACGGAAATTTGCTCTTCCGACAGAGAAAAAAGTCACCTCATGATTCGTGTACACTGGTCCCATGCTCGCTCCCAAGCTCCGCCCCGGCCACGGCGTCCGCATCCTCGCCCCCTCCTGCACGCTCCCCTCTCTCCCCTGGGTGACGGACGCGTTCTTGGAGCAAGCCAAGGACTTCTTCCGGTCGCGCGGGATGACAGTGACGGAGGGCAAGCATCTGCGCGAGGGCGATGCGTTCGGATCGACCACCGTCGAGGCGCGCCTGGAGGACCTGCACGCGGCGTTCGCCGACGATGCGGTGCACGCCATCATCACCATCCGCGGCGGCTGGCTCGCCAACAGCCTGCTCGCGCGTCTGGACTACGATCTCATCAAGGCACACCCCAAGGTGCTCTGCGGGTACTCGGACATTACGGCGCTCCAGAACGCGATCTTCGCGAAGACGGGACTTGTGACGTACTCCGGGCCGAACTTCCTCGCATTCGGCATTGGCGACCAACTGCACTACACGTTTGAGGCATTCGAGCAGTGTGTATTGCATGATGATCCGTTCATCGCGGAACCGTCCAGGGAGTGGACGGACGAATTCTGGAGCCCGGACCACCAGACGCTCGCGTTCGAGCACAATGAGGGCCCGTGGATCCTGCGGGAAGGCGAATCAGAAGGCCGTCTGCTGGGAGGCAACCTCTGCACACTCAATCTACTACAGGGCTCCGAGTACATGCCGGACCTGCGAGAATCCGTGCTTTTCCTGGAAGACGACCATGAATCGCTTGCACACACGTTTGACCGCAACCTGCAGTCGCTGCTGCATCTACCATCCGCGCGCGGTATCCGTGGTCTCGTCATCGGTCGCTTTGAGAAGTCATCCGGGGTCACACGTGCGCTGCTCGAGCAGATCATCGCCTCCAAACCGGAGCTTGCCGGGCTGCCGGTCATCGCCAACGCAGACTTCGGCCACACGCGACCGATGATCACGTTCCCCATCGGGGGCCGGACGCGGATCTTAGCCAACAACGGAGAGGCGACGATCCAGATTCTGGAGCACTGACGCGATCCACTGGACACCGCACACGGGCCGCCCTTAGGATGCCCGCGATGACCTTCCGGTCCGTCTCCGCCGCCGCCTGCGCCTCCTCCGCCTCCGCGGAGAGGGCCTGACGGGACGTCGACGCGATTCTCCCCTCAGCACCCCTCCTATCCACGAGGGGATCTTCGCCGTTGCCCATGACTCCCTCCTTCCGTCACCGGCCCTGGACCTTCCTGTTCGATTTCGACTCCACGCTCGTCTCCGTGGAGACAGTCGATGAGCTGGTGCGCCTCGCGCTCGAGGGTGCCGAGCCATCGCGCGCTGAGGGCGTGCTGGCCGAGGTGCACCACATCACGGACCTGGGAATGGAGGGCGCGATGCCGCTTTCGGAATCCTTCGCGCGTCGCCTCGCGGCGGCGTCCATCCGCCGGGAGCACGTAGAGGCGTTCGGACGGGAGATCATCCCGCGCATCACACCCGGGCTGGCGCCGCTTCTGGGGGAGATTCGCTCCGCGGGTCATGACGTCCGCATTCTCAGCGGCGGATTCCTGGACTGCATCGCGCCCGTGGCCGATGCACTCGGCATCAACAGCGATCACGTCCACGCCAACGTCCTGCGCTTCCGAGACGGCGTCGCGTCCGCGGTAGAAGGCGACCTCATCGTCTCCGACGGCAAGACGCGGGCGATCCGCGGGCTCAAGTCTTCGGGTGCCATCGTGGGTGACGCCTGCATGGTGGGAGACGGCTCCACGGACCTCGCGGCGCTCGCGCCGGGCGCGGCAGATATGTTCATTGGCTTCGGGGTCCACGTCGTCCGACCTACGGTGCGTGATACGTGCGAGACCTACTGCACCGACCTCGCGACCTTCCGCGCAGCGCTCTCCCCCTTCCTCCTATGACGCCCCTCACTGCGCTGCTCCTTGGGGGCATCCATCCCACGGCCGCAGCTGCACTACAATCCTCCGGCTTTCTTGTCCGCGAGGAGCGCAGAGAGCTCTCGGGCGAAACGCTGCATGCCGCACTCCCAGGTGTGCATCTCCTCGGCATTCGTTCGGGCACCAAGGTGGATGCACGAGCACTCGCCGCCTCCACGGACCTGCTGGCCGTGGGCTGCTTCTGCATCGGCGTAAACCAGGTGGACCTGGGCGCCGCAGCGGAGATGGGCGTGCCCATCTTCAACGCGCCTTTCTCCAATACCCGCAGCGTCGCGGAACTCGTCATTGGCGAGACGATCCTCCTGATGCGCAGCGTCCCGGAGAAAAATGCGGCTCTCCACCGCGGTACATGGTTGAAAAGCGCCGCTGGCTCCACAGAGATACGTGGCAAGACACTGGGTATCGTGGGCTACGGCCACATCGGCACGCAAGTGGGGATCTTGGCAGAAGCGTTGGGTATGCGCGTGCTCTTCCATGACACCGAGAAGAAGCTCGCTCTTGGCAACGCGGCGCCGGCCCAGTCGTTGGAAGACCTCCTCGCACGCTCCGACGTCGTAACGCTTCATGTACCCGGCGGAGCGGCCACCGAGCGAATGATTGGGGAGGCGCAGTTCGCGGCGATGCGTCCGGGCGCGCGACTGCTCAACGCTTCGCGTGGCACAGTGGTGGACATTTCAGCGCTGGTCGCGGCGCTGGAGAGCGGCCGTCTCGCGGGCGCAGCACTTGACGTCTTCCCGTCGGAACCCGCTTCCAAGGACGAGGAGTTCGTCTCCCCGCTGCGCGCGTTTGAAAATGTCCTCCTCACCCCGCACGTGGGCGGCAGTACCGCCGAGGCGCAGGAGAATATTGGGCTGGAGGTGGCCGACAAGCTCGCGCGTTTTGCACTCGGCGGCTCCACGACGATGGCCGTGAATTTTCCTGAGGTGACGCTCCCTGATGCGGCCGGTCGTCACCGCATCCTGCACATCCACCGCAACGTCCCGGGCGTGCTGGCCGCAATGAACGACCTCTTTGCCGCGGCGCACATCAACATCGCCGGGCAGTCGCTACGCACGGACGCTTCCACTGGCTACGTGGTGACCGACGCCGATGCCCCGCCTCCACCCGGCATGCTTGCGGCTCTGGAGGCCGTCCCCGGCACGATTCGCGCGCGCATCCTCCCTCCCCCACCTCGCCCATGAGACGCATTACCTTCGGACCCGGCCCCTCCCGCCTCTCCGACGTAACGAAGGCGGACATCCTGAACGCGCTCGAGACGGGTGTGCCGGAGATCAGCCACCGCAGCGCCGCCTTCACGCAGACCAGCCGCGCGGCGGTGTCGGAGTTGCGCGCCTTCTTCGGCATCCCCACAGACTACGGCGTGCTATACACCGC
Organism: uncultured Candidatus Peribacteria bacterium; assembly: GCA_964645935.1. Taxonomy (GTDB): domain Bacteria; phylum Patescibacteriota; class Gracilibacteria; order Peribacterales; family Peribacteraceae; genus CAZYAK01. The sequence goes on along the minus strand of CAZYAK010000032.1, from coordinate 1,089 downwards.
CTCCGCGACAGACGCGATGGAACTACTCGTGCGCAACTGCGTGGAGCGGAAATCTTTCCACTTCACATGCGGCAGCTTCTCGGAGCTCTTTGCACGTGTGGCACAAGCCCACGGCAAGGAGACAACGCGCAACGCCGTGCCCTGGGGCAAGATGAACGACGTCGGTGCGGCGCAGATCCCCGCCGACACAGAGCTCGTATCACTCACGTACAACGAGACGAGCACGGGTGTCATGGCCATGGACACGGATGTCGCAACCGCGCGGACGCTCTGTCCCCATGCGCTCCTCTGTGTGGACGTTACATCCATCGCCGGCATGAAGTGCCTACAAATCGCAGACGCGGACACGTGGTTCTTCTCCGTACAAAAGGGCTTCGGGCTGCCCGCGGGATTGGGCGTTCTCATCGTCTCGCCTCGCGTGCTCGCGCGCGCGCGGGAGCTGAGACGGCGCGGCACGGATCGTGCAGGGCTTTTCGCCTTCGGGGACATGGCGGACCTCATGGACAAGTCCGCGCAGACGCTCAATACCCCCAACGTCCTCGGCATCCATCTCCTGCAACGCCAACTTGAGCGCTGGAACTCTTCTGGTGGGGCCGCGATACGGGAGGAGCAAGCGAGAAGCCGTTCCGGCGCGTTGTACCGGATGCTCGAGAAAGGCCCCTGGACGCCATTTGTCAGGGATCCCCTGCGACGTTCGCTTTCCGTGGTCTGCCTGCAGGGAGAGCCGCAGGACATCGCGCGCCTCCACGAGCGCGCTGCCGAGCGCGGACTGGAGCTGGGACGCGGATACGGAGCTCTTCGGGAGACGACAGCGCGCATCGCTGTCTTCCCGGGTTTAACCGACGCGCACCTCTATACACTGTTCGCGATGCTACGAGAGGAGGGCATGGGTACTTGACGCAACTTCGCTCTAAATCACTGGCCGTCTGCTTGCGCTAGCGCAGACAACATCGAGCTGCATCGCGGCCCTCTTGCGCGCGGGCTTCGAGTATAGCTTGCACCTACGAAAACCCCTCCGGCGGGTTCCGGAGGGGCGTCGTCCTTTCTTCATTCCATCTGGGTCGGTGTTTAGAGCCCCAGCCGCTGCAG
>CAZYAK010000031.1:0-15700 GCA_964645935.1 uncultured Candidatus Peribacteria bacterium | reverse complement strand
CGATCAAGATCGGGCGGTGTAGCACGCACTTCGGTATTTCTCGCATTGTTGGAGTTTGGAGCCATAGTGTGGTGTTGAGGAATATTATATTATAACACTTATTAAAAATAAATCAAATAGCACGGGAATAGCACGGGCGGAGACGGCTTCGGTATCCAGTGGCATGGGCCAGGAGCGACACGTGCAGAGCCGTCTCAGAGGGACGCGTACCGTTCCCGTAGTGCTTCCCGCAGCCGCGTCCGTTCGCCCTCCGTCACTGCTAGGCGCAGGAAGGAGAGGAAGAGCGCGTAGTGGCGGATGAAGGCCGGTCGCTCGCCTTTGGGCACCTGGCGCACAGGGGCCTCGTGCTGGCGGCGCCAGAGCAGCGAGGCGTACGTGCACAGCACGCCCAGCTCCGGCGCGGTAAGTGTAGGCTCGGCGTGAGTGGCCAGGGCCGCGCGCAGGCGGTCGGCAGCGTCGAGGGCCGGAGTGTCGGCGACGGGCATGCGGAGAGGAGTGAATGTGGATGTGCGCGGTTCAAACCAGTATAGCGTAGGCGCGGCGAGGACGCCGCCAAGTTTAGGCTACATGGAGGATCCCATCGGGGCCGAATCAGAACTCCGGCGTCGGGCCCTGTGCCTGCGGGAGACCGGGGATGATGTTGCGTAGTGGTCCAAAGAAGAACCCCTGCGTGTTGGTGAGTCCGGCCAAGCCCCAGAAGAAGAAGAACAAGGAGACCACGATGATGATGTTGTAGATGCCGCCTACCTTTCGCATCCAGTCGGCTTCACCGAACATGTCGCCCACGCGCTCGCGGTACTTGAGCATGAAGAACGAACCGACGATCCCGATGAGGCTGAGGATAATGCGCATCATAGGATTTACGAGATGGATTCCTCGATCTGCTTGCGGAACTCCTCCTTGGACTTGGAGCCCACGAAGGTCTTCACGGCTTCACCGCCTTTAAAGACGATGAAGGTGGGGATGCTCATGACAGCGAACTTCTCGGGGACGACCGAGTTCTCGTCCACGTTGATCTTCACAAACGTAACTTTGCCCTCCATCTCCGTAGCGAGTTGCTCTACGACGGGGAGCATGGCCTTACACGGCCCGCACCAGGGGGCCCAGAAATCGACGACGACAGGGAGGGCGGATTGCAAGACCTCGGCGTCGAAGTCCGTGTCGGTGATGGCCTTGGGCATGGTGGGGTGGGTGAACGAGGTGAGTGAGAAGTATAGCCCGCGTGCGATGGGCAGGCGAGCGAGTCATAGGCTTAATCGTCTTCGCGTGCGATGCCGCGCGACAGGATGCCCTTCGTGAGCTGCTTGCCCACTTCCACGGCGGGTTGGCCGTAGGGATCGATGCGGTAGAGCTTGCCGAGTAGCACCACCTCGGTGAGCAGGAGCGTGAACAGTTGCCCCAAGTGGAACTCGTCGAGCTTCTGTATGAAGATCGTGACGTGCGGGCGCTTGGCGGACGTGAGGGCGCCGGCCGTGCCGTCCGCGCACGCGTCCAGGAGCTGCCCGAAGGACTTGCCCGCAAGGTGCGGGAAGCCCGCGGCGGACGCGCTTGCCGGCACCGTGAGCCGTGGCTTGTCCGTCTCGCGGATGAAGATGTGCCACTGCTTGCGCGGACCCGCCATCCACTGCTGTAGCAGTGAGTGCTGGTCCTGCGTGCCGATAGCGGCCGTGGGGATGGGGTTGGCGGTCTCGGTCTTGCCTAAGCTCTCGGCGATGAGCTGCTGATTCCAGCGCGCCAGGCTCTGGAGCCGCGTGCTGTAGGGCATGATCACGCGCACGGGCACACCACGCTTGGTGTCCAGGAGGAACTGCACGGACGCGAGTAGAGCCGCCGGGTTCTCGTCCAACTTGGTCTTCTGGCAGAGCGTGTCCATCTCCTTGGCACCGCGCAGGTACGCGTTTACGTCGCCGCCGAGGAGGGCGAGTGCAAAGAGCCCTACGGGCGTGAAGATGGAATACCGGCCGCCCACGTCCGACGGGAGCGGGAGCATGGGGATGCCCTCTTCGAGGCAGAGATCATGCAGGTGGCCTTTCTCGGGATCGGTGATGGCCACCACATGCTGCGCGGGGCGCAGCTTCTTTTGACGTTTGAGCTGTTCGAAGAACAGCAGGAATGCGCTCATGGTCTCCAGCGTGTCGCCCGACTTGCTCACGGGGACGAGGAGTGTGCTCTTCCAGTCGATGGCCTCCAGGCAGTCTTGCAGCATTGAAGGATCGATCGTGTCCACGACGATAAACTCCAACCCGTCGAGGGTCTCAAACACCTCCTGTAACACGCGGGGGCCGAGGCCCGATCCCCCGATGCCGATCCAGAGGACCGTCTTGATGCTGCGGCCCTTCACCGTCATGGCCATCTCTTTCACGCGCTGTGCAGCTTGCTTGTCGTAGGCGTTCATGGACCAGCCGTGTTGGCCGTCGCTGCGCTCCTTGAGCCAGTCCTCCACATAGCGCTTCATGGACGTGCGCAATGCGGACAGCTCCTGGTCGGGGATGCCCATCGAGGGGGTGATGGCCTTGGCCAGCGCCGCGGTGACGTCGAGGGAGAGCATGGGCGGGTGACGGGTGGGAAGTGGACGAGTGACGAGTGTGCGAGCGTGTGACGCCGAGGGTTGTGTTGGGGCGGGCAGGGTCGTCAACAGGCCCGCTCGCACGCTCGTCCACTTACAGAGCTCTCAGCGCCGCCGCGACCCGGTCCTCCGTCGAGGCCAGCTCACTCGGCAGCTCCTTGAGTGTGCGGATGACGGTCTGCGCGTCGTAGCCGAGCGCGGTGAGCGCGGAGATAGCGTCCTGGTCGAACTCGCCGCGCCGCGCCGCGCCCGGCGCGGCCTCCAGGATCTCGGGCCGCTTCTCGGCGAGGGACTTGAGCTCGAGCAGCAATTTTTCCGCAGTCTTCTTGCCCACGCCCTTGATGTTCTGCAGGAGGGTTGGGTCCTCCTCCCGCACCGCCTGGGCCAGGAGTGTTCGTGGTACAGCGCAGAGCTCCAGCGCCATCTTGGGGCCGACGCCCGGGAGTTTGAGGAACTCTTCGAAGAGCGTGCGGCCGACGCGGTCGGGGAACCCGAAGAGATCCAGCCGGTCCTCGCGGACGTACGTGGAGATCCAGAGCATGCGCTGCTGCCCCTCTTCCAGGGAATCCCACGCGTCGATGGGGAGGCTGACGCGATAGCCGACGCCGGCTACGTCCACCGTCGCCTCGCCCGGGTCCAGCCTGTGCACGGTGCCTCGCAGGTGGGCGATCATCGGCCGGAAGCATAGCAGGAAAGGGGAGAGGTCCAGAGCTCGGAAGCGGGTTGCGGGATGTGTTGCTTTGTACGTGGCCGGAACCCCTGTTCTGCGGTGCAGCCGGGGCTGCTTGCCAACCCGTCTTCCTGATGGTTTGCCAGCCTCCCGCGGGGAGCGGTTTTCCGCTATACTGAGAGGAAATGCACACACACAAACGCCTGCTCCTCATCGCCGCGCTGGTGACGGGATTGCTCCCGATGGGCGCCACCCTTGGCGCTGCGCTACTCGCGGCCGACCGCGAGGCCACGGAGACGCGTATGTCTGTGGCGTTGGAGGACGCGCGCGATGGTTACCGTGAGTCCGCGAGTTTGGTGCAGCGTGAGCAAGACCAGCGCGATGCGCTGGCTTCCGCTGACCGTCGTGTGCGCGCGCTCGAGGTCGAGAAGACGGAGCTGCGGAGCAAGATCTCCGCCTTGCTTTCCGAGCAGCGCAACACCGCCAACCGCGCCGACCAGCTCATCGTCGTGGAGGAGCGAGGAGCCGCGGCCGAGCGTGAGGAACGCGCGCGGCTCGCGCTCTTTGTGCGTCAGGCGTACGCCCGTGGCCTCGTGGACGAGGACGCACGAGGGACGTCGCGCACACTCGCACGCCGCCTCACGGGCGAATCGCTGGGAGATAGTGTGGAGGCGCAGTTGCGCGCTGAGGCCATCTCGCGCGCGCAGCGCCAGATCATCGTGGCCGTGCAGCAGTCACGAGAGGCGTCCGCCCTCGGGCGGCGCGCGCTCCAGGATGCGGCGGGGGCACTCAGCGCCCAAGTGACCGCCCTCCAGGCGCGCCGCGAGCAGGTGCTTACGGCGTATGCCCAAGCGGTGGACGACCGCGACCGCGCCGAACGCGGACTCGCCCTGAGTCGCGAACGGCTGGAGGATATCCAGCGCGAGACCGCCCTCGTGCAGGCGGAGGTGCTCCGCATGCAGGGCGAGCTCTCGCGCATCAACACGCGCGTGCGCATCCGCGCCGAACGCGAGCTCATTCAGATGGGCCTGCGCGAGGCGCGACCCGACCGCTACGCCGAACCCGCCGAGCTCGGCCCCGCATCCTTCGCATGGCCGGTGACGGGCATTGTGACCGCGGGTTTCCTGAACGACGCGTACCGCCGGTCTTTCGGTGTTCCGCACAAAGGCTTGGACATCGCCGTGCCGCAGGGCACGGATGTGGTGTCGGCCGCCGATGGCGTGGTGTTCCTGGCGCGCGACGGCGGCCTCAGGGGCTTCTCATACATCCTCGTCGGGCACCGCGACGGGTACGCTACGCTCTATGGTCACCTCTCATCGTTCTCCGTCGCCACTGGCGACGATGTGCGCCGCGGGGAAGTGATCGGCAAGTCTGGCGGGCGCCCCGGCACGCACGGCGCAGGTCCCATGACGACCGGTCCGCACCTCCACTTTGAAGTGCTCCAGAACGGCGTTCACAAGAATCCGCAATCCCTGCTGCCGTGACGGAGCGCGGGAACAGCGCTACCCTTGAGGTCATGCCCACCTCCCGCCCTGCGTTCCCGACCACGTTCACGTACGCCACGGTCACGTTCTTCCTTGTCGTCGCAGCTTTCGCCTTTACCTGGTACTCGCTGCGTCCCACGTTCTTCGTGGGTCTCTGCAACGACGACGCCTCGGCCTCGGCGCGCAACCTCCTCAAAGCCAAGGCGGGCGCGATGGGTGACCCAGCCCTGCGCGGGGAATATTTGCGTCTCGCGGACGCGGACCTCTACCTGCAGCCCGACTACGAGTTCTTCTTCCGCACCTGCATGCGGGAGCACGGATTCGACAGGTAAGACGCGGTCACATCGCCGTGCGCATGTGCTCCATGATGTGCGCGAGCTCCGCGTCGCGCAGGTCCTGTCCCGTCAGGCGTCCGTGGGCGTCGCGCACCTCGAGCATCAGCTCCACCAGGCCCACGGCGTGCTCGGGCTCCTTGAGCATCGCCAGCAGGTCCTCCGCGCGCTCGCGCAGCACGCGGGTGATGGTCTCAATGTCTGGCGACCTCAGCTCACCCTCGCGGTTGTCCAGCACGCGCTGGATGGAGACGCGCACGGAAAGAGGCCCCGTGTCCTCGGGGAGGGAGGGGATGAGGATGCCCGGCACCAGGCGCGGGCCGCGGGGGAGCGGCGCGCCGTCCAGGAGGTACTCGGTGTAGCGGTCGAGGGCAGCCATCGTGATAGTATACCACAATTCCTTGTCTCAGTACGCCGCGCCGATCACCACCACGAACTCGCCCTTCTGCATGAGGGTCTTGGCGATCTCGGGGAGCGTGGCCACCGTGCCGCGCACGAACTCCTCGTGCAGCTTCGTGAGCTCACGGCCGATCACCACCGGACGCTCCGGCTGCGATGCGAGCGCCTCTGCGAGGTCTGCGAGCGTGCGCTCAATGCGGTGCACCGATTCGTAGAACACGATGGTGCGCTCTTCGGAGGGGAGTGATCGCAGCAGGGTCTGCCTTCCTTTCTTGAGCGGCAGGAATCCGAGGTACACGAACTCGTGGATAGGAAGTCCGCTGCCCGAGAGCGCGGCGAGGAATGCGGAGGGCCCCGGGATCGCACAGATGGGTACACCTGCCTCGCGCGCGGCGTTGACCACCACAAAGCCCGGATCGCTGATGCCGGGTGTGCCGGCGTCGGACACCAGGCAGAGGTGCTCGCCCTTCTTCAGGCGCTCCGTTACCCACGTCGCTTTGTCGGCATTGGTGTGGCCATGGAAGGAGATGAGTTCCTTCTTCTCGATCCCCAGCTGCTTGAGCAGGTTGCCCGTTACACGCGTGTCTTCGCAGACGATGGCATCGCACCCTTTAAGTGTCTCGATGGCGCGCAGCGTGATGTCGCCCAAGTTGCCGATGGGGGTGGCCACGACGGAAAGCACAGATGGAGCCTACCCGCGTGCGTGCCGTGCGGCCATGATGCCGGGGGATGCAGGCTCCGGCTTCGCCGGCGACCGCTCCGGCGCCTTGCCAGCGCATCAAGAAACTTTTGCCATAGCCTTTTTCCTGAGCACATGATGTGTTCGGAGCGGGGGATTCGCGGGGGACGGGACTTCCCGCTTCGGGAAACTGCGCTATCATCCTTGCCGCCTTCCACCTTTTGCCGATGCCTGAGGACAAGACGCCCAAAGACCCTTCTGCACAGCCCCCCCTGGGTGAGGGCCTGTCCACGCTTGGCCGCATCCAGCCGCGCCCGATCGTGACGGAGATGGAGGAGAGCTACCTCAATTACGCGATGTCCGTGATCGTGTCCCGCGCCCTGCCGGACGCGCGTGACGGTCTCAAGCCCGTACACCGCCGCATTCTCGTGGCGATGCAGGAGGAAGGGCTCTCGCCGTCCCACCGATACAGCAAGTGCGCCGGTGTGGTGGGTGAGGTGCTCAAGAAGTACCACCCGCACGGCGACTCGTCCGTGTACGACGCGTTGGTGCGCCTCGTACAGAATTTCGCGATGCGCTACCCGCTCATCGATGGGCAGGGCAACTTCGGTTCCATTGATGGCGACTCCGCCGCCGCCTATCGCTACACCGAGTGCAAGCTCCAGAAGATCGCCATGGAGCTCTTGGCGGACCTGGACAAAGACACCGTCGATTACGTTCCCAACTACGACTCCTCCCGCCGCGAGCCCTCCGTGCTCCCGGCCAAGATCCCGAACCTGCTGCTCAACGGTACCGTTGGCATCGCAGTGGGCATGGCTACCAATATCCCGCCTCATAACCTCGGCGAGGTGCTAGACGCCACGCTCCACCTGCTGGACAACCCCGAAGCCTCTGTCGAGGATCTGCTCAAGTTCGTGCAGGGTCCAGACTTCCCCACGGGCGGTATCGTCTATAACAAGGAGACCATCAAGCAGGCGTACCTCACGGGGCGCGGCACGGTGTCTATTCGCGGCAAGGCGGAGATCGAGGAGATGAAAGAAGGCCGCTACCACATCCGCATCTCCGAGATCCCGTACCAGGTAAACAAGTCCTCCATGATCGAGCGCATGGCGCAGCTCGTGACGGACAAGATCATCCAGGGCATCAGCGATATCCGCGACGAATCCGACCGCGACGGCATCCGCATCATCATCGAGCTCAAGAAGGATGCGTACCCGCAGAAGGTGCTAAACCTCCTCTTCAAGCACACCGAGCTCCAGAGCAGCTTTGGCTACAACATGATCGCCCTGGCCGACGGCATCCAGCCGCGCCTGATGAACCTGCAGGAGCTCCTGCAGATCTTCATCGACCACCGCCGCGTGGTCATCCGCCGCCGCGTGACGTACGAGCGCGACCGTGCCAAGGAGCGCGCCCACATCCTGGAGGGCCTGAAGATCGCGCTCGATGACATCGACGCCGTGATCGATACCATCCGCAAATCCGATACCAAGGAGATCGCCAAGGTCAACCTCGTGAAGAAGTTCAAGCTCTCCGAGATCCAGGCCGACGCCATCCTCCAGATGCGCCTGCAGACCCTGGCTGGACTGGAGCGCAAGAAGATCGAGGACGAGCTGAAAGAGAGGCTCGCCTTCATCGCGGAGTGCGAGGCCATCCTCAAGAACCCCAAGCGCATCGATGGCATCATCGGCACGGAGCTGGGCGACATCAAGAAGTCCTACGGCGACGCGCGCCGCACGGCTGTGGTGCCCAACGAGGTGGGCGAGTTCTCGGCTAAGGACACGATCCCTAACGCGCCGATGATCGTCACGCTCACGCGCGCCGGCTACGTGAAGCGCCTGAGCCCCATGCAATTCCGCATGCAGCACCGCGGCGGTAAGGGCGTGAAGAGCATGACCACCAAAGAGGACGACGAGGTGATGAGCCTCCTGCACGTCATGAACCACGACGACGTGCTCTACTTCACCAATACCGGCCGCGTGTTCCGCTTCCCCACGTACGAACTGCCGCAGGCCGGACGCGTCGCCAAGGGCCAGGCCATCGTCAACCTGCTGCAGCTGCAGCCGGGCGAGCGCATCACGGCCATGCTCAAGTCCGACCTGTCCGACAAGAAGCACCTCTTCATGGCGACCAAGCAGGGCACTGTGAAGCGCACCGCCGTCACCGAGTTCGACAACATCCGCCGCTCCGGCCTCATCGCCCAGAAGCTGCCGGAAGGGGACGAGCTTAAGTGGGTGGTGGCGACCACAGGCAAGGACGAGATCTTCCTGCTTTCCCGCAAGGGCAAGTCCATCCGCTTCCCCGAGACCGACGTTCGCGACATGGGACGCGCGGCTGCCGGAGTCCGCGGTATCGACCTGCACGAGGGAGACGAGATGGTGGAGGCCGCCGCAATCCCAGACCCGGGCAACTCGCAGCTCCTCGTGGTGATGGAGAACGGTCTCGGCAAGATGACGCGCGTCACCGAGTACCGCCTGCAGGGCCGTGGTGGATCGGGTGTGAAGGCCGCAGAGCTCACCGCCAAGACTGGAGACATTGTTGGCGGGCATGTCCTGTTCCAGGGCCAGGAGGGCGACCTACTATGCGTTTCCCGCCAGGGCCAGATGGTCCGTATGCAGCTCAACGAGATCCCCAGTCGCGGCCGTGCAACGCAGGGCGTGATCGTCATGCGTCTCAACGGCGGCGATAAGGTGGCTACCATGAGCGTGGTGATGCGCGACAAGGAGAGCGAGGAGGCGGTGCTCCAGGCCGCCATGGAAGAGCGCGAAGGCGAGGTGGAGGCGTTGGAAGAGGAGGCCGAGCAGATCGAGAAAATCGAGAAGAAGGCCGCCCGTGCCGCCAAGAAGCAGGCCAAGGAGGCGGAAGAGGCAAAATGAGGGGCTCAACGTGACCGAAGCCACCGAAGGGACCGAGGCATCCGCGCCGCTCGGTCCCTTCGGGTTTTTGGCAGCTACACCTCGATCCCGTCAGTCCCCTTGGCCCCCTCTGCGCACTTGCCAGGGCACTCCTAAGCAGTTGCAAAACGTCAAAACTCCTCTACAATCTCCCAGCTATGAAGACCGGTATCCACCCCACGCTCCACCTCAAGGCCAAGACCACCTGCGTCACCTGCAAGATGGTGTACCTCATCCCTTCGACGGTAGAGGAGCAGACGGTGGAAACCTGCCGCAACTGCCACCCGATCTACACGGGCAAGCAGCAGACGGAGGCCCGTGGTGGCCGCGTCGAGCGCTTCCGCAAGATGCAGGCGGCGCACAAGGGGAAGACGGCCTGAGGCGGAGGGCGCAAAGGGGACAGAGGGCGCAGAAGGGACAGAAGTGTCAGTCGTTGAGCGAGGAACGAAGCCTACCGACGAGGAAGCTGGTTCGGTTGATATGCTGCACGGTGTCCTCGAGCACCTCGGTTGAGATGTACCCCAGGTCCCGCGCCAAGAGGCACTGGTAATGCAGCTCCTCTAGCGAGCAGGAGGCGATTTCATAGAAACGTTGCCGCTCTCGCAACGAACGTTTGCCGCATCCCTCGACGATATTCGTGGGAGCGCTGGCGGATGAGCGGCACATTTGATCGAGAAGCCGGAAGCGTTCATGGGCGGGAAATGTACTCGTCAGCGCATAGATCCGCAGGCAGAGGGCATGAGCCTCCCTCCATGCAACGAGCTTTTCGTAGGGTCGTATGTGCATGGTCAGATGATCACGGCTTCTGGAGGAAGAAGGCATCGCTCTCGGTCCCATACCTGAGTCCTTCCTGAGGCTTGCCGCTTATGGACCAGAAAACATCGGTTCTTCATTGGTAGGGAACCTTTGTCCCCTTTGCGCCCCCTGTCTCCTCTGTGCCTTTCCTCCGGCCCCTCGAACGAATGGCACTCCCAAGCCCTGAGCGCTATACTTCCTCCCATGGACGAGCGCCAAAGCAAGCTCCTGGCGGCGATCATCGACCAGTTCATCCAGACCGCGCTGCCGGTGGGGAGCAAGAAACTCATCGAGAGCGGGGATTTCAGCCTGTCTTCGGCCACCATCCGCGCCGAAATGAGTGCCCTGGAGGACGAGGGATTCCTTGAGCAGCCCCACGTCTCCGCTGGGCGCGTGCCCACCGCCAAAGGGTACCGCGTGTATGTGAAGGAATTCATGGACCCCTCGGGCCAGGAGAAGGCCGTGCGGCGGAAGTTCGAGTCGCTCAAGGAGCAGTACTTCCAGCGCAAGGACCAGGAGCGTGCGTACGAGGCGGTGGCACTGCTGTCGCAGATGGTGCCCAACGTCGCCTTCGCCACCGTGCCGCACAAGCCTTCGGTGTACTTCCTCGGGCTTGCCAATGTCCTTCGCCAGCCCGAGTTCCAAGCGAACCCGCTGCTCGCCAGCAGCGTGGTGGAGGTGCTGGAGGAACGGCTCACGGAGCTCCTCACGCGCGTGGAGGTGGACGAGAAGACGCGCTATTACATCGGCGACGAGCACGTGTTCCATCAGATCCAGAGTTGCGGCCTCATCGTGACGCGATATGTGCTGCGCGACCAGAAGGGCGTGATTGGGATCCTCGGACCCATGCGCATGGACTACGCGTACAATAGCGTGGCGCTGGAGCTGGTCGCCGGTCTCCTGCACTCCTGAGATGCCCGACCCCGTCATCCCGTCCCCAAAGGCCTCCGAGATCCTCCTGCGGATCCGGCCGGCCTTGCCCGACCCCGACGAGAAGAACGTCGCGCGCGGTCCGCTCACCATGGAGGCGGTACTCTCGTCGCTCCATTCCCTGCCCGGCAAGGATGGCGTGCTGTCACTGGAAATCGGGATGATCGAAGGGAAGATCAGCTTGTTTGCCAGGGCAGCCAGAAAGGCCGCTCCGCTCGTGGAGAGCCAGCTCTATGGCCAGTACTCGGACGCGGAGATCGAGCAGACGAGCCCCAACCATCTTGAGGCCAAGGAGGGTGAGATCGTGGTCTCGCAGGATCTGGAGCTCACCGACAGCGAGCTCTTCCCGATCAAGCGCCATCCGCAGTTTATTGACCTCGCGAGCCGCCAGAGCGTAGAGACGATCGCGGGCGTGGTGGCCACCCTGGTGCGCTGCCCGAAGCCCGGGATGCGCGGGCACGTGGAGATTACGTTCAAACCGGTGGGGAAGTGGTATCGCAAGGAGGCGCTCAAGCTCCTGCCGCTTCTCATGAAAGGCATCCCCAAGAGGTGGCACGCCTACGCCAAGTTCTTCACTCAAGTGCACATGAGCCGCGGGTGGAGGGGGTGGACGAACCTGCCGCTGGACATTCTGATGGGTGGGTTCCGCACGCGGTTCAGCCGTTCTAAGTACAAGGTGTCGCTGATGAGCGGCGAGGTCTCCGAGCAAGAGACCGACGAGGACGAGGAGCACAAGGTAAGCGCGCGCACCCACGAGCGGGAGGAGAAGGACTCCGGCGCCGTGGACAAGCTCAACCGCCTGCTCTTCGCCGTAAACATCCGCGTCAGCGTGATCACCCCCGAAAAGTACAAAGACGAGGCAGAGTACAAGCTCGATGAGATCGCCTCCAGCTTCCGCCAGTTCACGCTGCCTCAGAGCAACGGCTTCCACGCGCTTAAGCCCGTCGTGTCCCCGGTGCGCCCGAAGGGGCTCCTGACGCGCCCCTACGTGCTCTCCGTGGAAGAGCTGGCCACGCTCTGGCACATCCCCAACGTCCCCGTGAGGATCCCCAACTTTGACTACGTCAACAGCCGCAAGCTGGAGCCGCCCGTGGACCTCCCGGTCGTGGGCGAGACGGACGAGGAGATCACCGTGCTCGGTGAGGCTGTGTTCCGCGGCGAGCGCCGGCAGTTCGGCATCATGCCGATTGACCGCATGCGTCACATTTACGTGATTGGGAAGACGGGCATGGGCAAATCGACGGTGTTGGAGAACATGATCTTCTCCGATATCCAAGCCGGGAAGGGCGTGGCCGTCATTGACCCGCACGGCGACCTGATCCAGGCGTGCCTGCGGTTCGTCCCCAAAGAGCGCAGCAATGACGTCATCCTCTTTGATCCCTCGGACAAGGAGTTCCCGGTCGCGTTCAACATGCTCTCCGTGGACAACGCGGAGCAGCGGACGCTCGTGGTGTCGGGGCTCATGAGCGTCTTTAAAAAGCTCTGGCCCGAGGCGTTCTCCGGGCGCATGGAGTACATCTTGCGGAATACCTTGCTGGCGCTCACCGAAGCCGGGAACCAGTCCATGCTGGGGATCATGCGGATGTTCTCGGACCCCGCCTTCCGGACCAAGATCCTAGAGCACGTGGAGGACCACGTGGTGAAGAGCTTCTGGGAGGACGAGTTCACGAGCTGGTCCGAGAAGTACCAAACCGAGGCCCTCGCCGCGATCCAGAACAAGATCGGCCAGCTGCTCTCCACCCCGCTCATCCGCAACATCGTGGGCCAGGTGACGAGCAAGCTGGACGTCCGCCACGCCATGGACACGGGGAAGATCATCCTCATGAACCTCTCCAAGGGAAAGCTCGGCGAGGACAACTCCGCGTTCCTGGGCTCCATGTTCGTGACCAAGTTCCAGCTGGACGCCATGAGCCGCGCGGACGTCCCCGAGAAGGACCGCAAGGAGTTCTACCTCTACGTCGACGAGTTCCAGAATTTCGCGACCGAGAGCTTCGCGACCATCCTCTCCGAGGCGCGCAAATACAAGCTGAGCCTGACGATGGCCCACCAGTACGTAAACCAGCTGCTCCTGGACGGCGGCGACACGGCGCTGCGCGACGCGGTGTTCGGCAACGTGGGTTCCATGGTCGTCTTCCAGGTGGGTTCCGACGACGCCGAGCCGCTCAGTTTGCAGTTCGAGGAGATGGCCACGCCCAACGACATCCTGAGCCTCCCCAAGTACCACGCGTACGTGCGCCTGATGATCAAGGGCATCCCCAGCAAGCCGTTCTCCGTGGGCATGTTGCCGCCGCCGACGCTCGTGCAGGGGGACGACCGCGTGGAGATCATCCGGAACCTCTCCCGCGAGCGGTACGCCGAGAAGCGCGCGGTGGTGGAGGAGAAGATCGCCAAATGGGTGGCGACGGCACGTCAGCAGCGCGCGATGGCTCCCGCAGGCGCGGGCGGCGGCGGCTTCAAGAACCCCGCCAAGGCCAAGGAGAAAGTGGAGGAGGAGATGAAGAAGGCCAAGGCCAAGGGCATGGGCCTGGACGAGTACCGCAAGTGGCGAGACAAAGAGATGTGGACCAACGACTACAACGCGTACCGGAAGAAGAAGCTGCTGGGCGAGACGTTGGCACCCGAGGAGCAGGCCAAGATGGACGAGCTCGCCACCAAGCTGGAGTTCTCCGGCGGCATCCCGCCGATCAGCAAGGGCTTACAGGCAGAGCTGGACAAGGCCGCCGGCAAGCCTAGGCCCGCCAAGGACGCGCCCGCTGCCACGCCCACGGCACCGGCTCCTGTGGAGGCTCCGGCGCCCAAGCCCGCGGCCCCCGCGCCCGGTGCTCCCAAGCCCCAGGGCGGCGCCCCGAGGAAGCCCGGACAGCCGGGGGGAGGGAAGAGGCCGCCAAAGAAACACTGACGCGTTGTTGGAGTGACGTGCGGTTTTTTTGGCACAACAATGAGCCCCCATCCACGAATGGACAGGGGCGAAGCGTGATCAAGTTGATCAGCTCGGCAGTGTTACTTGGGGAAGAGCCGGCGGACGTCGGGGGCGATGACGCGGAGCGTGCCGGCCAAGTAGCCCAGGGCGTCGTCGTCGGGCTCCTCGAAGTGCGCAGCTTCCACGTGCGGCAGCTCATCATCAAGCGCCGCGAAGTCGCCCGTGAGCCCCATGTTGTCGAGGGCCAGGAGCGCGGCCTGGTGGATGCGGTGCGTGTGGCGCATTTCGTACGCCATCTGCTCCGCCATCACGCTCAGCACGTTCTGGGCACCCAGGGTCAGGCAGCAGGCCTTGGCGGCCTCGCCTTCCCCGAGCATGACCTCCTCGGAGTTGAGGTAGACGCCCTCGACGCTGGCGTTGATCGTCTCACCCGCCTTCTTCTTGTTGTTGAGGTTGCCCGGGCCGAAGCCCTCCTTCTTGTAGCTTTCGCCGTCCGTAGCCTCCCAGCCACTGTCGGTCAGCCTCACGCCGCGCATCCTGCGCATGGCGGTCAGCCTGTCGAGGGAGAAGAACCAGGCACCGATCTCTTTGGCCTGGTCTTCGCTGAGGCCCAGCGGTTGCGCGCACTCCAGCACCGTCGCCATGCGCTCTTCCTCGCTCCCGATCATGAAGGCCTTGCGGAGCGCGGGGGAGAGCGGCATGCCGATCGCGGGGCTGGCGCAGAAGCCCGTCACCATCGGGTCCAGCGGGAAGCCGAAGTGGTGGCTGGCGACGAGCCGCGCCGCCGCGACAGCCGCCTTGAAGGGCAGCTGCGCCGCGACCAGCTCCTGCACCATGAACGGGATGCTGAGGACCGCGTGCGGGACGACGCGCCCGGCCGTGTGGACGGCCAGGAAGTTGTCGGACGCCAGCGCATTCTCGACATAGTCGGAGGCTTCCTCGGCGGCGTCGGCGCTGGTCTGCTTGAAGGCACCCAAGTACATCGCGCGGTTCGCGCGGAAGTACTTGATGTCCACCAGGCCACCGGTGTGCTTGCCGTACCCGATGTCGTGTCGGGCCACGTACCAGTGCAGCACGTGCAGCAGTTCGCGGGGGATCAGCCCGCGGTTGGCGAGGCTGACCACCTGGTTGCTGTGGCTGCGGAGGTGGTACTCCGTGGCCTGGTGGTCGGGGAACTTCGGCAGGAACGCCGAGACGGGGTTGCCCTCGGAGGGCACGTAGCGGGCCGTGATGCTCTGGAAAGCCGCCGTCTGGAAGATGCTCTGCATCGGACTCGATCCTTGGGGATCACTCGCTCGGGGGGCCCTGACACGGGGCCCTTCGATGGTCCAAGCGAGGTGGGCGGATCCCGCGCGGCGCCGGTCAACGGCGCTCCGCGGGATCCGCACTGATCCGTAAGGGACTCTCTAGATGTTCGTAACACTGCGTTGCTGACAACGATCGGGGATCACGCTTGGTGATGGCTAAATGCCATCGCGCAACTATTACACATATTGTCAAAAACGATCAAGGCTCAACCAAGCGAAACCTGCGGGTTTCACCGAACCTGTGAATTTTGTATTTGAATACTGTAAGCCAAAAACGAGCTGTTTCAGCGTGGTAGTACATCAATACGCGAATAGGATCACAATGGTTGGTTGTGGGAAGGGTATTTTCCAGAATCGTTCGATTCCTCCTGTTTTTCGCTTAGAGGTCGGTGCAAGGGTTGATCGATTTCCTCGCTTCAAGACTGAAAAAGCCCGCCACCCCAATAACCCAGCCGCGCGGTCTTCGACCCGCGGGTGGCGATCATGGCGGCCGCCCCCCTCGCCAGTCCGCACCGCGGGACCAGTGCGGCTGGGCATGTCGGGTACACCAAGAGCCTCCCATTCCTTTGTACGCGATCCCCGTCACCAAGCCAAGAACGTCGCGTCGTGGGCTTGGGACGCGATCCCCTGGGACAAAGAACTGGAGAACGAAAGCCTCGATCTGCGAAGAGCTTCCCATTTCTTTGTACGCGACAAAGAAATGGGAGAAAGAAAGCGCCGACCTGCC
>CAZYAK010000030.1:0-15835 GCA_964645935.1 uncultured Candidatus Peribacteria bacterium | reverse complement strand
CGTGCTTGAGATCCCCGATGAGCGCGTCGGCATCGTTCTTATCGGTCTTACGCGTGCGAAAGAAGAACGCGTCGTCCGCGTCGATGGATAGACCCTGCTCCCCGCAGGTCACGGCGTATCCCGTCACGGCCCGCAGAAGCACGAGGCGGGCGGAAGGATCCGCGGGGCCTGCCCGCTCGCAACGCGCCTGTGCGAAGCCCTGGGCATCGAAAGGGACATTGCGGGAGGAAAAGACAAAGCGATCGCCGTTCTCCGTGAGGTCCGTCATGTACAGGTCGCCGGAAGCCCGGTGGAGGCGGCAGGTGGGCACGGTCGGGACACCGATCTCCAGGAGGCGCCTGCGCACCTGTTCCACATGCGCCGGGGCAGCCAGCTTCCTGTACTGGGTGCTCGGCTTGCAGGTCCTGCGTACCAGGTGCAGCACGCGGTCGCGCGTCGCGCTGCGCAAGGACGCGTGCAGGCGCACGAGCGTGCTCATGGAGCCGTGGGCGCCGTGCTCCACTTCCTCCAGGTCGTACCGGCTCAGGTCGATCGTCTTCACGGCTCAGTGCATATACGGTGGATTCCGCCGCGCGCGCACACCCTCCTCCACGAATATGTGTGAGAGATCATCGTCGTGGTCGCCGACTTGCGTTTCCGTCACGAAAACACGGAGACTGCGGATAACATTGGCGACCTCCTGGGGCGTCTGGGTGGTGCCCTCGTCGCGCGGACTGCCGCCGGCGTTCCACCGGCCGCTCCAGCGGGTCTTGGATCCGGGACGAAGCCCACGATTGAGCGTGGCGTAGATGCGCCTGAAGTCGAAGGTCACGGGCTGCCTGGCCAGCGGAACATCCTGGTAGTCTGCCATCACGATTGTGTAGAAGTAGCGATGCACCAGCGGCGCCTGTGCATCCTTCTTCGGCAGTCCGTCCACTCCGAGTGGGGGGCTTCTTTCCGGATCGGGGATTTGCGCCTCGCGGACGCTCACCACGATGCGCTTGCCACGATTCACCTCCAGCACCTTGGCGTAGGGGCCGCTCTGGCTCTCGTCTACGAAGGCAACCTCCTCGCCGCAGATCACGCCGGACACAGGAGTACTGCGCAGGTCCAGCTCACGGCTCTCGGCGTCTCCCTCGATGTACCGGTCGATGCGGGTACATACCTCAACAATAACTGCTTTGAACTCCTCTGCGCACATCACAGGCACGCCATTGCGGTGCGAGAAGTAGGGCTCGAACATCCACGCCATCTCCGCCACGAGCGGGTTGGATAGGTCCATCTTGCAGATGCCGGCCTTCCGATCCACGAGCCCCTCCAGACGCACGAGGCTTTCGACCCGCTGCCAACGACGCAAGTCTTCCGGGCTATTGCTGACGCGCCAACGCGCGATGTCCGCGCGGTGCAGCCGGTACCAGTAACTCACGCAACAGTCTGGGTCACAATCGTTGACGTCGTTGATCTCCGTGACACCCTCGGTACGGACCTCGCCATTCTCCCAGTCCTGGTACATCTGGGTCACGCTCTCGCCCTCGAGCCCGTGCCAAATCCGAGCGCGGGTGCCCTCACAGAGATCCGCGATCATCAGCTGCTCACAGGTGGCCGGCGTGTTCGGGTCCTCTTCCTCGCCATGGTGGTTGTAGTTACAAGCCACGATCACGCGGGTACCGTCCTCGTCGTCCTCAACGAGTGCCTCGGAATACGACGAATCCCCCACAACGCCATCGAGCGCGTTGAAGATGACCGCACCCGAGAACTGCCGTGCACGCTCCAGGCACATCGTCCTGTACCCCTCTCGCGTGAACGTCTGCTTGGGCCACACCTGCAGATGGACCCGTGGGTCCCGGGAGGAAGCGAGCGGCTGTGAGTTGATCGACGTCAGTGGGGCGTCTTCCTCATTGAGGGGACTCATACAAGACGCGGAAGAATACGCGCGAGTTAAGAGTATTACCTCAAAGTATATCACATTTGTCTATCTTCGGCCTCATCACTTGAAAGACGGGTTTAACCATAGCGAAAAGATCGTTCGACAAAACTGCGTGACTTCCTGCAGGACTCTGATAATTCGTCAGCTCAGGACAAACGCCTGGTTCTTTACGCTCACGTCTCCGGGCAACACTTCACACAGGGTACCTACTCCTGTGCCCAGCGCTCGGAGCCGAATTGTATCGATGATACGCATGGCCACACGCATCAGTGTCTGACTGTACGGGTCCTCCGAGTCGCCTTTGCGCGGGTCCGCATGTCGGGTGAGGCGTCGCCAGTTCGCGACCGTGATCAGTTCGCCCGCGCCTTGAGGAAGAGAGGCCGCCTTCGCGTGACAACAGCTGAGGACGGCGGCGGCGCGCGGTCGCGAAGCGAGGGGCAGAGCGCGGACAGCCGCCAACACGTCGTCTGTGGCGTTGCCGCACGCATGCTTCGCCAGAACGTAAGTGGGCAATTCGCCGTAAGCGGACAAGTCGGCTTCCCGGATAGCGGAGACGCGAAACTCCAGGCCCGGATTGCCCCCCGCCACGAGCTCGCGCAAGAGCTCGAAGCCAAAACGCGAGTCTTCCGAGTGTTCCCAGGAGATCCCGCGCGTCCGTCCCGGTTCGCCGCGAGAGACGGACACGGAGGTGAGCACGGGTCCCTTGCCGCTGCAGGCGTCGTGCACGAACACATCCGAAGGCTCATCGAGAACATTGGTCTGCAACGCGAGAGCCGCCACCTCACGCAGCTTCTGATCATCCCACTTCGTCAGACCGTACCGGACGCCACGGAGATACTTGCGAAGACCTTTGCGGCCGCCGGGTACAGCAAGCCCCTGATTCTGAGCGCGGTCCGCGGTGAGCAGCAACTCCACCGCGGTATGCAGCGTCTGTGTGACTTGGCATATGCGTGCCTCGGTAACTGGATCATATGCCGTAAGGCACTCGTGGAGCCCGTGACGCTCCGTAAGGTCCACCATCTGCCGCTCGATCCCCTGCCCGGTTTTGCCCAGACGCAGAGAATC
Organism: uncultured Candidatus Peribacteria bacterium; assembly: GCA_964645935.1. Taxonomy (GTDB): domain Bacteria; phylum Patescibacteriota; class Gracilibacteria; order Peribacterales; family Peribacteraceae; genus CAZYAK01. The sequence continues at coordinate 12,864 of CAZYAK010000030.1, read as the reverse complement.
TGACTCCAGGAATGTGTGAAGCTCCATGAATGTAGATTCAATTACTATATTGCTATTCTGTCAACAATGCCTGAATTGTCCGCTCCGGTTCCTTCCGGTGATCAGGTTGCCTTCGACACGGCTTCCAGCCGCTGACGTTGGTCCTCCTCACGCAGCGCCTGGATAATGCGGGAAATGTTGCCGCCCAGGATGCCCGGGAGGTTGCTGAAGTTCTGGCCGATGCGGTGGTCCGTCACGCGGTCTTGCGAGAAGTTGTACGTGCGGATCTTCTCGCTGCGGTCGCCGGAGCCAATCTGTCCGCTGCGCAAGTCTCCCCGCTCCTTGGCGAGGCGCTCCTGCTCTGCGGCGTAGAGGCGACTACGGAGCAAGCTCATGGCGAGCGCACGGTTTTTGATCTGACTACGTTCGGTCTGGCACGCCACCACGACGCCCGTAGGGATGTGCGTGATACGCACGGCGCTCTCGGTTTTGTTGACGTGCTGGCCGCCGGCGCCGCCGCTGCGATAGGTGTCGATGCGCAGGTCCTCAGAACGGATAACGAGGTCCACGTCTTCCGCCTCGGGAAGGATGGCTACCGTTGCGGTAGAGGTGTGGAGGCGGCCCTTGCTCTCCGTGGACGGGACGCGTTGCACGCGGTGCGTGCCGGACTCGTACTTGAGGACACCGTACGCTCCGGTCCCGTCGATGCGGCAAGACGCGTCTTTGATGCCCGCGCCGCCGTCGATATGCGAGATGTCCAGGACCTCGGATTTCCAGCCTCGCTCCTCCGCGTAGCGCAAGTACATGCGCATCAGCTCGCCCGCGAAGAGCGCCGCCTCCTCGCCACCCGCACCCGCGCGCACCTCCAGGATCACGCTGCGGTCGTCGTCGGGATCGCGCGGGACGAGGAACGCCTTCATGCGCTCCTCGAGACGCGGCAGCGCCTTGCGCGCGGCGTCACCTTCTTCCTTGGCAAGTGCGCGCATCTCCGCATCATCCAGCGGCTGGCCGGCAAACGCGATTGCAGCAATCGCAGCGTCGTGTTCGGCGAGCAGGGGCAAGAGCGGTTCCAGCTCCGCCATGCGCTTGCCGATGCGGGCGAGAGCGCGCGGGTCGCCGTGCACAGCGGGATCTTGCGTCTCCCGGGAAAGGCGCTCGTACTCCAATACCAGCGAACGGATCTGCTCGATCATCGGCCTCAGCCTACCTCAACTTGCGCCTTCGCGCTCAGGGTGCCGTTTTTATCGCTCCCGAAAACCCTTCAGGAGGCGGGGGGAAGGGGGTGGTTGCGGGTACCCGCGGGACCAAGGGACCCAGCCGAAGCCCCGTGATGGACCCCTTGCAGGAACCGCCGAGCACTACGTCCACAAACAGTCGATGCGAGTTACGCGCCTGCTCCAGCTCCATCCCCTCCCCCTCCGGCACAAAGTACTGAGCGATATCGGGGAACTCCACACGATTGAACCCGGCCGTGCCACGGATGCAGGCCTGACCCTCCGCGAGCGCCGGTACCGCGTCGGCCAAGCGCACACGCTTCCAGGAATCGCCGGACGGCGCGATCACGACATACACGGGACGGCCCGACGGCCAGTCGATGGGAAGCCCCATGCCGATCTCGTAGTCCAGTGTCACGTAGTCTCCGCGGAAGATGGAGCGCGGGTCCACCGGAATCGTAAGCAGCGTGACCGGCGTTCCCGTCCGCATACGCACCTCCGACGGCACGAGGACTGCGAACACCGCCGCAAGCTGCAAGAGAAGACCGATGAGAATGGCAATGCGGCGCGTCACAGCGTGGAGGTGGCAGAAGCGAGCAGGCGGCGGCGCTGGCGCTCCAGCACGAAGCCGAGGACAAGGATGATGGCGCCGCCGAGGATGAACGCGAAGGAACGCGGCAGCAGCTCAAACGCCCAGGAGAAGTACTGGATGAGTATGCAAAACGCCACGGCGATCATGCCCAAGTTAATGACAACCGGCCGACGCAAGAGCGAGCCGAACCAAATCACCGTGAGGCAGAACACGAACGTAAGCAGGATGTGCACGATGTGCAGGCCAATGAGCGTGTGTGAGAGCGTGTCATACGCGTAGCCGTAGTCATTGCTCTCAGGGATGAAGCCGAGCCAACGCGGTACTTCCGCGATCAGTGCGGTAAAGCTGAGGAAGAGTGCCATCGCGACGAGGCCCCCCTTGCCCTGCGCCGTCTCAAACTTACCCAAGGCGAGCGTCAGGACCGAGAGCAGCACGGCGGTCCCGAGTACACCCAGACCCACGGCATCAGTGGGGTAACGCAGGAAGCCAAAAAAAACCTCGCGGTGTACCGTGCCGATCACCAGGAACGTGAGCGTGAGGAACAGCCCCCAGTGCAAGAGCGTCGGCGCAGCGAACGCAGTGCTCGAGAAGCGGCCATGCAACAGGGAGGCCGCCGTGAGACTGAGCCCCAGAAACCCGAGCGCCGGAATAATGCTGCCTTGGTCATCCACCAGAAAACCCAACTCGTTGCCACCACTAAACTGCGATGACCGCAGCCATCCCACGAAGAGCACCAGCAGTGGCACAGCCAGCCACAGGTGCAGCCGTGACCGCAGCACGTAAGCGAAGTACGCGGTGCCGAGACACCACAGCAGCGCACCCCACCAGAGCTCCATGGGCAGATGGTAGATCTGCGCAACCAGGAAGATGGAGGCACCGAAGACGAGCACGTTGAGGAAGAGCAGTGCAATGCCGGTCTTCTCGTAGCGCTTCCCCTCGAAGGCCAGCATGTACCCCGCGAGCCCGGTAGCCACAGTGGTGACGAGGAGTAAGCCCGTCTTGAACGCCGTAGAGAGTTCCTGCCAGTGACTGCTCACAAAGAGTATGACACCGAGCCCCATCAAGATGGCGCCGAGTGCAGTAAAGATGCCGATTGCGCGCCCCTGCATGTGCACGGCGCCGTCCGGGAGGCTCGCGCGGAGCTCCTGGGCTTTCTTCTTGGTCAGGAGCTTCCGCTCTTCCCAATGCCGCAACGCCTGGTCAGCGGTCCATGTCATCAGAATCCGATCGTACTCCTCACAAAGGGATCGATCCACCAGCGTCGTTTCCGGTAGAGTGCTCCACCCGCCGACCTCGCCGCTTCCCGCGAGGCACGGCATACGGCACACTCATCCTCCATGAAGATCCTCGTAGCTCTCTCCGGCGGCATCGACAGCTCCGTGGTCGCACACCTACTGCACCAGCAGGGGCACGAGCTCGTGGGTGTCCGTTTCACGCTGTGGAGCGACCCGCTGGCACCCGCCCTCGCGCAGGTATTGCCGAGCAAGTGCTGCAATCCGCAGACTGCGGCGCGCACGCAGAGCATCGCCAAGACGCTCGGTATCCCGCTGCACATTGTGGACCTGGAAGCGGACTTCAAGCGCGAGGTGGTCGATCCGTTTCTGGTCAGCTACCGCGAGGGCAAAACACCCAACCCCTGCATCCGCTGCAACCGTACCATCAAGTTCGGGAGGCTCCTCGCGCTGATGCGTGAGTTCGGCTGCGAGCGGCTGGCCACGGGCCACTACGCGCGCGTGGCCCGGGAGCGGATGCCAGACGGCTCCGAGCGCGCGGTGCTCCTGGAGGCCGTCGATGATCGCAAGGACCAGAGCTACTACCTCTATGGCCTCATGCAGGAGCAGCTTTCGTCGGTGCTCTTCCCGCTCGGCGGGATGTGGAAGAGCGACGTGTACGCGCTGGCGGAATCGTTTGGCGTGCCGTTCGACCGACACTACCGCGAGAGCCAGGATCTCTGCTTCTTCCCCGAGAAGTCGCCTGAGGAATTCCTCAAGCGACACCTCGCGGACGCGCTGCATCCCGGCCCTATCGTGCGGCGCGACGGGACGGTAGTGGGCACACATGAAGGACTTCCCCTCTACACGCCCGGCCAGCGTCGTGGTCTCAAGGTAGGCGGACTCCGTGTTCCACTGGAGGTCGTAGCCAAGGACATCGCGAGCAACCGCCTCATTGTGGCGGACAAAGACGCCGAGCGCACTGGCGAGGTGACGCTCACGGATCTCCACTGGATCTCCTGGGTTCCGCCCGAGGGTGAAGATGCGCGCTTCGAGTGCCGCGTGCGATCGCTCTCCGCGCGTCTGCCGGGAACACTCACGTTCCACGGCACGGAAGGTCGTTTTCGCTTTGAAGACGCGCAGCCGCCCCTGGCTCCCGGCCAGTCTTTGGTGCTCTATCGCGGCCAAGAGGTGGTCGGCGGAGGGGTATTGTGGTAAATATGGCTCCCTGCCGCGCTAATGCGCGGTATTCCGCACATCGTATGTATCGAGAAACCCCGTGGGTGCGGCAAGAGGTTTTGCTGACAGGGAAGCCACGTTCTGCTATACTATCTCGATTATGCGCGAAGAGGGCATCCGGGCGTCGTACGACGCCAACGGCGACATTATCCTCCGCAAGGGGGACCCCGCGCCCGAACCGCCGGCGAGATTCGACCCATCCCCATCTCCACAGGCAATTCGCATCGAATCGGATACTCGTTCGTGGATAGCTCCCGCTTGGCTAGAGCAGGACGAGCCGCGATTGATCATGGACGCCAACCTATCGTCCCGTGAGGAGATCCACGACGAGTCCGTGGAGGGCGCATACACGCTCCCTCTACCAGACGTGGCCTCGCTCGTCGGCTCGATCCGCAGTATCACACGCGACGCGCTCAGCGAAGGGCTCAACCAGGTCGTCGTGAGCGTGGTCGGCAGCGGACCGGTGCTCCGTGACGCCAGCGGTTCAGCGGCCGGCTTGTTCGCCCGAGCCTTCAGTCTACTGGGCCAGCCCGTGTGGGTGCCGACGCGCAAAAAGACCCTCAAGCAGTACAGTCGCGGCACACTCTTCGCGCTGGACGTCGTGCGCTTCGGCGCCACGTTCACCGGCATCTTTGTTGTCCTCTTCTTCGCCCTCAACTATCAGAGCTTCTGGCAGATCGTCTCTTCGCAGGTGGATCGCTATCTGGGTTCCGCCTCGCTCGACGGCCCGTCGGACTCGCTCACTCCCGCGGCACGCGATCTCGTGGTTGCTCTCGCCGCGGATGCCCGCAAGGACGGCGACCTCCTGAGCTACCTGCCCACGGTGGGTCCTCCAGAAAACCGCATTGTCATCCCCAAACTCGGACTCAATGTGCCGCTCGTGAACCCGTCATACGAGGCGCTTCTGAGGCAGGATTGGACCCAGGTGGAGACGGACATCCAAGACGCACTGCAGACGGGAGTGGTGCACTACCCCGGCACCGCACGCCCTGGCCAGGCAGGCAACTTCTTCGTCACCGGCCATAGCTCGTACTACCCCTGGGCGCCGGGTAACTTCAAGACCGTCTTCGCCCGCCTCCACGAGCTCTCCGTGGGCGACGAGTATTGGGTGTACTTCGGCGGAGACAAGCACCGGTATGTGGTGCGCTCCAAACAAGAGGTCCTTCCGACCGACGTCAGCGTCCTAGACCAGCCTGGGGACTCCCGCATCTCCACCCTTATGACCTGCACTCCGATTGGCACCACCTTACGGCGCCTCATCGTCCGCGCGGAAGAGGTGGACCCGGTCTCGGGTCAGGCGCTCCGGGTGGGCCAGCGCACCGACGAGGGCCTCAAGCCGAGACCTCAGCTGGAAGCGCTGCCGATCTGAGCCTGACAGAGCCGCAGGCATTGCCCTTCCGGAGTCGGAATAGAGCGAGCGAGTACGGAAAGCTGTTTCTCGTGATTCTGGCATTCCCTTCGTTCTAGTATACTCACCGGCATCACAGAGCCGCTGTGGTGGAATGGTAGACACGGGGGACTTAAAATCCCCTGCCCTCACGGGCTTGCTGGTTCAATTCCAGCCGGCGGCACCACCTTCGCTCCTGCGGGGGACCGCGCCTTCGGCAAGGATTATTTTTGCGAGAGGGAAACCTGCTGGTTTTCTCCTCATCGCGCTCTCCCTTCCTCCGTGGGAACTTCCACCGACTTCAGCAAGTCACCTGGAGTTCAACTGAGCTTTTTCAGCGACGTGAGCAACTCATCAGCACTCCTGAACATCGAGCACCGTCCCGCCGAACACTCCTCCCACCGCTCTCCAGGCAGCTGCATCGGCATCGGCGGCAGCTCCTTCCACGAGATCAATTCCGGACCGTGGATCACGGGCGTCCCGCCCTGCGACGCGTAGGCGACGAGGTTCCAGAAATCGCTCTGGAGCGGCTGGCGCGACGGGAGCAGCGAGACGTCTTCGCTCAGAGCATGGCCGCACCGCTGCAGCGCGTATTCGGCGAGGCTCGCGCTGGCGGGGACGGGATGATCGAAGCACGACGCGGTCACGGGTGGAAAGTCCCCGTCTGGGCTGTTCTCTTTCCATACACCGTCGACGCGAAAGGTAAGCAGTGTCTTGCGGAGATCCTTCGCGCGCACCAACCAGCGGTCATCGCGCGTGTCTTCGAAGAGCATCGTCAGGAACACGATGAGCGCGGCGTAGTCTTCTAGGAACGCGTCGCCCTGGCGCACGCCGTCGAGCGAGCTGCGGGAGAGCGTGGCGCCGTCGGCGTTCCGCTTGAGCAGCTCATCCGCGAGCGCGATCGCCTTGGCGCGTGACGTCGCATCTTCGCAGATGCGCGCGTGCTGGAGGTACGCCATCCCGAGCAACGCGTTCCACCCCGTCACGATCTTGCGGTCCGCGAAGGGCTGCGGGCGCAGGCGGCGCCGCTCCAGGAGTATGTCTTCTTCGGCGGGAAGCGGATCGCGCGTTCGGCGGACCAGGTGATTGAGGCCTTCGAAGTTCCCGTCCTTCGACAGCCAGTACGTCTGGGAGAACGCCGCGAACTGCGTTTCCGAAAGCGCGCTGCGGATCTCCTTCTCCGCCCAGACGTAGGTAGCGCCTTCCGCGTGGTCGGTGTCGGCATCGTGGGCGGCGATGGCCACGCCATCCACGAGGTACGTCTCGTCGAGGCACTGGACCAGCTTCGCGATCACGCGCGCGTGCAGCGGATCCTTCCATCGCTGCCACGCCCACGTATATGTCCAGAGATGCAGCGCCTGGTCGTAGAGCATCTTCTCGAAGTGTGGGATCTCCCAGGCCGGGTCCACGCAGTAGCGGTAAAAGCCGCCTTGCAGGTGGTCGTGCAGGCCACTGAGCGCCATCGTATCCAAGGTTTCCCGGCACATCGCCTCAGATTCGCTATCCACGTTTCCGGGAAGCGTGCCCAGGAGGAACAGAAGCGTGGTGTGCGGGGGGAACTTGGCGTCCCGCCCGAAGCCGTGATGCCCCCGATCGAATTGCGAAGCAATCGCCTGCCGAAGCGTATCCAAGGAGATGTCCGGCAGGACGCGGTCGGACGATTCCAGCGCGAAGGCCTCCAGCCCTAAGCCGCCGTGCGGATGCGCAGCCTGCCACTCCGCGAGCGATGTAATAAGATCCGTAAAACCCAGCATCCCGTGCCCGGTCTCCGGCGGGAAATAGGTTCCGCCGGTAATGGGTGTGCGGTCGGGCGCCAGGAAGACACTCATGGGCCAGCCGCCGTGGCCGGTCTTGGCAGAGACGTACTCCAGGAAATAGCGGTCGATGTCCGGACGCTGCTCGCGGTCCACCTTGATGGACACGCAGTGCGCGTTCAGCAGCTCAGCCGTTTTCGGATCTCGAAACGACTCGCGCGCCATCACGTGGCACCAGTGGCACGTGGCGTACCCGATGGATACGAAGATCATCTTGCCGAGGCGTCCGGCTTCCGTGAGCACGTCCTCGCTCCACTCCTGCCAGTGCACCGGGTCGTCTTGGTGTTGGAGCAGGTAGGGCGAAGACGACTGAGAGAGCGTGTTACGGGAGAGATCTGGCATGCGCTGATCGTACTCCCTGGCGCGGATCGAGGCCCCTTTACCGCTGCTTCCCCGCACGGATCAAGAACTCCTTCCAGATGGGTGCAGCTGTATTGAGACCATCGGCCTGGGGGGCCATCACGGAGTTGTCGGCGTTGCCCACCCAAACGCCCACGACAAAGTCGTCGGTGAACCCGAGTGTCCATGTGTTGTTGACGCCGTACTCCACACAGTTGTTGGCACGATTGCGCTTGAAGCACACGTTGCTGGTACCGGTCTTGGCGGCGGTTGCCGTACCCGGGATCGTGAGCGCCGCTCGCCAGGATCCCGCGGGGCGGTTCTTGGGGTCGCCGAGGATTTCGGCTACATCGATGGCCGCTTCGTCCGGGATCGCCTGGAGGCCTGGGATCTCTGGCGGACGGTAGAGCGGTTGGTCGCCGGCGTCGTCGATGCTCAGAATCGTACGCATCGGGAGAAACGTGCCCGCGTTGGCGAGCGTGGCGTACCCCTGGATCATCTCCGAAAGAGGCACCTCCGCGGCACCAAGCGCCAGTGCCCAGCCGTACTCAAAGACCCTGCCATCCGAAGAACGGCGAGCCTTGCTGCGCGAGGGCTCCAGCATCCCCGCCGCAGAGATAAGTGACAGCACGGGTGACTCCCCGCCCGCTTTCTGGAAGGCGCGGATAGCCGGGATGTTGCGAGACCACGCAAGCGCGCTCTTCACGGTCATACGGCCTACAAAAAGCCCGTCGTAGTTCTTGGGCGACTGCGTGCCGATCTTGAGCGGCGTGTCGTCAATGGTGCCCGCCGACTTGAGCCCCCGCATGAAGGCCGCGGCGTAGACAAACGGCTTGAAGATGGATCCTGGTTGGCGCGGGGCCTGAACCATATCGATCTTCCCGTCGTCCCCGTCTCCGAAGTAGCCAGTACTGCCCACGTACGCGAGGACGTCGCGCGTGCGGCGGTCCAGCGCGATCAGCGCGACATTTCCTGCTTTAGCCCTGCGTCCAATGACAGGGAAGAGATCCGCCACCACCTGCTCCGCTGTGCGCTGCAGATCCAGATCCAGCGTCGTTTTCACGCGCAGTCCCGCTTTGGTCCAGCTGTCCTCCTCGCCGCGCTGCTCCATCATGGTCATCACTTTGTCGCGCACAAGCAGCGTGAAGTGCGGCGCCTCCGGCGTGTTGGAGTCCCGCGGCTTGAAGGTGAGCGCGTGCAGCTGCGCGCGCGCCTGGAGGAACGTGTGTTCGTTGAGATAGCCGAGCCTTCGCATGCTCCGGAGCACCGCGTCCGCGCGTCCGTCGATGATCGCAACGCCGCTACCGGCTTGCACCGTGACGCCGATCAGACCCAGCTCGACGTCGCCATCAGTTAGGGAAGCGACCGTTCGCGTTCCGTTACGCAATCCGCCGAGCGCCGGATCCAAGACGATGGTGCGTACGTGTCCGCCGTACGGTGTGTAGTACGACGGCCGTTGGGGCAGCGCCGCGAGCACGGCCGCTTGCGCCACCGTGAGATCCGCCGGCTCTACCCCAAAGTACGCATTCGCCGCCTGCGCCACGCCGTGGATGCTCTGCCCAAAGGACACGCGGTTGAGATACATTGTCAGGATGTCGTGCTTGTCCATCTCACCTTCCAGGCGGCAGGCCAGCATGATTTCCTGGAGCTTTCGGGAGATCTTCTTCTCCCGTTCCAGGAATGCGTTGCGCACCAATTGCTGCGTGATGGTGGATGCGCCCTGCGACTTGAAGTCGCTGGCGTTGGCACGCGCGGCACGCAGGAGCGCGATGGGGTCCACACACGGCCGGCTAAAGAAGCGCTCATCCTCGATGGCGACGATGGCATCCTTCATGGTCTGCGCGATCTTGTCCGACGGCACGGCCACACGGTCCTCGCGCTCAAAGACGCGGTAGAGCTCGCGACCCTCGCGGTCCAGGATACGAATGCTCTGCTCCGCGCGCAGGCTTTCGGCGTTGACCACAGGCAGGGTGGCCCACAGGCCCTGCAAATACGAGTACGTCCCAGCACCGGCAGCGGTGAGGAAAGACGCGATCACGCACGCCAGTACGCGACGGATCTTCCAGGGGCGCCGCACGCGAGGAGGTGCGGGCTCAAGGAGTGGAAGGCCGTAGAGGAGGACGAGTGACCGGTTCATGGAAGGGCTTTTGCGTATCTATCACGATAGACCGAAGTGCGGAGGAAGGGCATAGCGCGGGTCACGCCACTCCCCGTCGCACTATATTGCATTTTTTCTATTATATGTAGCGATAATCTCTTAGTGCCCGCCCTGGCCCGGAAAAGAATGCTTGTTTCACACGTATCGCCCTGGGGCCTGTAACCTTTCCCCTAACGCCGCGTAGTACCCTGTGCAGGAACTGATCAGCGGTCCGCGCGGACCGATCCCTGTCCTCATCACCCTTCCATGGAACCCCAGGACATCTCCACTCTCGTGGAGCGCTGCCAACGCGGCGACCTCGAGGCCTTCGATCCTTTGTACCGACACTTCGTGCAGCCGCTCTACGGCTACGTGCTTCGGCGCACGCTTCAGCGCGAGTTGGCGGAGGACCTCGTGAGCCAATCCTTCATGAAAGCACTCGAGAACATCCGCCAGTACTCACCCCGGAAGGGGCCCTTCGCCGCCTGGATCTATGGCATAGCGCGCAACGCGATCACCGACCACTTCCGGTCGTACCGTCCGCACACCGAAATTTCGGACGTATGGGACCTCTCCTCCGACGAGGACGTCCAGCTGGACGCGGCCACGCGCCTGGACGCCGAAAAGATCCGCGAGGCACTCAAGATTCTCGACCCCAAGAAGCGCGAAATCGTCCTCCTACGCCTCTGGGACGGCCTCTCTTACAAGGAGATCGCCGCGCTCACGGGGCTGACTGAGACCAACGCCAAGGTTCGCTTCTGCCGCACCGTCGCGGAGCTGCGCAAAACCGTCCCTCTCGCCATGGTCCTGCTGCTCCTTTTTCCTCCGTTCCACCCATGAAACCCTCCGTACACTCCTTCATCAATGATCTCTACGAGATCGACCCGAGTCTGCGCGAACACGAGGAGGACTTGATCCCCCTCATCCAGCAGCTGCTCTCCCGAGACCCCGCCCGCGCACCCGACCTGTCCTTCGTGGAGGAGCTGAACAGCAGGCTCACCCGCCGAGCCCACGAGCTTTCGTCCCCTTCGGCAACCGCATCCCCCTTCTCCTTCATGTCCAAGACCCTCTACGCCCTCGCCGGCGCCACCGCAGCCGTCATCGTGGCGGTCCCGACGGCCAGCTTCCTCTCTCAGCGGTCCTCCCCCTCCGACGTCGCCGCACCCGCGCTGTTCTCCTACAACGTGACCAAGGCCCCCAGCAACGCGTTCGGCAACTTAAAGACTCTCCAGGCCTCCGGCAATTCGCGCCCCCAAAGCGGCGGAGGCGGCCCCGTCAACGGCTACGCTCCCACGCCCGCCGCGGCGCCCGCGGCCCCGGCGACCCTGGAAACGACCGCCAACCCCGTCGCGCCCCAGGCCGAGGACGCAGCCATCGGCGCCAAGCTCGTCGCGCCCCCGCCGTATGACGGTGAAATCGTGCAGTACCAGTACGTCGCCCCGGACACGCTCCCCGCCCTGCCGCAGGGCACGGTGTCGGTGCTCAAGCGCGAGCGCGCCGCCGCCCGTCCGGGATTGGAGACGTTCCTCAACTCCTTCACACTGGGCCAAGTGGACCTCTCCAGCTTCGGCGGATCCACGATGGACAACGTCACGTTCTCGCAGGACACCAAGTACGGCTACATGTTCACGGTGATGTTGCGTGAGGGAACGGCTTCCATTTCCCAGAACTGGGAGAAGTGGCCACAACCTGAGAACGCTTGCCGCGACGAGGCGTGCTACCAGCGCTACCGCGTGAAGATCACAGACCTCCCGTCCGACGCCGAGACGCTGCGCCTCGCCGCCGACTTCGTGAAGGCCCATGGCATCGACGTCTCCCGCTACGGCGAGCCCGAGGCGGACGCCCAGTGGAAGCGCGACTACGAGAGTGCCGTGGACAAGTCCCAGGCCTATGTGCCCGACTACGTCGCCGTGCTCTACCCGCTCCTCATCGACGGCAAACCCGTCTATGACCAGGGCGGCGCCAAGACCGGCATCCGCGTGAGCGTCTCAGTCCGCGCGAAGCGCGTCTCGGACGTCTGGGGCATCCAGAACCTCTCGTACACGAGCTCGGATTACGCGGCCGTCTCCGGCAGCGGCGACGTGCTCGCGTACATCGACGGCTTCGAACGCTACCCGATCATGCCGCTGGACATCCAACCGGCTCCCGGCGGGCGCGTCGCGCCGAGCCCCAAGGTGAAGACCATCAAGGTACAGCTGGGCGAGCCCACGCTCGGCTTCGCCACCTACTACGCCTACGACAAGACGCCGGCGGAGGAACTGATCGTCCCTGCGTTCATCTTCCCGGTCGAAGGCACCTCCGATCCCCAGAACGTCATCTGGCGCCAGACCGTCGTGGTCCCGCTGGCCAAGGACCTCCTGGACCAGTCCGGCTTCCCGGGCATGGGCGGCGTGATGCGCTGAGAGATGCATCATCGTCCCCGGAAAAGACCTCCGCCCGGAGGTCTTTTACTGAGCATGGATCAGAACAACCGCCCGCCCAGCGGCACTTCCCGCTCCGGGTGCAGGAGCACCGCGTTGCCCTCGGCGTCTGGCATCCCGAGCGTGAGAACTTCAGACAGGTGCTTGCCGATCTGCTTGGGGGCAAAATTCACCACGCAAACGACCTGCCGTCCCACCAGCTCTGGGCCCGCATATAGCGGCTTAAGCTTAGCGAGCGACTTCTTCTCGCCGAGCTCGGAACCTAAATCGATGTTCAGGACGTGCGTGGAGTACTTCCCCTCCGGAAACGGCTCGACGGAAAGCACGCGTCCCACGCGGATGTCCACTGCGGCAAACTGGTCGGGAGTGATCATGGAGCGATCCTACGGGGCGGGCCGTCACGGCGAAAGGGCGCAATGCCCACTGTTGTCGCCACGGCGTGACGCCGCTCAGAGCGAGGCGTCCGCAGTGACCAGAACGCGGAGGCGCGAGTACAGAATCTTCGCGGCCTCGGCGCGGTTGACGGGGGAGT
>CAZYAK010000029.1:2621-16100 GCA_964645935.1 uncultured Candidatus Peribacteria bacterium | reverse complement strand
CATGTGTTAGGCGCACCGCCAGCGTTCACTCTGAGCTAGGATCAAACTCTTCTAGAAGAAGAATCCAAGTCCTCGTCATCAAAGATGACTGGCTATTGAATAGTTCCGCCACGGATGAGCAAAGCTCGAATCCATGACTTGATCAGTTCTTTTTCCATCGCATGATCTGGCGATGATAATTCCAAAGGAATTGGGTTCCGTTTCCACGTCCCGAAGGACTGGAGACGGACACAATTGGTTCTCTACTACACGATGCTGTGAAGGAGCATCTCTGTCCCGGGAGGCCCGAAGGCCGGCGCGGGTGCTGGCAAAGCTCCCCATCCGTTGCGAAAACGGATGCAAAGCCGAGGTATCTTACTAAGGACTACGGGGGGGTCAAGGACAATTTGGCAGAATATTCCGGGGTTCCCGCTTGGCGCTCGCACAAAAATCAAATTTGTGTCATAATGCTCATAACACACATGGCGAACATTGAGGTGGTCCAACCTGGCCCGAATCCGGCTCCTTCAGAAGAGCCGGTGGAGGCGATCCCGTTGTCGCAGCGGGAGTATCGCCAGGAACTGCGCGGCCAGCGCGGACGCACCGTGGACGCACGCGACATGTTCAGCCAGATCCGCAGCATCGGACGCCTGCAGCGGAGGATCGAATCTGGACGCGCGCAGAGCACAGCGCACGCGCGGCTCAACCGCCTCTATGACGAGCTGGCCACGATGCGGTTCGACACGCGCCGCGGGGTGAGACCCAGTCTCGCCAGCCTCAACGGCCTGCGCGATGAGCTGGCGCGCATCCGTCCCCGCGAGCCGCACCGCAGGGCCGCGTTGAGTATGGCCATCGGGAATGTGGATGAGGCGCTCGTTCCCGCACTCGCCCGCCGCGCACCTCCGCCTCCCTCCCGCCAGGCACCCCATGCGCTCCGTCGTCCGGTCGATGCCGAAGTGGTTGTGAACCGGTCGCGCTCGGCCATCGGCGTCCCTGATTCCGTCTCGCGTACGACGAGAGGCGGCTTTAATGGCGCGGTGGCCGGCGCCGGGTTTGGCGTGGGCTCCGCGCTCGGCACCACGCTCTCCACTACGGTGCTCGCGGGCACGCCGTACGCCGCACTCGCGCCCGTCCTGGGCGGGATCGGTGGTGGCATCTACGGCGGCCGCCTCGGACAGGATCGGGGCTTTACCCGCGTGCCGCTGCGCGCCGGCGCGCTCGCGGCCGCCGCGTACCTGGTGCCGGGGGCCCGCACGGCCATCGCGGTCTCCGCCGCGGGCGGCGCACTCATGAACGCGTTGCGGCCCGGCTCGTAAGAGGGAGGGGGACCGTCTTGCCGCGTTGCCGAAGGCGGGCGTAGCGTGTGCTCCTTTCTATGACTCCCGAGCCCGCAGAAAAGCTTCCCTTTCCCGATGCGCCGAAGCCTGCGGACGTGCGCGCACCCGAGATGAATCGCCGTGCCGCGTCCGTCGCGATGCTCAAGTATCTCGTGGTAGGCGGCATCGCGTTCACGCTCGGGCGCTGCTCGGCTCCACTGCGCGATGACGATGTGCTCTGGGAGACGCACCGTCTCTATGCGGATGACGAGATGTGGACGGCCCGCGAAGAGGTTCGCTTCCGGCAGCTAGAATTCTTCCTGCGGGAGGATTGCCTCCTGCCCCAACCCCAGCGCCGTGCGCGGTTTGACCAGCGCCTGCGTGAGCTTGCGACGCTGCGTGCAGACTGGGAGAGCCACGCTGCCACGGTGCGCCGGGCCATCGCGGCCCTTCCACCAGGGCAGCCGCGTCTGCGGTGGGCGCTGCAACACCGGCAGCGCTCCATCGAGACCTCGTTGCGTGGGCGCTTCATGATGCTGGAGGTGTTGCTTAAGGATGAGCGTGGCCGCCCCGACGCCCAGCCCGCCCCGCTGCCCGGGCCGGTGCTCTAAGAGAGGGGATCTTGTTAGAAGCGCTTGACGTAGGCGGAGCGCCTCTTTACCGTAGGCGGGCTGTGATCCCCGGTCTCCGTTCGTGAGGTCGGGTTCTACCCACGATCCCATGCCTACTTTGCAAGCAACCTCCGAGGAGACCCGCATCTACGAGCTGTGCCTCCTCTACCCCTTCCCTCTCGGGCAGAAAGACGAGAACGAACTGCTCAAGACGGTCGATGGGTATTTTGAGGAAGCCGGTGCCAAACTTGTCGCCAAAGACAAGTGGGGCCGCCGCGGTTTGGCGTACACGATCGGGGGTTTTAAGGAGGGCAACTTCATCGTCTACTACTACGAGATGCAGCCGTCTAAGGTGGAGGAGATCGACACGCAGCTGCGTATCCAGAAAAACGTCCTGCGACACATGTTCGTGAAGCCGCCCAAGCACTACCAGATCGTCCAGTACAGTGCGACGTACGAGCAGTGGCTCAAGGACCGCGAGAGCGTCACCGAGAAGCGCGCCCGTGAGAAGGAGGAGAAGCTGAAGGAGGTCGTCGCCCGCAAGGCCAAGCGCACTGCCAAGATGGTGGAGGAGAAGAAGAAGGAGCAGAAGCCTGCCGCCACGATGAGCGGCAAGGATCTCACCGCCAAACTCGATAAGCTCATTTCCGACGACTCCGTCGACCTCTGACTCTGAATCAGGCGCTTCGCGCCAATTCCGGGCAAGCCTCCCTCCTCGACCATGCCGCCCCCACCCAACCGCAACCAGAACCGGCAGCGCCGCCCCGATCCGCGTCTCAAGAAGTGCCCCTTCTGCGAGAAGAACGCGAAGTACATCGACTACAAGGATTTCCCCACGCTCAAGGATTCCGTCGATTACTTCGGCAACATCCGCAAGCGCTACTACACGGGCGTGTGCCTTAAGCACCAGAAGATGCTCCGCGGAGCGATCGAGCAGGCCCGCTTCATGGGCATGCTCTCGTACCGCAAGTAAGCCCCTCGCAATTTCAGCGCCGTCGGATGTCCTCCGACGGCGTTTTTGTATGCGGACGTCTCTCGAGCATCCGCATACGAGGCCAGATCAGTCTAGCTTGAGCTCGTGGCCGCGCTGGATGGCGATTGTTATAGCCTCGCTGACGGAGAACTCGTCCAGGTATGCGTCGCCACGTGCGACAAGTTCCCCCAGGATCCGTTGGAGATCAGGCGTGATGGCGAGGGCCTTGGCAACATCGAGCTTCCGGCGAGCGCACGCGGACCTGAGCATGCGCTCCATGGCGGCGCCGGAGGGGATCGTGGGTGCGTTGTGCGGGGGTACTGGCTCGGGGTCCTCGCCGTAGATGGCAGGATCGTAGTCGGGCTCGTCTCCGCCGTTCTCCGGGGTCTGGGGGCTCATGAGTTGGCCCATGGTAGCGAGGCAGATCCACCGAAGCGACACGGCTTTGTACATCGACACACCAGAATGACGGGTTGATCAAGTAGCCGAGGTCTGCGCTATCGTCTGGGCATGTCCGGACCCGCCTCCGCTCTGTGGAGCTGCGGCGGGCAGGCACTCCCGTCCGTTCTCCCCCCGTATGTCAGGTCATAGCAAATGGGCCAACATCCGCGTCCGCAAGGGCGCGCAGGACGCCAAGCGCAACAAGCTCTTCACACGCCACGCGCGCCTCATCGAGATCGCGTCGCGCGCCGGCGGCGGGGACCCCGTCACCAACGCGGCGCTGCGCACGGCGATCGACAACGCCAAGGAGGACTCCGTCCCCAATGCCAACATCGACCGTGCCATGAAGAAAGGGACCGGCGAGACCAAGGGCGAGGCCATGCAGGAGGTGGTCTACGAGGCCTACGGTCCGGGCGGCACCGCGTACGTGGTGGAGTGCCTCTCCGACAACCGCAACCGCACCGCCGCCAACGTGCGCATGGCCATCTCCAAGGCCGGCGGGAGAGTAGCCGACGGCGGCTCGGTGGTGTGGATGTTCGAGCGCAAGGGCCTGGTGGTGGCGGAAGTGCCGGAGGCGGCGTGGCCGGCAGGCAAGCTGGAGGAGCTGGAGCTGGAGCTGATCGACTTCGGGGCCGAGGATTTCGCCGCCTCGGACGGCGTGCTGCGCGTGACCACCGCGCTCAGCAACTGGGCTCCCGTGCGCGATTTTCTCAAGGGCAAGGGCTGCGCCATCCTCTCCGCGGGGCTCTCGTTCGTGCCCAAGCAGAAGGTCCCCGTGGACGACGCCGCGGCGGAGAAGGTCTCCGCGTTCATGGAGGCCGTGGAGGAGGACGACGACGTCTCGGAGGTGCACACCAACGCGCAGTTCTGAAAGGCGGGGCCCCGCGCGGACGCGGGACCCCTGATCCAAGAGGGGAGACCGTCACTGGTCCCGCGTGAGGGGCGGGAGCAATTTCTGCTCGCGCATCTCGCGCTCGAACCATTCGGCCCGCGGTTCCATCCGCGTGAGCTGCCACGCCAGGGACAGGAAGAATGAGGACAGAAGGACGGCGTAGCAGACCGTGAGCCAATGGATCGAGATCCGATCCCACAACTGGAGCAGCGACCCGTAGAGCGAGTCGCGTGCCCATCGTGTGAAGCGGATCAGGATACAGAGCGGCCTCCTCCCCCGCGTTCCCTGCGGGGTCATAGGAGCCTCCTTTCAGGAAGGAGCGGGTGCGTGGATCGTCCGGGGACCGTCCCCGGAGCAATTCCCCATCCTCCCCTCTCCCGAACGCGCGCGCAAATGGGACTCAAGCACGTCTTCCGGGATTCCGCCGCGAGAGGGAGGATTTTTTCGCAGCGGTTAGCCCTGGAGAGGATATTGACTCCTCAAATGATGGATGGTGCGGTCACAGGGGTATTGAATAGGCACATCTTCCCCAGCTCAGTATGCCTCTGGATAACGACGGATGGGATGAAGCTCTGTTCGGTAGGCGCAACGCCGAAGACGAGAAGGAAGCCAAGGCCGCCGGGCCGCTGAAACGCGGGGCACGCAGTCGGTGGGGGGATGAACCGCTTCCGGAGTACCGGGGGTCACCCGCGCCGATCGACCAGCTCATCGCGCGACTGGGCAATGCCCGCGAGGACGTGCCGGGGGAGGAGAGGGTGGCAGAGGTCACGGCCGAGATCCGCGCGCTCCTGCCAGATGTCTTCTTGGGTGTGGCCGACGACATGACCGAAGAGGAGTTGCGCCTGCGCGAGACGGTCTTCGCCGCCGAGCGCGAGCATGCCCGCTTCCTTAACGAGCACGACGAGGACGCGAAGCCCCAGGACGACGATGCGAACGGATACGTGGACGCGCCGCAGCGCCAGGACCCGTTGGATGCCTACATGCAGCTTCTCGCCTTCGATGGCGAGCCCGAGTCGTTGCGCGCGAAGATCCGCACGGTACGCACGCAGTTTAGGGAGCTCTTCCGGACGCACCCTGAGGATCTCGAAGAGGCAGGCAGCGCGCTGGTGAACCTGGCGGAAGAGCTGGAGGCGGATTTGGATACTGCCGAGGCTGAGGCGCTGGAGTTCCAGGAATCGTCCGACCAGGCCTGACTTGCGGGCCTCAAGGCTGCACCGTCACCTCCCCCGAACCAGAGCCCTCGCCGCTCACGGTGATGGAGACAGAGTCTACCGCGCTGTTGCCGGCGAGATCGATGGCCACTGCGCGCACGACGTGCTTACCCGGCGCTATGTCTAGCGGGTAGGTGAGCTCGTAGGGGACTTTGGGCTTGCGCGTGAGGAGCAGGTCATCAAGGTAGAACTCCACGTACTTGATTTGGCCTTCCGGGTCGTCGGCCTCCGCGCGAATAACGACGTCTCCACCCACCGCAAAGGCGTCGCCTTGCTCAGGTGAGACCACCGTGACGTCGGGGCCCGAGCTGTCCTCGCCGAAGGTGAAGCGCACGGAATCGGTGACGACGTTGTAGAACTCGTCCGTGAGCGTGACCGTGAGCGTGTGTGATCCGTTCTTGGAGACGGAGCGCGGGACGCGGATGGCGCCCTCGAAGGGTTTCTCCGTGAACGACTCTGTGGGCTTGCCATCGATCTCGATCTCGATCTGCCGCACCGCACCGCCCGATGTGTAGCGGTACCGCGGTGCGAAGGACGGGAACGTGGCCGTGCCGTTAGACGAGGGCGAGAGAATGGTGAGCGTCGGCTTGATGAGGCGCCCGGGCGTAAGGCTGACGTCGCAGCTCTCAGTGGGCGCTACGGGCAGCGGCACGCCCCCCCCGGCCGCCCAAGTGCGCACGCCCTGCTCCCACGACGGGAAACGGTTGGAGAGAGGAGTGTAGGGCACATAGAAGCTCTTCTGCTCCTGCGCCTCCACGGGGCAGCTCTCGGAGGCTAGAAGGCCCGTGACCTTGTCCACGTTGAGTGTGACGCACGCGGGGTCGGCCTTGGAGGGAGCGTGCTCCCTCAGGAACAGGTCGGACTTGCGCAGGTCCACGGGCGTGCACTCCGTGGGCAGCTCTCCCGAGAGCAGCGAGGCTTGCACTTGCACCAGGCCGTCGGGCTGACTGAAGGTGGTCACCTCCGGCTGGAGGATCTTCTGTGCCTGTGACATGAACTCCTTCCAGATGGGGGCGGCTACGTTGATGCCGTCGGCACTGTCGCTCATGGGATCGGCCGTGGCGTTGCCCACCCACACACCGACCACAAGGGTCGGCGTGTAGCCCATCGTCCACACGTTGTCGGGCTTGCGCTTGATGCAGTTGCCGGCGTCGTCACGCTCCAGACATTTGTTGCTCGTGCCGGTTTTGGCAGCGGCCTGGGTGCCCGGAACGGTGAGGATGCTGCGCCAGTAGTCGCCGGGGCGTACCGACGGGTCGCTCAGCACCGATGTGATCTGGTAGGCGACGCGCGGGTCCATGACCTCAGTACCCTCGCCGTCGGGGTCGAAGGCCGCGGGCAGCGGTAGCAGCGAGCCGCGGCGGTCCGTGATGCGCTGGATGCTCACCGCGGGCTTGTACCGTCCGCCGTCGGCCAGCGTGGCGTAGCCCTGCACCATTTCCAGGAGCGGCGTCTCGGCCGTGCCGAGGGCCATGGAGGGGCCATAGCCGGCGTCGGGCCGGTTCTCTTTGGGTGACGTGACGCCCATGCTGCTCACGAGATCCAGCAGCTGGTCCTCCTCGCCCGCCAGGAAGTACGCCTTCACGGCGGGGATGTTGCGCGATCCTCCGAGGGCCTTGCGGATGGTGGTGAGCCCCCAGAAGCCGCCCTCAAAGTTCTGCGGCTGGTACGTGCCGAACTTCGTGGAGACGTCGTGGAGCACGGTGGCCGGCGAGTATCCCTTGAGGAACACACCCGCGTAGACGAACGGCTTGAAGCTGGAGCCCGGCTGGCGGGGGACCAGGGCCATGTCCACCTTGCCCTCGTGCTCCTCGTCGTTGTAGTCCACGTTGCCCACGTACGCGAGGATCTCGCGCGTGGCCGGATCCATCGCCACGAGCCCGATGTTGTGTGCACCGTAGAGCTTGGCGACGTTGGGCGCGTGTTTGCGCACCACGGCCTCCGCCGCCGCCTGCAGCGTGCCGTCGAGTGTGGTCCGGATCGTCAGGCCGCCTTGCTCCAAGATGCCCTTGTCTGCCGTGCCATCGAAGGCCGTCTCCACCTGGTCCTTGGCCCACAGCACGAAGTGCGCAGCGCGAAACGCGCCGTCGTCGCCCCCCCCGCGCGCGTTGAACACGAGTACCTGCAGCTCGGACAGCGCCGTCTGGCGCTGCTCTTCGGAGATCATTTCCTGCTCGAGCATGTTTTTAAGCACTTGGTCCGTGCGGCCGCCGATGTAGACGGTACGGGAGCCCGTGCCCACCTGGGTGCCGATGAGGCCGATGCGTACGTCGTCGTCCTCGATCTCCGCGGCGGTAGTGATCTTGCCGTCAGCAATACGTTCCAGGACGGGGTCCGTGACGGACGTGTGCACGTGGCGTCCGTAGGGGCTGAAATAGGAGGGGCGTTGCGGGATACTCGCCAGCACTGCGGCCTGCGCCACGGTGAGGTCTTTAGCCGATGACGCGAAGTAGCGGCGGCTGGCCTGTTCCACGCCATAGGCGTTGTTCCCGAACGGCACCCAATTGAGGTAGAGCTCTAGGATCTTTTCCTTGGAGAACCGTGACTCCATCTGACAGCCCAGGATGATCTCCTTGAGCTTCCGATTGAGCACGTTCTCGTGCTGGAGGTTTAAGGCGTTGCGAGCCAACTGGCGGGTGAGCGTGGACGCGCCGCCCGCCTGGCCGAAGCGCAGGAACACGCGGACCATGGCACGCAGGTCCAGGCAGCCACGGCGGTAAAAGCGCTCATCCTCAATGGACACGATGGCTTGGCGCATGGGCTCGGAGATCTGGTCGCCTGGGACGTAGGTACGGTCTTGCTCGCTGAAGAGGCGGTAGAGCTCGGCGCCGTTGCGGTCGGTGATGGCGGTGCTCTGCGCGGCGAGGAGGCTGGCGGGATCGTCCAGGTTTGGGAGCGTGAACCAGAGGAAGCCAATGTAGAGGAAGAGAACCAGGCCGACTGCCCCGCCCGCGCGGAGCAGGAAGCGGCGCCATCCCAGCTCGCGCTGCTGGCGCACGAGCCACGCCCACGCGCGCCGCAGCGGGTTGGCACGCCCGAACGTCTTGCCGCGGGGACGATGGGGTAGGGGAGGTGGGGTCTGGCGGGAGGACCGGCGCACGCCGGATCCGCCCGGCGGAGCCTCGCCGCCGATGGTATGGGTCTGAAACCCCTCGGGTGCCATGGGAGACGCCAGTGTAGGCCTTGGGAGCGCGTCGCCGCAATCGTTCGGCGGGCTTCTGCAGGCGCAAGCGATGATGCATGCCATTCCCCGAATGAGCATTTCGTGGTATGATATTCCGAATGGTCCGCTTTCGCTCCCTCCTCCGGTTCCTGGCCCCGGCCGCCGCGTGTGTGCTGCCGACTATCGCCGTAGCCCTCGAGCACCGCACCATCCTCGTGACCACGGGTATCCGTATCAGCTTTGCTACGGCTATGCAGAACGTCGTGGGGTATCTGGCGGCCAGCAGTGTGGCCGTCTGCACGGCACTTTTCCTGGTGGGATCCGCCTATTTCGTGGGTTCTGCGGGCCAGCCGGGACCCGTGGAAACAGGCAAGAAGCTCATGAAAGGCTCCATCATTGGGATGGCCATCGTGCTGTTGTCGTACAGTATCCTCCGCACGGTGCTCTTCCTCGTCTACTAACTCCCCGAAATCGGTGGCGGGCCACCCGCCTTTTCCCGTACAGTGCACGCCCATGGCGCAGGACGACCCTTCCGCGGATATCCTCGAACGCTTGGAACGTGCCGAGCAGCTCAAGCTGAACGGGCACCACCGCGAGGCCTTAGCCCTCCTGGAAGAGCTTCTCTTAGAGGACCCCGAGAACGTCTCGGCACTGGAGGAGATCGCAGACAACGAGCTGAGCTTGGCCGAGTACGAGCGAGCCGAGACTGCGGCCCGCCAGGCCGTCGCGCTCGATTCCGATAGCTACACCGGGTACTACATCCTGGGCTTCCTCCGCTCACGCGGGGAACAGTGGCCCGAGTCCGTGGCGCATCTGCGGCGGGCCAACCAGCTCAAGTCGAACAATTCTGAGATCCTACGCTGCCTCGGTTGGGCGCTCTTCAATGCTGGCGAGCGGGCGCAGGGCATCGTCACACTGGAACGTGCACTCAATCTGGATTCCGACAGCGCACTCACACTCTGCGACCTTGGCGTCGCGTACCTGCAGGTGCAGAACTTCTCCAAAGCCAAGGCGCTCTTCCGCCGTTCATTGGAGCTGGAGCCCGACAACGTCCGCGCACGCGAGTGCATGCAGGCGGTGGACCGGCTCTCGAAGATGGTCAACGAGACGGAAGAGGAAGGCGAGAAGCTGGAGAAGTGACGGTATGAAAAGGCGCAGAAGGGACAAAGGGGGCAAAGAGAGCGAGTATCGCTGTCTCAGCTGTGCTCTTCATCAAAGCAGGCGCTCCCTTGTCCCTGTTGCTCCATCTGTCCCTTTGTCCCCTCTGCGCCTCGTCTCTGGTACAATGACCGCCATGCACTCAGCTGTACTGCTGCTGAAGCGTGGCGTCCGTCGCGGGCTCATCACCCTCGTGCGAGAGCGCGAGTATGCCACGACGCTTGGCGTCCTCGCGGGCGTGGCGTTCCTGGCGCAGATTCTCGTGGTGTCCGGCGCGGGGGTGCACGGCGTGAGTCGTCTGCTGGAGTCGCAGCTGGATCTTCGGCTGCAGATCGCGGAAAACGCGGCCGACCAGAAGGTGCAGGAGATGCTGGTGGCACTGCGCGACGCGCCCATGGTGAAGGAAGTCTCGTACGTCACGCGCGAGCAGGCCTACGAGCGCGAGAAGGCGCGAAACCCCGAGCTCACCACATTCCTGGAAGAGTTCGATATCCACAACCCCTTCCCTGACACCATCGCCGTGAGCCTGAACTCCCTCTCGGACTTCCCCGCGTTCGAGACATTCGTGCGCCAGTCCGCGTGGGAGACGGTGGTGGATCCGTCATTCCTCACCCAGACGACGGGCCAAGAGCGGGAGGTGCGCCAGATGCTGAGGCTTGCCGACGCCGGCCAGGCGCTCGCGGGCGCGTTCCTCGCGCTCATTACCGCGGTGCTGCTGTTCGTGCTCATCGAACTGGTCCGCCGCCGTGCGATGATGCGCCGCGAGGAAATCCTCGTGGAGCGATTGTTCGGTGCACAGGAAGCATCGGTGCTTGTTCCTTTTGCCACCGAGGCCGCCGTGTTGCTCTTCGTCGCGCTCGCCGTCAGTGCGGTGCTACTCGGCCTCTTGCTGCTCTTGCTCCCGATCGCCGTGCCTGCGCTGGCACCCGGCGGCACGCTAGAGCCCGTGCGCGCGGAGACGTTCGCGCTCCTTGGGGAGACGATGCCAGGGGTGCTGCTGCTGGAGTTCGTACTCGTGCCGCTGCTGGCCTTTGGAGGTGCATTCCTGGCGCTCCGGCCGCAGATGAAGAGTGGCCGCTTGGCGCTCTCGTAAGCCGGAAAATAACGAGCTTGCATTCGCTGCGGCGAGGATGTACTGTTGTACCAGTGCATAAGGACATCGTCCTCTTCCGGCAATCCTCCGTTCGCGGTGCGTTGCGGCTTCGGTGGTGGCGCGCGTCGATGAATCTCCCGTCTTCGTTCTAGGAGTGGTCGCTTGCTGGTGGTCCTCGCTCCCGAAGATGGGGGCGTCTTTGGTATCCGCCCCTCCCACCTTGCTCATGCTCCCCCTCCGTCCCTCAGCCGCCGCGTCGCCCAACGTCGTGCACCGAGCGCTGCGCAACCGCGACGACGACGCGCGCGTCGGCCCTCTCTCGCCCGCCCGCTCCGCGGACGCAGTATCCATCGAGCGCGTTGCCCGCAACCTTGCAACCACAGCGGCCGGCACCCGCCATGTGCTCTATGCCACAGGTCTTGGTATGGACGTCAGCGGTCGCATCCCCGTGCGCCTGCCCGCTTTGTTGTTGCCCGCGCTCCGTGCCATGGAGCGTGTCAAAACCCTCGGTCTGGAGCCGCCGCGCTACGTCGTGTACCAGGCGGACCGTTTTATTGCCCGCACCAACGGCATCCCCGACGATTGCGCCCGCGAGACTGCCGAGCGCATGCGGAAGTACCTGCGCGGCTACGTGGATGCGCTCCATTCCACTGTGGCGTCCTCCGTGGATCTGTGTGTGGGGATGGAAGAGACCGACGAAGCCCTCGAGAGCATCGCGCGTATCGGCGAGGACATCCGCGCCCGCGCGATGACGTGCATGACAACCCGGCAGATCGTCGCGGAGCTGGAAGAGAGCGAGCGCCGCCGGTCTCTGAAGAGCGGCGAGGCGCTTACCTACGCCGCTGCCAATGTGTACTTCAACGGTGCTGCGCCCGGCGCGTACCCGTTCGATCTCCCGCAGCAGCACTCCGTTGTGCTGCCCGTGGGCGGCCGAGCGGAGAAGCCGTTCTTCGCCCTCACTTCCACATTCGCCGATGATCTCCGCGGCCGCGACGTGTTGCCGCTTGTGACGCCGCTCGGCTTCCGGCCCACGTACTTCCACTGCCCCGAGCAGGGCGATCCGCTCACGGCGGAGTCGTTCCGCGACGCCAAAATCCAAGACGGTCCCATCCGTGGGGACCTCGACGCGTTGCGCGCCGACGGCCTCACGCCGGAGCTCGTCGACTTCCTCCTGTCCCGCCACCCATGAAGACGCTCGGCATCCTTGGCGGCATGGGGCCCTCGGCAAGCATCCGCTTTTACGAGCACGTCATCGCGCTCAGTCGCTCCCGCCACGGGGCGCGCGCCAACGGCGACTATCCGCACCTGCTCCTGAGCAACCTTCCCGTTCCTGATCTCATCGGCGGGCTGGAGGGGGAGAAGATCGCTGTCTCCATGCTCCGTACCGAAATGCAGCGATTGGCCGATGCCGGGGCGCAGACGCTCGTGCTCGCCTGCAACACCATGCACCTCTTCGCGGACGCGTGCGCGGCGGGGTGTGGAGCGGAGTTTCTCTCCATGGTGGACCTGGTGGTACGGCGCGTTGCCATCGACGGACGAAAAACCGTGGGGGTACTGGGTTCGCCGACTACACTCCGCTCGCCGCTGTACCGCGCCCCGCTGGAGCGGAAGGGCCTTGCTGTCCTCGTCCCTTCCACCGGGGATGTGCCGCGCCTGGAGCGCCTCATCCGCCGCGTGATCGCGGGGGAATGCGGTAAGCGGGAGCAGGAAGCCCTGCGGCGCCAGGTGCTGGCGCTGAAATCCCGCGGGGCCGAAGCAGTCATTCTGGGCTGCACGGAGCTGCCGCTGGTGGCCGAGACCATGCGTTTGCCTCTGCCGATCTACGACAGTCTCCGGGTGTTGGCGGAAGCCGCGTGCGATGCCATCTACACGAAGTCCCCCGGTTCGGGGGCGGTGCGGGGCCGGCGGCGCTAGACTCCGGTCCATGCCGCACTCCAACAGCGTCGAGGCCCTCGTGCTCAAGACCTACGACGTGGGCGAGGCCGACCGGTACTGCATCCTCTTCACCAAGGAGCGTGGCCGCTTGGCGGCGCGCGCCATGGGGGTTCGTAAGCCGAAGAGCCGCATGGGCGGATCGCTTTTGCCTCTGAGGCGTATCAAGGCGGAGCTGCGCGAAGGGTCCGCGGGCTGGATGGTGACGGGCGCGGAGGCGTTTCCCGAGGACGGGGGTATTGGCGACATCCGCGCATTCACCGTGGCGACGGAGGGGGTGGAGCTGCTCCTGCGGCTCACGCAGGATGCCGAGCCGCTGCCGGAAGTCTATGCGGCGTTTGTCGCGTTCCTCGCTGTCAGCCAGGAGGTACGGCCGCGCGCCTCCCTGGCCTTTGCGCTGCAGCTCCTGCACCTTTTGGGTTTTCTTCCAGGGGATGAGGAGACAGAGACCTTCTTTGCGCTCTCGGAAGATGAGCGCGTCTTCGTTGAAGCCGCACGACAGGGGAGCTGGGAAGCGCTGCCCTCCCTCCAAGATGCCTCCCGTGTGGAATTGCTGCGCGACCGCTTTCTGGGTGACCAACTCTCGGGCCCGCTCAAGGCGCCCGGAGTGTCGGGGGCGATTCAGAGAGGGGTCTAAGGGGCCAAATTCCAAGCATCAAGCACCAGACTCCACACACGGTCGATCTTCCTGTCTCAATGCCGTTTGCTGT
>CAZYAK010000029.1:0-2521 GCA_964645935.1 uncultured Candidatus Peribacteria bacterium | reverse complement strand
CGTCCTTGGTGCCGTAGTAGATGAAGTACGCGTGGTCGTTCTCCTGGTGTGTCTGGATGAGGAGGGCGCCAGGGCCGTCGTTGGTGAAGCGCATGTCGGGGTGTGGCGGGTACACCGTGGCGTCTGTGCCGACGGGTCCGTAGTAGCTCACCGAGTAGCTGTGGTTGCGCCGTTCCTCCATGGGAAAGCCGTACTCCCACACGCCGCGATACGCCGTGGAGCTCACCTGGCAGAGTCCGCCGCCGTAGTCCGGCTCCGTGCGATCGCCCTTGATGACGAGCTCCTTGCGGTATCCCGTGACGCCGTTCACGGGGCCGAGGTGCTCATTGAAGGAGAAGAGGGAACCCTGGGGGATGAGGTGCCCGTTGAACTTGCTCAGGCCCACCGAGATATTGTGTCGGCGGTTGACGGGTGACCCCGCAAAGACGGATTCGCCCACTGTCACCACCTCCGTGATGCCCATCGCGCTGAGCTCGGGGTCTGTCACCGTGATCTCGGGCTGGGTGATGCGCACGGGAAGGATGACGTCCGGGATGTCTTGCTCCAGTGCTGCGATGGTGGCGTCCGCGACGGCGTCCAGGTCCACGGAGCGTCCCGTGAGACCCACGCCCTCGAAGGTAACTTTGCCGGAGGCATCGCGCGATATGGTCACGCGGCCGGCGGGACGATTGAAGGTGGCAGAGACCTTCCGCTCCAGCGTCGCGCGGATGGCAGCGCGGTCCCAGTCGTCGATCTGCATGCGCTCCACGCCCTCGGGGAGTGGCTGCACCTCATCCCCGTCCACGCGCCAAGCCGCGAGCGGGCGGATGGGTTGGCCCTGGAAGAGCCACGCCTCGCCGCCGCCGCGCCACTGAGGGTAGGAGTCGGGATCCACCGTGAAGAGGTGGTGCTCGTAGCGGTAGGTAATGGGCGCCGCGGCCTCGACCCGCGAAACGCCCACGGCGAAGGCCGCGAGGCCGAGGAGTGGGAGTAGGCCGAGGTGAGGGACGGGGCGCACGGCGGGAGTGTACCGATGCGGCGGCCGATGCGCAGGAGAAAGGCGCGAATTCCGGCCGTGCTCAGGCATTCGGATCGGGCCGCACCAGCTCGGCGATGCGCTCTGGCAGGAGGTGCTTCGTGCCAAAACCCTTGCCCTGCACGTGCTTGGTAAACGCGTACGCCGGACCATGGCCGCCCGGGTGCGCTTCTTGCCCCTGGTACGTCCATCCCGGATCGATGGCGTTGTCGCGGAGAATGCCGTATGTCCTACCGATTCTGAGATTGGAAGGCTCCAAGGGCGCTTCGGGGTCGGCCCTCCGCCTATGATCCGTCGTTTCCACGATGAACCGGAGCAGGTCGTCGTACTTGCGGTGCTGCTGTGCGATCAAGCTGGTGAGGACCAGGGAGTGATTGATATCCAGTAGTCGACGGCGCTCTCCGTCGTAGAACTGAAATCCGCCGTCCGCGTCCCGCGTCATCCAGACGGCGCCTTCCGGGATGGCCTTCGGAAAATCGCGGCGCAGCTGCCCGGGAATAGCGCTCATCGGGTCCCGACGCGTGCTCGGATCTACGACCTTCCCGTCGGGCAACGCGATGTACTGCTCCTGGCGATCTGGCATATGAATTGTATTATACAACATATTTATGTTTTTGTAAAAACATTGCCGGCGCCAGTCAGACAATCAAAAGCCGAAGCTTGGCCGGTGCGGGGGGCGCACCGTCCGGGGCGCGGGGTCGGGCTGCGTGTCTAGGGCGAGGTTTACGAGCGCGTCTGCTCGATGGTTGTCCGAGCGGGGGATGTACTTGAAGATGACGTCGGCGAAACGCAGCGCCAAGCGACTCACCTCCTCATGGAGGGGTTGGAGGGTGGGCATCTTCACGCGGTACTCGCCATTCATCTGCTTCACAATGAGCTCGGAATCCAGGTGGCAGATGAGGCGGTTGGGCTGGTACTTCTCCGCGGCCTTGAGGCCCGCGATGAGCGCCTGGTACTCCGCCACATTGTTGGTCTCGATGCCGATGCGGTCGCCCTTGGCTTCCAGCGTCACGCCTCGCGCGGGGTCCTCCAGCACGAAGCCCGTCGCCGCGTCACCGGGATTGCCGCGCGATCCGCCGTCTGAGAAGAGGTGCAGCGTGCCACCCACCATGTCTGGCGCGTCCTCGCCCGCCATTTCCTCCGGATCCATCGCGGCGATGGCTTCCTCCAGGGCGTCCAGTACGAACCGCTCGCGATCCTCCGCGTCGGGGAAGAGCTCGACGAGACGGCGTTCCAGGGAGGCGGGAAGGCGGAGCATTTCGGGAAGTGTACACCGGGGGGAATGAAGTCATCCATGTTTGGTATGCGAGCCCGGCACCTACGATCGGCGTTCGCACGCCCGCCAGGATTTCCCATTTCTTTGTACGCGACAAAGAAATGGGAGAAAGAACGCGCCGACCTGCCAAGCCGCCGGCCTCCAGCGGATAGGGTCCACGCCCATTCCTGAAAAAAAGTGCTCTTCCGGACCTACGGCCGCAACCGCTGACCTACCGTGGCAGGTCGAGG
>CAZYAK010000028.1:0-16297 GCA_964645935.1 uncultured Candidatus Peribacteria bacterium | reverse complement strand
ACGGCCTGCCTCGGCTTCAGGACACGCGCCCGCGGCGTTGCCGTTGGAATCGGCATAGCAGAAACCGCAGTCCTCGGCTTCGGGGTCCTGGTAGTTGTAGTAACAGAAGGCCGTGGGCAGGAAGCGGGCCTCTCCGGCAGTCAGCGACCAGACAGGGGTCCATTCGATCGCCTCCGCCATCGACTTCACCTCGAAGAGCGCGTAGAGGGTATCGAAGGCTAGGCGCGTGTTGGATTCATCAATGTAGAGCACGAACTCCGTGAAGGTGCTGGCCACCTCCACGATGTTGATCCCCTGCAGCATCACCTGCTGGAGCAGGACGCACAGGAACCCTGGCACTTCCGCGTACGCCGGAGGGAACCGGATGGAGAGTGCGGAGACGGCGGTGTTGGTAAAGCGCGCGCGGCGCCCCAGCAGCTCCCGGATGAGCGGCGCTTCCTCCCGGTCCACAATGCACGTCACCTCCGCGGTGCTCTCGCTCATCGTCATGTACCCGCCTTTCTTGAGCACGCGCGTGTGGAGCTGGTGCACCTTGGCGAGGGTCTCGGCGGTCTTCTCGAAGGTGAAGGTGCCGAGCCCCGTGTGCACGGCAATGCGCTCGATGCGAAAGCGCCCCGGCGTCGCGGCGATCTTCTTGAGGCTCCGTTGGTAGCGCGAGAGCGCCATGAGAAGCGAGGAGGCGCTCACGGGCTTCTTGGCGCGCACCTCGGCAACAGGCCTGAGATGCTCGGCGAGCCTGGAGAGATTGAAGAGGCCATACTGGAGCCCGTACTGCAGGAAGGGATCGCCGGCGACGAGCTCGGGGAGGACCGCGGAGAGCTTGAGCATATGTCAGGAATATAACAGAAATATCAGAATTTCTAAAAATTCATCGCAAAAATGGATCCCTTTGGCCCAGAGGACGTACAACGTGCGGGCTTTCTCCCCCCCGTCCCCCATGTCCCCCCGCTTCTCCTCCCTCCGCCCACTCGAGCGCCCGAGTTTCATCGCCGTCGTCCGCCGCCCGGATACCTCCGCTGTCCGCACGCGCGTGGCTCGCGTTCTAGAGCCCTCTTCCGCTCCCGCCGAGGACGCCGACCGTCCCGCACCGTTGCGAGTGCTGGAAGACGCTGTCCGCCAGAACCTCTCCGCCGCGCTGCAGCATCCCTCCGCCCCCGAGCGCGACGCCAGGGGCGAGGCACTGGAAGCCATCCGGGACGCCTATACCGCTTGGCAGGAGGCCTGCCGCACGCCCGTGCGTGCCGGCATCAACCTCCCCGCGCAACACGCGCACATGGCCCTCACCTCCGCCGTGATCGCGGCGCTCGCCGTCCTCCCGGAGGACGAGATCGCCGAGACCGTCACCCCGCTGCTCGGAAGCGAGCACGCGTGGGGGCAGCTGCTCTCGCTGGCGCGCATGCGGATGCCCGAGGTGGCGCCGGTGGCGTGAGTGCGCAAACATCTGTCATGGTGAGCCCGTCGAACCATGACGCCCTGGTGGTACTTCCTCCGGGACCGCATGTCGCCCTTCGACGAGCTCAGGGTGACATGCTTTCGTAAAGCCCCCCTTAGGTCCCCTCCTCCCAGCTCGCCAGGTACTCCCGCTGCTCGACCGTCAGCTCATCCAGCTTCACCATCATGGCCTCCAGCTGGTAGCCGGAGATGGTGTCGTCGATCTCGGGCGGGAGTGTGATGACGCCAGCCTGGAGCTTGCCCTTGTGCTTCACGAGATACTCGCACGCCAGCGCCTGGCCGCAGAAGCTCAGGCTCATCACCTCAGAGGGGTGGCCTTCCGCGGACGCCAAGTTCACCAGACGGCCCTCGCCGGCCACGTAGATCACGCGGCCGTCCTTCTGAGCGTACTCGTCGAGGTAGTGACGTACACGGCGCTTGGACTTGCTCCCCTTCTCAATGGACGCCAGGTCGATCTCGCAGTCGAAGTGTCCGGAGTTCGCCAGGACCGCAGCGTCCTTCATCTTCTCCACGTGTTCCATGCGGATGACGTGCAGGTTGCCGGTGACGGTGATGAAGATGTCGCCGACCGCGGCGGCCTCGCTCATCGGCATCACGCGGTGGCCATCCATGACCGCCTGCAGCGCGGCGAAGTTGTCTACCTCCGTCACGATGACCTGGGCACCCATGCCCTGCGCGCGCATGGCCACGCCCTTACCGCAGCTGCCGTAGCCGGCCACCACCACGGTCTTGCCCGCCACGAGCACGTTGGTGCTGCGGAGGATGCCATCAAACGTGGACTGGCCCGTGCCGTAGTAGTTGTCCATGAGGTGCTTGGTCTTGTTGTCGTTGACCGCGATCATCGGGATCTTGAGCGCGTTGTCACGGTGCATGCTCACCAGGCGGATGATGCCGGTGGTGGTCTCCTCGCATCCGCCGATGAGGGACTTGAGCAGCTCCGGATGCTTCTTGTGGATCTCCGAAACCAGGTCGCATCCATCATCGATGGTGATGTCGGGCCGGGTGGCGATCACCTCCTGGAGGTACGTGTAGTAGTCTTCCTTGCTCTCCCCCTTGTAAGCCCACACCTGAACGTCCTTCTCCTCCGCGAGTGCGGCGGCGATGTCGTCTTGCGTGCTCAGCGGGTTGCAGCCCGTGATGGCCACCTTGGCGCCGCCCGCGGTGAGCGTGCGGACCAGGATGCCCGTCTCCTTGGTCACGTGGAGCGCCATGCCGATGGTGAGGCCCTTGAACGGCTTCTCCTTGGCGAAGCGGTCGCGCACGCGCAGGAGGGCGCCCATGCGCTTTTCGGCGATCTCCAGGTTGAGACGGCCCTGGGCGGCGAGGGAGGGGTCTTTGATGGCGGACATGGTCGGATGAGGTGAAGCGTGTGAAAAGAAGGGTAGCACGGGAGTCCGAGGAGTCCGACGATACCGAGGAATTTGAGAAAATGCAGCCCTCCTCGGAATCTTCAGGGCAACTCCGGTAGCGCTTCTCCGTAGGTCATCAGCGCCCGCGACCGCACGTCCTCCGCCGTGACGCCGTCGAGGAGCGTGCCCTCGCGCTCCACGACGAACGCGGCGAGCGCGGCGCCCAGCTGGCCCGCAGCACGGAGATCCCACTTGGCACTGAGGCCCGCAAGCAGTCCAGCCCGGAGCGCGTCGCCCGCACCCGTGGGGTTGACCGGGTTCTCCACCTTGCAGGCGGGGAGCACTGTCGTCTCCTTGGCGGTGGTGAGGGACACCCCCTCCTCACCATGGGTGATGACGAGCATGTGTGTCTCCCCGAGAATCTCTTCCGCGGAGAATCCTGTGCGCTCGGAGAGCAGCTGCCACTCGTACGCGTTGCAGATGACGCCGCGGCTCCCGCGCACACAGCGGAGGAGTTCCTCCTGGTCGAACGCGAGCACCTGCTGCCCGGGGTCGAAGAGATAGGGCACGCCGGACTTCTCGCACCACGCACAGGCCGAAATCATCACCTTGGCGTCGCGGGGGCTCACGATGGCGAAGTCCAACGGATCGTCCTGCGCCAGATTCTCCGGCCACGAGCCGTGCGCGTCGGCGCCGGGGTGGTAGAAGGTGATCTGCCTCCCACGCGTGTCGGTGGAGACAATGGCTGTGGACGTGGCGTGCTGTGGGAGTGTGACGATGTGATCCACCGGGATCCCCTTCTCTTCCAGGAGCGAGAGATACTCACCACCGTCGCCGCCAACCGTGGCCACGGTGACCGGCGCCTGGCCGAGGATGCGCAGGTTCCAGGCAATGTTGGCCGCAGTGCCACCGTGGTGGCGCACGAACCGCTGCGTCACAAAGGCCATGGACAGCTCGTCCAGATGGGCGGGATCGATCGCCTCGGCGAACGAGCCGTCGTAGGAGAGGAGCAAGTCGTACGCGACGGAACCGGTGACGAGGATTTTGGGCATGCGCGGATGGTACAGGCGTATGACGCACCGGGATCTTGACTTGATTGCAAAATTGTTTTTAAGTGATCACATGAACGAATGGCCGGAATGGATCGGCTCCGTGGATGCAACGGTGGATATCATGGATCGCATCGACCGCGCCCGGGAATTGGAACATGCGGTCTTGGACTTCGCGCAGCAGCACGGACTCACCTTCCAAAGAAATTTCCCGCTGGACCAGGGGAACGAAGGAGCTCCCCCGGAAGTGCTCGAAGAGCTACGAGACCGCGTGCGATGGTTGGTGCGCGCATGCCTGGCGTTGAATGAGAGCTACCGCTGGCTACAGTACAGCGAGATACTCGGCGACACGGATGGCATCCGCGCTCGCATCGCCCGCGGGATCTGCACGGAGGGGCGCCCCCACTACGACCTCTACCAAGCGACACTCGACTACGGAACCGATGCACAGCGCGACGACGCCGTGCGCCAGTATGTCCCGGAGTGCGGCGAGGACAGTTTCTGGTCGTCACGGCTCGGAATGAACCTCTGGTCGGGGATCAGCACAGGAATGGGCGCATACATGGCACGCCATGCAATCCCCAACGTCATCCTGACCCCCGAATCCGTGAGCGGCGCCGGGGAACTGCATGCCTGCGGCTACGACCTGGCTGTGGGTATGGCCACGCGCGGTACCGCCGCGGCCGCGACACTGGAGGTGCTCGGCACACCCGCCCGCTACGCCGAATGGCACGGGTATTGGAAGGTCGGTCCGCGGTGGAAACCGGTGGGAGCGGACCGGTCGCGCATACATTCTGCGGCACGCATTCTCGTCTGCGAGCACGACATTCATACCGGAGCTACCCTCGCGGCTCTGCGGCCGTTCATCGACCGCCTCAATCCCGAGCAGGTGGACGTGCACCTGGTATACGAGGGTGCCCACGGACTCACGAATGACGCACGCGTCCTGCGTGACCACGTGCCAAGCTGGACGCTGCGGACGCACAGGGAACTCCGGGGTTCGGGCAATGTGCTGGTTCATGCACGGACCATCCTGCAACGCCTCCGGGAGCTCGGGTGCCTGCCCCCGGAAGATGACACGGATGCGGAACTAACGACCTGACAAGCCTTCCCTTGCCCGCTAGACTCCCCGCGCATGAAGATCGCCGTCGTCGGTACCGGATACGTGGGGCTTGTCTCGGCGGCCTGCTTCGCGGAGCTGGGGCACCACGTCTACGGCGTGGACATCGACAAGGCCAAGGTGGAGAAGCTCCGTCGCGGTGAGAGTCCCATCTTCGAGCCGGGGCTGGAGGAGCTGCTGCAAAAAGGCCTGGAGACCAAGCGTCTCACCTTCACCACCGACCTCGCGGAGGCGCTTCCCCACGTACAGATTGTTTTCTCCGCCGTGGCCACACCCCCGGGCGAGGGCTTTAAGGCCGATCTGCGCGCCGTGTTCCTGGTGGCCGAGACCGTCGCGCGCCACGCGGACCGCGACCTCGTGTTCGTCAACAAGTCCACCGTGCCGGTGGGCACCGGCAAGCTCTGTGAGGACCGCATCACTTCCATCCTGCGCGAACGCGGTGTGGGCCACCGCGTGCCCGTGGTCTCCAACCCCGAGTTCCTGCGGGAAGGCATGGCCGTCCCCGACACGCTCATGCCCGACCGCATCGTGGTGGGCATCAACGGCGAGCCGTGGGCCGAGAAGCTGATGAGCGAGCTCTACCGCCCCATCACGCGCGCCAATAAACCCATGGTCTTCATGAGCCGTGAAAGCGCGGAGATCGTGAAGTACGCGGCCAACGCGTTCTTGGCCACCAAGATCAGCTTCATCAATATGCTGAGTGAGCTCGCCGAGAAGACCGGCGCCGACATCCGCGATATCGCCACAGGCATGGGCCTGGACGGGCGCATCGGTCCCCGCTTCCTGCATGCCGGCATCGGCTACGGCGGCAGCTGTTTCCCCAAAGACGTGAAGGCACTTCTGGCCACGGCCAAGGAGCACGACCTGGACTTTGGGATCGTGGAGGCCACCGACCGCACCAACGCGCGGCAGCGGAAGCGCTTCTTCGATCGCATTCTCAAATCCCTCCCCAAGAACGCGACCGTCGCGGTATGGGGCCTGAGCTTCAAGCCCAAGACCGACGACATGCGCGAGGCGCCGAGCCTGGACCTGCTGCCTTCACTCGTGGCGGCCGGCCACACCGTGCGCGCGTTCGACCCGGAGGCGATGGGCAACGCCCGCAAGCTGGTGCCCGCGGAGGTGGCGTTCACGGAGAACGCCATGGACGCGGTGGCCGGCGCCGACGCCCTCGTGCTCCTCACGGAGTGGGACGTCTTCCGCGGCGCGGATCTCAAGGAAGTGAAAGCCGCCATGAGGGGCGACGATCTCTTCGACGGCCGCAACGTCTACACCCCGGAGGAGGTGGCGGAGGCGGGGCTGGGATACCACGGCATCGGGATCGGGGCGTGAGTCTTATCCTTCGCGATGCGGCTTGGGTCCGCCCCGCCTTTTGGCGCTCCCTTCGCGGAACTGATCGCACAATGAGCCATCGACAGCGCGTCCGCTGCTGCGAAGGTACCTGCCGGCGCCGGCTTTGGCAGCCACAGACCGCCGGAGCTCCTCGCGTTCGGGAGTAAGTGCGCGCTCGGCGCGGTCCTGGAGCAACTTCGCAACTTTCGCACGGACGGCTCCGAGGGTGACGTCACGCATCTGCTCGGCGCTTGCCGTCTGGTCCACAGCAAGACGGATCGCGTCACGTGCGACGAAGAACAAGACACCCAAATAGTCGGACACCGCGTTCTTGATGGCGATTTCCTCCACGGTTTTCGACAGGTCAGCGGACTCTTGAGGATTCATAAAAACATTTTGCATATTTTGTCCATCTTTGGTAACACCCCGACCGCCAACTCTTGCATTCCTGGAAATGCGGAGAATCGGGAAATCCGTGCCGAGCGATATCTCCGGCGGGCCGATGTGCATGCGCGGTGATCCGGGTACACTGGGACGGCTATGAAGGTCTTCCTCACGGGCTGCGCGGGCTTCATCGGCTTCCATACCATCCTCCGGCTCCTGGAGCGCGGGGACGAGGTGATGGGGCTGGACAACCTCAACGCCTACTACGACCCCACCCTCAAGGAGGCGCGCCTCAAGATTCTTCAAGGGAAGAAGGGCTTCACGTTCGTGAAGGGCGATATCCTGGACCGCAACCTCGTGGCGAAGTGCATGAAGGGCAGCGACCGCGTGTGCCACCTCGCTGCGCTCGCGGGCGTGCGCTACGCGTTCGACCATCCCACCGAGTACATCGACATCAACATCAAGGGCTTCTTTCACGTCCTCGACGAGGTGCGCCTCCAGAAGATCCCCGGGCTCATTTACGCGTCGTCCAGTTCCATCTACGGCGGAAACACGACGTTCCCCTCCTCCGAGGAGGATAAGACCGAGAACCCCGTAAGTCTCTACGGCATGAACAAGAAGGACAACGAGTTGATGGCCAACGCCTACCACCGCCTGTACGGCACCCACGTCACGGGTCTGCGATTCTTCACGGTGTACGGTCCCTACGGCCGTCCGGACATGGCGCTGTTCCTCTTCACCGACTCCCTCCTCAAGGACAAGCCGCTGAGAATTTTCGGCCACGGCAAGATGCAGCGCGATTTCACGTACGTGGACGACATCGTCTCCGGCATCATCGCATCGCTGGACAAGAACTACCCGCACGAGGTGTTCAACCTGGGCTGCGGCCGCACCGAGGAGCTCATGGACTACGTGAAGATGGTGGAGACGGCGCTGGGAAAGGAAGCCAAGAAGGAGTTCCTGCCCATGCAGCCGGGAGACACCGTAAAGAGCTCCGCGGACATCTCCAAGGCCAGGCGGATGTTGGGCTTCGACCCCAAGACCACCATCAGAGAGGGCGTGCCGCGCTTCGTGCAGTGGTACCGGGAGTACTACGGGGTCTGAGAAGCCGGTTCCGGTGACCGGGTTTTTGGGCGGATGGAGGGCGTTTTCGCGGGTTCCGGGACTTCCCGGAGCGGTTGTTGCGCAAATTTCTCGATTGTTGGGAAACTGTATCCGTTCGACGGACCTTTCCGCCGGACACCGCTTTTTCCACCACCGCATCCCGGGAGAATATCGATGCCGGAGAACACGTTGTTCACGAAGCTCTGCGAAGGCGTGAGCCTCGCGCTGATCAGCACGATCCTGTTTGTCTGCGGACTCGTGTACCTGCGCGAGCCGATCCTGCAGCTCATGCCGGGCACGTCGGCCTACACGGTCGTCGCCATCTGCCTCGTGCCCGTCGCCATCGTCCTGCACCTCGGACGCAAGTTCACCGTCCGCAAGGACTATCCTGTCTGGACGATGGCCGTCACCTTGCTCGCCGTGCCGGTCGCCTCGTGGACCGGAGCGATCTGGCACCGCTGGGTCCATGACTCGCTGCGGCTTGGGGCCGGCGTCTCCGAAGAGGAGCGCACCTGGCTCATCATCTGGTTCGTCGTCTGCGTCGTGACGTACCTCGGAGCCGTCCGACACCGGCATTGACCCCGGGACGCCCTGGAAAGAGCAGCCGCCCCCGCACGCGCGCGGGCGGCCTCTTCGTGAAACCCTTTAGCATACGCGCCGTCCATCCCGACGACGAGCAGGTCGCGGCTCGTGCGCGATCGCGTCGGCAACGGCGGCGCCGATCGACGGTCGGCACCCGCAATTCCTCGCGCGGGGCGGGCCGCGCGCCGATGCTCCGCGCATGGCCCTCCACCCCTCCGAAACGTTTTCCGACCTGCGCGCCGAAGCGCGCGAAGTCGATCATTCGGTGCCCGCACGGGTGCGCGCCATGAAGGCGAAAGTCCGCGCCGCCCTCCAGAGCGGGCTCATCGATCACACCCAGCTGCTCGATCTGCTCGCGCTCATGCCGACGGAAAAAGAGATGGCTGGCGGCGACGCCAAGCAGGAGGGCGGCGGCGCGGCCGAGGCGCAGGTCGCGGGCCAGCAGAAGACCTGGTGGCGCACCGTCGCGGGCCTGGGCATCTGGTAATGGGATGACTGAGTTCCCGTCTCCCCCCCCCGACTGATTCCCAAGAGCATCGCCCACCGCGTCTGTGCTTACACGGACGGGGTCGCTCTGCTGTGCGAAATCCGTGGGTATGCGTTGTGCTTCGTTCGCGTAATTCCGGCCGTACGAAGCCCTGAGATCGGAACAAACATACTCTATTCAAATTTAACTGATTATGGTGTAATACATATATGAGCGGAAACGGGACCCTGTCCCGCCTCCCGCTCCCGGACCCCATCCGGTTTCGCCCTTTCCACCACCGATTCCTCAAGGAGCCTTGATGCAACGCGCGTTTCTACTCCTGGTCCCGTGGACCTTCGTCGCCGTGCTGCTCTTCGTAGCGGGCGCGGCCACGGTCGGCCAACTGTTGATGCTCATGCCCAAATCCGGGCCGATCGGCGGCCTGATGGGCGGCGTCATGGCCGTCGTCCTCGGTACGTATTTTCTGCAGGCGATGTGGGCCCGCGACATCAGCGGGAACTTCATGATCGGCCTCTCGGGCATCGGCGCAGCCGTGGGCGTGAACGCGCTCGCCCTGACGTCAATGTTCGTGCCCGAGTTGAAGCCCTGGTTCGCGCCCGCCGTCGAACTCGCCCAGGGATGGATCCCGCCCGTGCTCCTGATCGTCGGCCTCGGCTTCTACTTCTTGTCCCACAAGAAGCCGAGCCCGTGATCAATCTCCGGCAAGGAAGCTGTATGGAGAGGGTAGCCCCTGCGTGTATACGCGGGGGCTGCTTCGTGCTGTCAGCGGCGGATCCAGATCGGCACCGGCGTGCCGGGGACCGCCCGCCATGCCCCGTCCGGCGTCCAGCCCGCGCACGCAGCGGGGCACGCCACTGCGGCAGCGGATGTGGTGCGCTCGGGCGAGAAGCGGTCGATGGGCCACGCGCTCTCATACTGCCACTCGTGCCCGAAGGTGCCGGAGACGAGGAC
The DNA here is from genome assembly GCA_964645935.1 of uncultured Candidatus Peribacteria bacterium. Lineage (GTDB taxonomy): Bacteria > Patescibacteriota > Gracilibacteria > Peribacterales > Peribacteraceae > CAZYAK01. The sequence continues at coordinate 6,490 of CAZYAK010000028.1, read as the reverse complement.
CGTGCCGCGAACACCCTCCACCCGCAGCGCCGCCATCGTGGCGCGCGCCGCAGAGCCGGAGAGATGCGGAGGGAAGAGCGCCAGGGTGACGACCGCGCCGGCCACCATCAGGCCGACCATCGGTAGGGCACGAACCTTGGAGCGTGAGAGCGCTGCGGCTGCGCCGGCCACGAGCAGCGGTGTGAAGAGCACGGCGTAGTACTCAAACCAGTTGAGGAACACGAAGCCCGTCACGCACGCGGACGCGGCGACCAGCTCCCACCGACGCGAGCGGAGCACCCCCCACGCGCCGACGACGCTCCCCGCCACGCTCCCACCAATGAGCCAGAGACGCACGGTATGGAAGAGCTTGTAGCCCAACGGCGCGACAGCTTCGTCTCCTCCGTGGTGCGCGAGGCTCGCGGCCGCAAGTGGGTTGCTGAGTGTGTAGAGCATGAGGACACCGACCGGCGCACCGGCATAGAGGAGCGATGCAGTGACGGGCACGCCTGCACGCAGAAACGCGGCGAGGACGAGCGGCCCGAAGAGTACGGCCTGGTATCCCGTGAGCACCGACGCCAGCCAGAAGCCGCCCACACACGCGGGATACCTGCGCACCAGCTCCGGTCGGGAGAGGAGCCACACGAACACGAGCCCCTGGAGCGCATTGATCGGCGCAAGGAGGAGCGCACCTGCCTGCAGCAACACGCCGCCGGAGAGGAGCCATACCATGCAGAGCGCCAGCCGGCGGTCACGCGGGAGAGATCGCCCGAGGTCGGCCACCAGCCACACCGCCTGGACGAACGCGGTGGCGAGCAGCGCACGCCAGAGCGTCTCTTGAAACGGCAACACCTCGGTGAGGTGCATGAGCCCGCGCAGGAGCGGCGGGTGCGGGTACGGGATGTCCAGGAGGTACTTGGCTTCGTCCGTGCGCAAGCCCACGACGGACTGCGCGCCCGCAAGGAAGAGCGCGAGCGCCTCCAAGCCGAGTATGGCGGTCAGCCGGCGTCGCATGGCAGAAGGGCGGCGTCGGAGAGACGCAGAACATGGCACGTGACGGGGTCGGGACCGCGGAGATGCCGCCGGTGCAAGACGGTGAGCGACGATGCGTCCGCGGCGATCACTTCCAAGTCGGACACTAGCCATCCCTCGCGGTCGGCAGCCGCGGGAAGCGCAGAAGCGGCGGCGGCACGAGCCGAGGCGTCCAGGTACAGGGTACGAATCGCCCAGAGCCGCGGGGCGAAGCAGAGGGACACGAGCGCGACGAGAAGTAGGAAGGCCGGAAGGCCGGAGGCGATACGCCGCGTGCTCATGCGCGCCACGTGACCATGCGGCTCATGGTGTAGTTCCAGATCATCCCCAGGAACGCGCCCACAGCGACGCTAAGCAGCTCCGGCGAGCCCTGCCCGCGGAGGTGCAGCGTGACGGCGTAGTTGGCGAACGCGCCCACCGCGCACGCCAGGTTGAAGCGCAGGAACCCCGCCACGGCGCGCCAGCCTCTGAGCTTGGCACTAGAAAAGGTCCAGGAATTGTTGAGCAGGAAGTTAAACACGATGGCCGCCTCCATGCCGGCCACAAGGGCCAGCGGAAACCCGAGCACATCCACATCCGCCTGGTGCAGCACGAACCGCGAGACCACAACGTACGCGGCCAGATGCACCACCACGCCGAGCGCTCCCACCATGGCGTACTTCAGGAACGTCAGCGGCACGTAGCGTCCCACGGTGGCGTCGTAGAGGTACTCCAAGAACTCGATCTGCACCCGCCGCGAGAGCTTGCTCTCCCCCCGCTCGCGCACACCAAAGGTAAACGGGACCTCCGACACGGGCGTGTCGGCGGGAATGTGGATGAGCACGTCCAGGAGGATCTTGAAGCCTTTGGGGTTGAGGCGCGGGAACGTCCGCTCGAAGAGCGAACGATCGATGGCGAAGAACCCGCTCATGGGATCTTTAACCTCCACCTTGCAGAGCGCGATGGCCATGCGGGTGCCCGCTCGGCTTAAGGCATGGCGCCGCTCGTCCCACTCTCCCACGCTCCCGCCTTCTGCGTATCGCGAACCGATGGCGACACCACCCTTCTCTCGCACCGCGGCATCCAGTTTGGGGAGGATGCCGAGGTCATGCTGCCCGTCGGCATCGGCCACTGCCAACACCGAGCCACGCGCGGAGAGGAATCCCTCGATGACGGCGGAGGAGAGGCCGCGTCGCCCCACGCGGCGGATGACCCGGAGCTGCGGCATCCCAGCCGAGAGCTTCTGCGCCACCTCCCATGTGCGATCTGGAGAGTCGTCATCTACCACGATCACCTCGAACTCCAGTCCCTTGAGCGCCGCCGCGAGCTTGGGCAACAACACCGGGAGGCTCTCGGACTCGTTATAGGTGGGGAGGATGAGGCTAAGCACGGAGGGGAGTGTAGCAATGGGAACATGTGCTCCATAGAGGGGACCGAGGCAACCGAAGGGACCGACGGGACCGATGAGCGGCCGCTGGAATGGTTCCATGCCCAAAAGCGGCAACACTTCGGTGCCCTCTGTGGCCTCGGTCCCATCGGTCTCCTCATACTTGCCACTTTTGCCAATCTCCTGGACAATCATCTCGTATGCACATCCTCGTCACTGGATCCTCCGGCACCATCGGTACCCGTCTCTGCGAGACGCTCTTGGCCAAGGGCCATACGGTGACAGGCATCGACTGGGTCCCCTGCAAGTGGCAGCCAGTCGTAGACACGCTCACGCTCCAGTGCGACCTGCGCGACGAGGACGCCACGAAGGCCCTCAAGCTCCCCGAAGGCATCGATGCCCTCGTGCATCTGGCCGCCAACGCCCGCGTGTACGAGCTGGTGGAGCACCCGGACCGCGCGCGCGACAACTTCCTGAGCCTGTTCAACGCCTTGGAACTCGCTCGCACGCGCGGGATCAGGAAGTTCATCTTCGCGTCGTCCCGAGAGAGCTACGGCAACATCCCCGCGGAGCGCTACACCGAGGACCTCGTGCGCGTGGAGAACTGTGAGAGCCCCTACACCGCCAGCAAAGTGGGCGGCGAAGCGCTCGTGGAGGCCTATAGTCGCTGCTATGACATGGACCGCATCACGGTGCGCTTCTCCAACGTGTACGGCATGTACGACGACTCCATCCGCGTCGTCCCGCTCTTCGTCCGGCTCGCCGGGAAGAACCAGCCCATGAAGATCTTCGGCGGCACCAAGTGCCTGGACTTCACCTACATCGACGACGCCGTGGACGGCGTGACCCGCATGTTGGAGCAGTTCGAAAAAGGCAAGAATCAAACGTACAACCTGGCCTTCGGCGAGGGTACGACCATCGTGAAGCTGGCCGAGACCGTAAAGGAGCTCATGGGCAGCACCTCCGAGCTCGAGATCGGCGAGGCACGCATCGGCGAGGTAACGCGTTACATCGCGGACATCACCAAGGCGCGGACCACCTTCGGGTACGACCCGAAGACGTCGTTCGATGAGGGAATTCGCAAGTCCGTAGATTGGTACAAGAAGACCCTGGGGTACTAAACCTCACCCTGGGGGGTGTGCAATCGCGGATGTTCGATGCACTGGAGAGGAATGGACCGCGCAGCGTAACCGCATCCGCAAACCGGCGGAGCGCAATTGCTTGTGACACGCATCGGAGCGGAGAATTCGTTGCCTTTCCTCTTTCTTGATGTCACTCAAAGACTCCCTCGCCCTGCCCGCCGCTATTCTCGGCGCGAGCCTCCTTCTAAGCAGCACGGTCGCGGCCGGGTTCGTGTATAAAACCAAGGCGCTCGGGGATGTGATCTCCGTGACGGGATCGGCCCAGCGGGCGATCACCTCGGACGTGGCCAAGTGGCGGGTATCGCTCACGCGCACAGCACCAGCCGCGGACACCAAGGGCGGCTACGCCGCGCTCAAGAAGGACCTGGACGCGCTGCAGGCATACCTCAGACAGAGCGCGGTGGGCACGGAGAGCATCACGGTGGGCACCGTGGCGGTGGACCCGATCTATGCCAACTACGGCAGCCCCGAGGGGGTGACGTCGTACACGCTGCGCCAGGAGGTGACGGTAGAATCCGACGATGTGAAGAAGCTGACAGCGGTCGCCCAAGGCGTGGGCCGACTCCTCGGCGAGGGCGCGCTGCTCTCCACCACTTCGCTGGAGTACTACTACAGCAAACTCCCCGAGCTGAAGGTGGAAATGCTCGGCCAGGCCACCGAGGACGCCCGGGCTCGCGCCAAGCGGGTGGCAGAGAGTGCCGGCGCGCGTCTCGGCAAGCTCACCGCAGCAGCCCAGGGCGTGCTGCAGATCACGGCCGTGAACTCCACCGAGATCTCGGACTACGGCACCTACGACACCGCATCCATCGAGAAGCAGATCACCGCGGTGGTACGGGCGTCGTTTCGGGTGGAATGAGCCTCGTAACCGCAGCCGCGTGATCGGGATGTTAGGCGCGCGTCATTTCTTCTCCTCGTGGTAGATCATGTCGAGGTTCACCTCCCAGAGGTTCTTTTTGTCCGTTCGTCCCGCCACGATGTTGTCCACGGCCATCATGGCGGTGAGCATGGAGTGGTCCTGGTTGTTGTAGCGGTGCATGCCGTTGCGTCCGATGAGGAACAGGTTCGGGACCGTGTTCACGTAGTCTTCCACCACAGAGAGCTGCGTGTAGCTGCCCCAGTACGCGGGATAGGCCTTGGGCATCCGCAGCACGCACGCGTCCACGACGTCTTTTGAGTCGATGAAGCCAATTTTCTCCATCTCGCGCTTCCCGAGCGCGATGAGGCTCTGGTCGTCTTGCACCCACAGATCCCCACCCTCGTTGACGAAGTACTCCAGGCCAATCCAGATATGGTTCTTGCGGTCTGCCACCATGTAGGGGCTCCAGTTGTTGAAGACCTGCACACGGCCCACGCGGACATCTCGCTCCTGGATGTAGATCCAGTTGTCGGGCACCGAGGACGCCGGCTGCTTGCGCTTCTCATGGACATGAAGCTTGTTGAGCAGCAGGCCCACCGTGAGGAAATCGCGGTACGAGAGCCCTTCCGCTACCTCCACCACCGAGTCCGGCGGACGCGGGTGCGTCATGCCAATGAGGTGTTTGATGGGCATCGTGGAGAAGAGCCAGTCACACGCCATCTGCTCTGTTTCTCCCGTGACGATATCCTCCACCGTAACCGAAGAGACCTTCCCATCCTTGAGATGCACTCCGGCGATGCGCTTCTTCATGCGTACCTCACCCCCGCACTCCTTGACCTGCTTGACCACCGTCTCCCACATCTGGCCGGGACCGTACTTGGGGTAGAAGAAGCGGGTGATGAGGCTGGTCTCGCGCTCCTCGCGGGCCTTCTGGAGCTCGGAGGTAAAGAGGTCACGGATGGCATGCGCCACGGCACGCTTGAGTGAGAGCCCTTTCACGCGCTGCGCTCCCCAGTCTGCACGGATCTGGTTCACGGGCACGCCCCAGACCTTCTCGGTGTACGCCTCGAAGAAGGTCTTGTAGAGACGGTCGCCAAAGCGGTTCCTATAAAAGGCATCCAGGTACGTCTCGTCCTTAAGCGGGACAATCTGCCGCTTGATGTAGCTCATCCCGATCATGAACGTATTCCAGAGGCCGAGCCTCCGCGCCACGGTAAGCGTGATTCCGATGGGATACGGAAAGAAGTGGCGGTGGTAGTAGATGCGGCTGAGGCGCGGCCGCTGGAGCATGACGTCATCCTCCTTCTCGGGATCGGGTGCCGGACGCACGGTTTTCGGGTGCGCGTCCTCCAGCGCCGCATCCGCGACGTAACCCGGGATGCATCTGCGGCAGAGCCACTCCTGCGCGGCTTCGACGGCGTAATCAATGGCGTGATCCTTGTCTGCGGTGTCCGCGGAAGGGGCACCTTGCAGCGGCAGGATGTTGAACCACCACTTCATGACGCGCTGCTCCTTGGAGAAGAAGCGATGACCGCCAATGTCGATGCGGTTGCCCTTGTAGTTGAACGTCTGCGCGATGCCACCAATGGCGTCCGTCGCCTCGAAGACGATGGGCATGATGTCAGTGCGTTTGAGCAGCTCGTAGGCCGCGGTGAGGCCTGCGGGACCAGCGCCTGCGATAACGGCGATCTTCTTCATGGGGCGCAGTGTACCCGACGCGGCAGCGCGATCCGAACGGTCCCACATACCGCGTATGTCAGCGAAGATTGTCTTTCTGGCTGTACGAAGGGCTTTCCATTCGCACATGGCATCACGTTTTTTCCCTCTCGATGCTCGCCAGGATCACTGATTCTTGCAAGATCATACTTTTGGTTAACGCTGACGGATCGATGGTTTCCTCACGATCGCCGGTTGACATTCGTGTTCCGTGCTCCGGATACGCGAAGAAGGAAACCCCAGAATATTGCGCATCCGTGTTGTGGGGTTATGATGGTGTGATTTCCCCGCACGGAAGTCGACACCCACACCAACACGATCGGGCCCGATCACCACATCGCTCACTCACACCACCGGTATCGACAGAGAGAAGTGTTGGCACCTGGGATCGCAGACGTT
>CAZYAK010000027.1:0-16350 GCA_964645935.1 uncultured Candidatus Peribacteria bacterium | reverse complement strand
GCTCACTCCTCTTCCTCCCGCTCCAGGCGGTTGAAGATGCCGCGCATGTGGGCCAGGAAGACGTCACGGAGACTGGTGTCGACGGGATGTTGAAGTGCGCGCGTGGAGCCACGCACACACGGCTCACTGGATCTCCCTCATTCTGCGACCCTTCCGCAAGCGAGCGAGAGCCCCTTGGTGTGCCCGGTTCTCCTCGGCAGCGTAAGCCGCGAGCCCGGCCACGAGCTTCGTCCCAAGCCAATGCTCCGGCAGCCCTTCGAGGGGGGCGTAACGCGGCACCGCGGTCGTGATGCGCTCCAGGACAATGGGCTTGGCGTTGGGCACCTCAAGTTCCAGGGCATCCTGCTGCTTCGCCGGATCACGGCCGTGGACAAGGAGGTGCAGCGCGGCGCGCGTGGTGTGCTTGTGGCTGACAACGAGCGCGGTGGACTTGGGACCGGTCTCGTTGAGCAGCGGCACGAATTCCTGCTCCAGGCGGTCCTGCACGCAAGCGTACGACTCCGCGCCGAGAACTTTGACGACGGTCTGGTTGAACGTCTCCCGCAGAAACGCAAGGCGCGGATCCCGTTGCAGATGCTTCTCGAACTCTGGGAACTGTGCGCGCACCTGGTCCGCGGTGAGCCCTGATAGGAGGCCGAGGCCCCGCTCCTTGAGAGCGTCCACCACAATCGGCTTCAGTGCGGGCCGCTGCCCAGAGCGCTCCAGGACGATGTTCGCCGTCTGTCGCGTGCGCCCGAGGGGCGAGGTAAACACTTCGTCGAACCGGATGCCGAGCTTGCGCAGCTGCTCCCCCACCGCCTCGGCCTGGATGATGCCCGTGGGCGAGAGCTCGGACTCCGTCTGGCCGCCGAAGTGGCGGTTGCCGGGGTCCTCCTCGTTGTGTTCGTTGGCGGTGGTCTTCCCATGGCGCAGTAAGAACAGCGTCTTCATAGCAGAGAACAAAATATGGACGATCCTGCGAAGGATCGCGATAGCGCAGAGAAAGCAATCTCGAACTCCGTGTCAACGGTCTAAAAGGTCACTTTGCTCAGACGCGCCTGCGGCGGCGAGCGCGCAGAGTGCGGCGAATACCCTACTGGTCCGCTTGTCTGACCATGAGTCGCCGCGCTCCCCGCGCTACACTCCGCGCATGGCGCACTACTTCTACCTCGCACGCTGCGCGGACGGCTCGCTCTATGCGGGCACGTGCGTGGATGTGGAGGCGCGCCTAAAAAAGCACAACGAGGGCAAGGGCGCCAAGTACACGCGCTCGCGCCGCCCCGTGCGGTTCGTGCATGTAGAGACGCTTTCGGACTTGGGCGAAGCGCGGCGGCGCGAGGCCGAGGTAAAGCAGTGGCCGAAGTCCCGCAAGGAGGAACTGGCAAAAGGCGGTTAGTCTTGACTCTCCCCACCGCGGCGCTCCCTCAGTGCACGCTGGATGGCCAGACGCTTGCGGCTCACCGACGCCTGCACGAACGCAGAGTCGCTCTGGTTCTCGACGGCCTCGGCTTCGCGACGCCGGTCGGATCGCTCCTGCGTGGAGGGGGTGGGGGTCCGGTCGTCGGAATCGAGGGAGGACATGGAGAAGTGAGGAACGCAGGACGCGGATGGTGAAAGATCACGCGACGCTGGTCAACGGAATGTTGCGCTATCCGCTGCGATGGGCTACACATCGCAGGAAATCCGCTGGGCCGCTATGCTCGCCGCATGAAGGTGGCCCTCGTCCATGAACTGCTCACGATGCGCGGCGGCGCGGAACGCGTGCTACGCGTACTTTCGGAGATGTACCCGGACGCCCCCATCCACACGTTTCTCTACGACGAGAAGAAGCTGGGCGACTGGTTCCCGGCGTCGCGCGTGCGGCCGCACCCTCTCCTGCGCGGGCGTCCGATGGACCACCATCTGTCCCTCACACGCTTCCCTGCTGCGGCAAACGCGTGGGACTTCTCGGAGTACGATCTCGTGCTGTCGTCGTCATCCGCCTTCGCCCACGGGATCCTCACCAACGGCCTCCCACCCCACGTGTGCTACGTCCACGCCCCGGCGCGCTACTTGTGGGACCGCACGCACGACGTCTTGGCCCGCGCGGGCACCGGACCACTCGGCCCTCTCAAGCGCGCGTACTTGGAACGCGTGTTCCACCGCCTGCGCGCCTGGGACGCCGAGGCTTCCGATCGAGCGGATCTCCTCCTGGCGCCCTCCGAGGCCGTGCGCCGACGCATCGAGCTCTACTGGCGCAGAGACAGCCGCGTGGTGCACCCCCCACTGGATGACACCTGGACTGCATCCGCTCCCACGACGACGGATCCGGCGTCGCGCGCGTACTGGCTCGTCGTCTCCACGCTCGCGGAGTACAAGAGAGTGGATGTCGCGGTGCGCGCCTGCACGGAGCGCGGAGAACAACTCATGGTGGCGGGCGAGGGTCCGGCACTCGAGCGGCTGCGTGCGCTGGCGGGACCCACGGTGACCTTCGTGGGGCACGTGGATGGCGAGGAACTACGGAAGCTCTACACCCACGCACGAGCTGTGCTCTTCCCTGGTGACGAGGACTTCGGCCTGGTGCCGCTGGAGGCGCTTGCCTGCGGCACGCCGGTGGTGGCACTCCGTGCGGGCGGCGCGCTGGAGTCGGTGCGGGACGGCGAGACGGGCGTGTTCTTTGATGCCTGCGAGCCCGCCGCGCTCAGTGCGGCGATGGACCGGATCTCGGCACTACGGATTGATCCCAAGACCTGCGCCGCGTCCGTCGAGCGCTTCTCGCGCGCCGCCTTTGAGGCCGGTATCCGCGCCGCCGTCTCGGAGGTGACGGGGTCGCGCGTCGCGGCATAATCCGGGGCCTTCGCACTCGCACGCGCCGGCGGACCGCGTACACTCGGACTATGCGCATGCCGTCTCCTGCCGTGTTCCTCATCTCCGTCGTCGCCGTCTTCGGTCTTACCGAGGCAGCGTCGGCCCGGGTCATGCCCGTCGCACAGCACAAACCCGCCGTGGTGCGCCAGTCGCGCCGCAGCCTCCTCAAGAACTCACGCGCCGATGAGGCGCGCCGGTTGGCCGCCCGCCGGTCAAGCCTGGTGTCGCTGCCATCGACGTACGCCAACGCGGATGTAGGTGTGGAGATCCGCCATCCGGCAGAATGGAATGTGGAAGAAGTGATGGAGAAGGATGGCACGCTCACGCTCGTCGTGATTTTCCTCGGGCCACGCGGCCCGGAGGGCGTGCGATCCAACTCCAACCTCGTGCTCGAAGAGATACCACAGGGCACGTCGCTCAAGGACTACACACAGCTAGCCATCGACCACGAATCGCGCCTCTTGGACAACTACCTCCTGGAACACAACGAGGCCGTCACGCTCGCCGGTGTTCCAGCGCGGCAGATCACCTTCTCCGCCTCCTCTGAGGGGACGGAGCTGCGCTTCCGTCAGGTGTGGATGTTCAAGGACGGCTTGGTTCACGTGTGGACCTTTGCCGATGCGCGCGAGGCCTTTCCGCAGAGCATCCGCACGTTCGAGGCGATGCTCGCGTCGCTCATCCTCCGCTGATCATGTCCCAAGAGACACTCGGTCTGGTCATCGGTGGCGTCCTCCCGGCCATCGCGTTTGGCCTGTCAGGCGTCTTTTCCAAGGCCAGCACGCAAGCGGGCATCGGACTCGGGCCGTACCTTATGACGGTGGGTGCAGCGGTGTTCGTGTGCGGTCTCTGCCTTCTCACCGTCACTCCGGATCGCACCATTACGCTGCGCGCAGCGACGCCCGCGTTCCTCACGGGCTTCCTGTGGGCGCTCGGCGCCGCAGGTGTGGCGATGGCGCTCTCGCGCTACGGGATTCCCTTGGGGAAGATTGTCCCGCTCTACAACACAAACACGCTCGTAGCGGTGCTTGTGGGACTGTGGGTCTTCGCCGAATGGAAGCAGGTGCAGCCGCTCAGGCTCCTGGCGGGATCGCTCCTCATCGTCGCGGGCTCGGTGCTGGTGGCCAAGGCTTGAACGGCGGGAGGAGTCCGACGATGCCGAGGAAGGACATTCGCGGGCATCGGACGCGGCAGTTACACGCTCTTCGGACTCTTCGGCATCGTCGGCATCCTCTCCTCTCAGAGCAACGATGCCTGCGTCGTCTCTTCCTCGCCTGGCGGCACGCGACCGAGTTTGAGGTAGGCTTTGGCGGTGACGATGCGACCCTTGGGCGTGCGCTGGAGGAATCCCTGCTGAAGCAGAAACGGCTCGTACACGTCCTCGATAGTCTCCTGCTCCTCCGCCAAGACCGCCGCGATGGTGGAGAGGCCCACGGGCCCGCCGCCAAAGGTGTCCACGATGGATGAGAGAATCAGGCGGTCGGTGGCGTCCAGCCCGTCCGCGTCGATGCCGAGCGAGGTGAGTGTGTGCTCCGCAATGGCGGCATCAATGGGGCTGACCCCCCGCACCTCCGCGAAATCGCGCACGGCGCGAACCAGGCGGTTGGCGATGCGTGGCGTGGCGCGGGCGCACCGGGCAACGCGCAGTGCTGCGGGCGCGTAGATGGGGACCTTGAGCAGCTGCGCGGAACGCTCCACAATGCACTGCATCTCGTCCTCGGTGTAGAACGCGAGCTTGAAGTGGTGGAGGAAACGGTCGCGCAGCGGCGCGCTCATGGCACCGGGCTTGGTGGTGGCGCCCACGAGTGTGAAGGGCTTGAGGTTGAGGCGCATGGAGCGCGCGGTGGGCCCCTTGCCGATGACGAGGTCCAACGCAAAATCCTCCATCGCCGCGTACAGCATCTCCTCCACCACGGGGCGCAGGCGGTGGATCTCGTCGATGAAGAGCAAGTCGCCCTCCTGGAGGTTGCTCAGGATGGAGGCAAGATCGCCGGGCTTCTCCAGCGCCGGCCCACTGGTGATGCGGATCTGCGCGCCCATCTCGCGCGCGAGGATGTGCGCGAGCGTGGTCTTGCCGAGGCCCGGGGGGCCGTGGAGCAGCGTGTGACCCAGCGGCTCCTTGCGCCCGCGCGCTGCTTGCAGGTGCATGTGCAGGTGCTCCTTGAGCTTGCTCTGTCCGATGTACTCGGAGAGCGCTTTGGGGCGCAGCGACTGCTCGAATGCCTGCGGATCGGCCGCAGTCTGCACCGGCTGGGTGAGGACGGAGGTCGCAGCCGCAGGATCGCGCTTGAGCGCCATGGAGCACGATCATACACCCTGCCGCTGCTGCTGCCCACCGCGCCGGCGGGCTTCCGTGCGGACGCGTCGCGGGGGTACACTCTCCACGCATGGACGCCCCCCGGAAGCTCCTCATCACCGGCGCGTACGCCGCGGTCCTCCTCGTGATCGGCGCCACTGACGCCGCCATCACGCAGGGCATAAACCTCCTGCCGGAGCCCGGGCCCGTCGCCGACGGTGGCGAATCGTCCTCCGCAACGTCTGCCCCCGGAGGCGTGCTGCGCCCCACGGGACCCAATGTCTTCGACATCCTCTCGGGGCTGGATGTCACAGCACAGAACACGCGCGAGGAGAGCCTACTCAAGCGCCTCATCCCCCGTCAGAGCGCCGTAGAGGCGCGGGTCATCCTCAAGGGTGACGACCGGCTGGCATACTTCGCGTGGAACGAATCGGCGGACGCCAAGGTGTACTTCACGGCCCTCAAGGAGGCGCTCAAGACCTCGTTCTCGTCTGAGCTCCAAGACCTCGTAGATGAGACGCAGGAACGGGAGGGCAAGCCGGTGCGCAATGTCTTGAGCTTCCTCGACCCCGCCATTCACACCGAGCGGCTGCTGTTTGTTCGCGTCCGGCAGCGGATTTACGAGTTCCACGTGGCCCCAGGACGCGAGGCCGAAATCCAAGGCCTGATGGACGCGCTCACGGAGTGAGGATCGTTGTCGGATAGCCAAATACCTGGTATACTGGGGAGATTTTTCGAACCCCGTGAACACTCCCGCCTTCCTCGCCCATCTCCAGGCCTTACACCTTCTCCCATCGGAGGACGTGGCGCTCGCGCGGGAATACGCCGATCGACTGACGGATGCAGCGCGCGCGGAGTTGGCGGCGGAGTTGGAAGTGATCCACCGGGAGCTAGAAGAGGTGGAGCACGCCGAAGAAGATCTCCTCTCGGAAATCGAAGCCTTTGTACAGGAATGGGAACACCGAGCACGCCATGACACGTTAAGCGAGGCCGAAAGCGCCTCGCGTCTCACGGAAGCCCAAACACTGGAACGCCTCCTCCCCGAGCCGCCCCGTCCATGACCACGCGACGCGCCATCAACGGAGAGGGTCGCCTGCTCTGGAATACGGAGCGGCCGGCCTACTACGAAGGCGTCACGATCAGCGGCGAGCGGATCCCGATCCCCGGAAGGCAAGCCCGCACACAAGAGGCCTTTGGGCGGATGGGCCAAATTCGCGGCGGTCCGGCGTTCAACACGCAGTACGCCCAGGCAGTGCAGCAGGGCCGGTACCACGAGCGGCATGCGGCCTATGCGCAACAGCGTGGAGCGCTGTATGGCCAATCGCGGCAGACGGTCACGCGCTTCGTGGGTGACGGAGGGAACATCCGCGTCGGATCCGAGCCCGTGAGGCGTGAGGCGCCTCGCACTCAGGACAATCCGGATCGCGCGCGTCCCCTTACCGCTCCGACGCGCGAAGAGTGGGACAGTGTGTCTACGCGCCTCGATGCCATCCAACAGTCGTTCCAGCAGGGAGTGCCTCGACCAGCGCTCAGTCAGGAGTTTGGGGACGCGTATAGGCCCCTCTACCAGCGATGGCTCACACACTCCCAGCTGAGTGATGCTCAGAAGCGCCTCCTCTTCATCGAGCTCGACAACCTCGCGCTCAGGTACGAGGGGCGCCTGGCCGCGCGTCGGGAGACCGCGGAGAAACGCGAGAAGGCCGAAAAAGCGGAGAAGGCCGGAACGGAAGAGGCAACCAAGAAACGTGAGGCCGACGAAGCCGCACTCCCGGAGGGCGTGGCCGAAGCAATCACTGCACACAACGCGAATGAAGACGCCATCGGCCGAAACGCCGAAGCCCGGATGATCGGCGGCAGGCTGCAGCTCCGCTTCGATCGCGATACGCGTGTGGACCCCGCCTACTTCGGGACACTCCCGGGAATGACTGCGTTTTCGGCAACATCCGGTACATCAGAGAATCGCCTGACGTGCGCCGGACTCACGCCGGAACTCCTCCGCCTGGCGCTACAAAAGCTTGTATGCCGCCTCCCCTCCGCACAGAGGATCGCGGCATTCACGGGCCCAGAACGACTCCTGTTCACACCCGTCAGCGCGTTCACGTTCGACATCGCACTTACCCTGCGTGATGCGACATCTCGTCAGGCGCTCAGCACGGCGCTGCGCAGTGCTGGTATGCAGACCGAGCTCCCGATATCACCGAACGTGCTCATCGTCCGGGCCCAATCGGACTTGGTGGAACTGCAGCGTGTCTACGCCAACGTAGGACGCGAACAAACGCTAGGCACAGATGTCCGTGGAGCATTGGAAACGTACCGCGCGCTTGGGGATGCCGCCACGCTCCGCGATCTCACGATCGTGCCGAGCGCAGACGGCACATTTCAGGTCCATTTTGCCTCTCCTCGCTTTCTCGAAGGCAAAGAGCACTATCGGCGCGCGTTCGGGCTGGCTGATGCCAACTTGATCCACGGGAACAGCGGACTCTCCTCCTGGTATGTGGAGAAGATCTCGCGTGCACAGCTCACGACGGCACTCTCGACGTGCCAGTGCGACCTGCCGCCGGATGCGGAGCTCCAACGACTCTATCAGGAGAGTTTCTTGGGTGGCGAGGATTTCCTCATCACTCCCGTCAGTCGCGAGTCCTTCCGGGCGAACTTCCCCTGCTTTTACTCAGCAGGAGACGCGCGTGTGCAGGAACTGCTGCGCCAAGAACGCATCGACCCGGCGGCGCCGATGGACAAGGCCACGCTCCTGCGCGCGCTGCGGGCCCTCAAATTCACGGGAGAGAACATCCGCGGCGCCGTGAGGGAATACGGGGCCGATCCCGCTCGTCTGCTGGACATCGACGACGGCGGCGCTCTCGTTCGCGAGGTCACGGATACCACCGTGGAGGTGACCTTGCGGCTCCGCCCCGGCATCCCGGTCTCGCAAGCCGTCGCATCACTCGACGCCCAGCATCAACGCTATGAGTTCATGGGCTCCATGCTCATCCTGGAAGGTACGCCGGCGCGCATCCGGACAGTCCTGGGAACCCTCAAGCGGACCGGCGACGCGGCGGCGCCGGAGGTTCCCGACGAGCTGCCGGCGGAGCTCGAGCAGGAATACAGCCGTTTGGAGCGTGACGGGGCACGCCTGGTGGAAGACCCCCGGGTGCGGCCTCTGCCCGGGGAGCGGTTCGGCTTCCGGAGCAGGGTGCGCGACGGCGTCAGCGCCGCGGCGGTGGAGGAGTGCCTGCGGCTCGCCGTCCCGGGTGGGGGTGCCACCCTCCTCAGGCAAGGCACGATGCTCCACGTCGAGCAGCTCACGCAGGCGCAGGCGCTCGCCTTGCTGCGCGGCCTGCGCTGCGACACGGGGCCCGTGCCGCCGGTGGACCGCACCACCCGTGCGCGGCACGCCGTGGTGCCGCTCTCGCGCACGGAGTTCGCGGTGGAGCTCAGTCCCCTGCCGGATCAGGCCACCACGACCGGAGCGTTCACCCTGGCCGACATCCGCGCCGCGCTCCAGCGCGATCCGCCCATCGCCTTTGCGGAGGAGCCCCCGGCCAACCCGCGACGCTTCAGCGTGCGCTGCACCAAGAACACCGCGCAGCAGGTGTACGAGCGCATGCGGGCTGTGACGCGGGAGACGGCACTCCCCCTCCTGCTCGCATTCCACGGCGATAATCGGAGATTGGCGGATGTCCAACTCAACGGAACAGGAATGATGCTTGGAAGAGGCGGCGCGCCTATCGAGGTGTTTTTCCAAAGTCGCGGGTTCCTTTCCAATGAACGTGCAGTACAGGCAGCCATGGGGGCTGGTGGAACGGTCTCATCGAGTGCCAATGATCCTGCGTTCACCGTCCGCATCGAGGCACATAAGCTCCAAGCGCTCCTCAACGCGATGAAAGCGCCACCACCCCCAAGCCATCTCGCCCAATGGGCTGAGGCGCTGCCAAAGAGGCAGGGCACGCTCGCCACCGTGAGAAGCCTCGAGCCATCCGATAGGGGGTGGCAGATCACGCTGGAAGCCAAGCCCGGCGTGACACGGGAGCAATGGGATCGCGTCGGCTCACACTGCACTGCACGAGAAGGGAATGGAACTTCCATCTCGTACTTGGTCTTTGATTCTCCGACCCCGGAGCTCCTCGCCACGCTGGACCAAGAGATCGCATCGGATGAAGTGCGTCTCGAGACGGTCACCAAGCGGTTCCAGGACAATCCGCTGCGACCCGCAGAACTCAGCAATACGCGCGTCCGCAGCGGCAGAGTGACCGTCGATCTCACGGCGCGCAAAGGAGCGTACGACGTGGATGCGCTCACACTGTTTCACATACTCGAAGGATTGGCTCTGAGCCCTGAGCCGATCCTTACGCGCCGCGGGGACAACGTGGAAGTGCAATGCGCAAACGACCAGCTGAACACCCTGTTGACGCTCTGTACGCTCCGCGCCCGCGAGGCCCGCGCCGCCCGGGACGGTATCGCGGCTACCAGGGACATCGCCGCCGTCACGAACCTCACTACCGGCCAGACTGGAGTTCCTGCGCTCTTGAGGTACCAGACCACATGGAAAACCGTACTCATGTATGGAAGAAGGGTGTACGACTTCGGATTCGGCCAGGACGGGAGCAGCAAACCCCGCTGGACGTTCCGCGTCGGCAACGAGCCGTGGATGCCACTCACCCTCCTCCCTGGACGCGCCGCCGGCAATGGCGACCGAATGGTGGAAGTGCGTACGATTGGCCAGAGCCTCGCCAAACTCAACACAGAACTCGACCAGGACCGTGACCGGCTGGCCCCGCGGTAGACGGGGTCGGTGAGCGCAAAACTTCCCCAACGAAGGCTGAAAAGTCCGTTTGACCTGCCTCGGCAAGGCACGTAGACTGCCGCGGCTATGGCAAAGACGATCAAGAAGATTATCAAAGTTAAGGCCCGTGGCGGCCAAGCCAACCCTGCCCCCCCGCTGGGTCCCGCGCTCGGCCAAGCCGGCGTGGACATCAATGGTTTCGTCACGAAGTTTAACGCCCAGACCAAGGGGCAGATGGGTCAGGAGCTCCCTGTGGTCATCACGGTGTTTGACGATCGCAGCTTTACCTTCATCGTCAAACAGCCTGCTGCTTCCACGCTCATCAAGGAAGCCGCCAAGGTCCAGTCCGGCAGCGGCGAGCCCAACAAGAAGAAGGTCGGCAAGATCACCCTCACGCAGCTCCGTCAGATCGCCGAGCGCAAGATGCCCGATCTCAACTGCGTCGACATCGAGTCTGCCGAAGCCATCATCGCCGGTTCCGCCCGCAGCATGGGCATCACGGTCGAGGGCTACAGCCAGGCCGCGTAACGGCAAGCACCAAGCATCAAGCACCATCTTTCAAACGAAGCCGTTTGTGATTTGGCGCTTGGAATTTGCAGATTTCCGCGGATTCCTCGCGGGCCGGCAATGTCTTTCGCGTGCGGGGTTGGGGGGTTTTCGCGTAGGATTCGCGACGTTTCCCTCCCGCACATGATCGCACCTCTCTTCAGCCTGAGCATGGCCGGCCTGGTGTACGCCGTCCTCTTGCCGCTTGTCCTGCTGCCGCTCTTCGCGCTCCTCTGCATCCCGAGCCTCCTCACGGCGGGTGCGCGTCCCGCCGCGGTGGGCAAGGCCGTGTATTGTTATGTACTCATGGCGGTGGGCATCGTGCTCATGAGCGTCTCGGGCATCCCGGCGCTCTACGCCGTCATGGAAAAGCTCGTCACCGGCCAGGACCGCTTCACCACGGAGGTGTACGTGTCTCTCCTTCTGCTTTTCGCGGGCGGTGGGCTTACCTTCCTCTGGCACGAGACGATGGGCGCCACCGTGGACGAGGCCTCGCGCCGCGTGAGCGGCACCATCTTCTGGTACCTCTGGAAGATGGTCGGCTACGTCCTGATGCTCCTCGCGCTCCTCTCGTTCTTCCTCACGATGCTCCTCGCGCGCGAGTCGTTCGCGGGCACGTGGTGGATCATGCCGCTGCTGCTCTTCCTCTACGGAACCCTGCTCTCCTGGGTGACGCGTTCCTCCACCCCGGTGCCGCAGGACTTCCGCACCGCCCCCATGGCCGCTGCCTCAGCCACTGCCAAGCCCGTCACCATGGCCAAACCCAGCGCCAAAGCCAAGAATCCCTCCAAGAAGCGGGCCTGATACGTTGCAATCCGTCTGGAATTTCTGCATAGTAGGCCCATCCCGTGGGAGTGCCCTTCGGCACGCTCGCACCACTACCCCCCTTCGTTATGGCTGATAAGGCCAAAAAGACACAGATGGCCCGCGCACGCGGCAAGAAGTACGCCGAGAAGAAGGCTCTCGTCACGAAGCCTTCGTATTCTGTGGAGGAGGCCGCCGAGCTCCTCACCCAGCTCTCCACGGCCACGTTTGATGCGACGGCCGAGTTGCACGTGCGCATCAACGCCGACACCACCCAAGCCGACCAGTTGGTCCGCACGACGGTCGCTCTTCCCCACGGCACAGGCAAGTCCGTCCGCATCGCCGCGTTCGTCCCCGACGACCTCATCGACGAGGCCAAGAAGGCCGGCGCACACCTGGCCGGCAACGAGGACCTCATCAAGCAGATCGAGTCCGGCACCATCGATTTCGATATCGCCGTGGCCGTTCCCCGCATCATGAAAGATCTCGGCAAGGTGGCCAAGACGCTCGGTCAGAAGGGCCTCATGCCCTCCCCCAAGGCAGGCACCGTCACGGACAAAGTGGCCAAGACCATCGAGGAACTCAAGCGCGGACGCATCGAGTGCAAGATGGACAAGCAGGGCATCATCCACGCTGTGTTCGGCAAGATGTCCTTTGGTGGCAAGAAGCTGGCCGAGAATCTCGAGGCCATCATCTCCGCGCTCAAGGAGGCGCGCCCCGCCGGCATCAAGGGTGAGTACATCCTGTCCGTCTCGATCGCCCCCACGATGGGCCCGGGCCTGAAGGTGCAGCTCTAATCCTCTCCATGATCTCAAGTAGGCGCGGAATCCCCGCGCCTTTTTGCAGAGGATCGCGGAAGTTGACGTTTTCGTGTAGTAGCCTACTGTAGAACTATGGAACGTCTCGGTCAGGCCGTGGTGCTCGGCGGGGGGAAGAACACGCAGCCCAAGTCGTACAACACCGCCTCGGGCCTGCACATCGTGGCCGCGTGCGACGAGGGCATCGGCCGCGACGAGAACCAGGACCGCGTGGTGCTCACTACTGAGGGGGTAGCCGTCATCGACGCCATGGGCGGATTGGCGGACGGCCGCGACACCGCGGAGCGCATCGCCGTGTCTCTCGTGCAGAACCGCACGAACCTGCGCGCAGGCCTGCTCAGAGCACATGAGGAGCTGACGGAGAAGGTTTTGCAGACCAAGCACAAGACCGGCGCCGCGGTGACGACGGCCCAGTTTGGGTCCGACACGGCCGAGATGCTGTGGCTCGGCGACACACGGTGGATCCACCGGCGGAAGCACAGCACCAAAGAACGATTCTGGGCATCGTCATGGATCCCGGTCCCGAATCGATGGCGCAGCGCTCCCGAGTGGACGCTGTCTAAGGGGCACACAATCGCGCAGGAGTTGGCAGATAAGGGCGTCATCGGACAGGAGGAGATAGACACGCATCAATACGCCAACACGCTCACCCGTTTCGTGGGTGGCGAAGGGTTCGACCCCTCCGCCCATACGCTCCGCCTCGTGGCTGGCGACCGCCTGCTTCTGTGCAGCGACGGCATCGACGGCAACGTCCCCCCGGAGGAGCTCATCACGCTGGCCACACGCCTCTCGCTGGAAGACCTCCTTACAGAAGTGTGGCGCCTCAGCATCTCGCGCATGCAAAACCACCAGATGCGCAAAGAACGGAATCTGCCCGTTGCGCGCGACAACCGCAGCTTCGTGGCGGTGGAGCGGATTCGCGTCTGAGCTCAGACCCCCAGCAGCGCGCGCGCCTCGGCGTACGTCTCCACACGCACTAGCTTGCTGCGCAGGTCGGCAGCGCCATCAAAACCCTTCACGTAGCTGCTGAGGTGTCGGCGCATCTCCAGCATCCCGCGCTTCTCGCCCTTGATGCGAATAGCGAGCTCGCAGTGCTCCAAAATGACGGGGATCTTCTGTGTGAACGTCATGGAGGCGATGGTCGACGGTGTGTGTGCTCGGACAGCCAGCGCCTTCACGATGTCCGCCATCACCCAGGGATTCCCAAAAGTGCCACGGCCCACCATGACGCCATCCAGGTTGCCGATTTTCTCCACGGCGTCCGCGCCAGAGGCGATATCGCCGTTGCCGATCACGGGCACCGAGACGGACTCCTTGAGCGCGTAGATGGGGTCCCAGTTGGATGTACCGGAAAACTTGTCGTGGTAACGGCGGCCGTGGATGGCGAAGGCCTGCGCGCCTGCTTCCACCAAACGCCTGCAGAACGGGATGAGCGTCTCGTGGGTGTCCCAGCCTAGTCGCGTCTTCACGCTCACGGGAATCTTGACCGCCTTCACGGTGGCCTCCACGAGACGGGCGGCGAGGTCCGGCTGGCGAATGAGTGCGGAACCGTGACACGAAGACACCACCTTGGCCGCGGGGCAGCCCATGTTGATGTCGATGCCGTCGGCGCCTGCCTCCTCAATAATCTTGGCTGCGGCCAGGAAGTGGTCGGGATCGCTGCCGAACACCTGCACGATGTACGGGCGCTCGAGGTCCGGATCGAACTCCAGCATCTCCAACGTCTTCTTGGCGCCGTAGGCCAGCGCGTCTGTGGAGAGGAACTCGTTATAGAGGATCGTCTCCGGGCTGAGCCGCTTGATGAGCTGCCGGTACGACGCGTCGGTGACGCCCGCCATAGGAGCGAGCGCGACCATGGGCCGGGGGGCGGTGGACCAGGAGAACGGCATGGGGGCGGGGTGGAAGTATAGCGGAATCCGGGGGGCGCGGCTGCGGAGTAGCTGGCGAAGGCACAAAGGGCACAGAAGGGACAAATGAGAAAAGGGTGCGCTGTCGAGGAGCTGAGTGCTTGGCAAGGACCTCTGTCCCTTTTGCGCCCTTTGTGCCTTTCGATTAGAGCTACAGCCACATCCCGCCCCGGCGACAAGCGACACCCGCCGTGCCCTCCCCCATACTTGGCGTGATGCGCTTCTCGATCCCTCTCCGAGCCGCCGCAGCGCTCGGGCTCGTCGCAGGCCTGCTCCCGCTGCTCGTCCACGCAGATGCGCCGTCGGGCTTTGCGCCGCAGCTCATCCCGGAGTCGGGGGTGCTGGGCCCCTGCAATTTCATTACAGGGGAGATCCACTTCGACTGCGTCCCCATCTACCTGGGCTACCTCATCAAGATGATCTTTGGGCTCTTGGGGACCATCTGCCTCCTCATGATCATCTGGGCGGGCTACGAGTGGGCGCTCTCGGGTCTCAAGGGCGACTCATCGCAGGCTAAGGCTCGCATCCGCAATGCCATCCTCGGTCTCGTGTTTGCCGTCTTGTCCTTCCTCATCGTGGACACCATCGTATCCGTGCTCCTCTCCGGCCCCACCTCATGAGCACCAAGAAGAAGCGCACCACTGGCCAGGCCTTTACGTCGCTGCGCATTATCGGCGAGAAGGCACAGCGCCTCCTCAAGCGCGCGCGGGAGCTGCGCAACGCACACGACCCCGAGACCGCGTCCGCGCTGCCCGAGTCCCAGCGCTTCCCCACGGTAACGGTGCACCTGTCGCTAGGTTCGGTGGTAAAGGCAGCCTTCGCCATTCTCGCCATCGGGCTGGGAGCCGTGCTTCTCTACCATCTCAAGGATAAAATCGTCCTGCTGCTGTTGTCGGTGTTCGTGGCGACGATCATCGACCCCGGCGTGCAGACCATGCGGCGGTTCGGCATCCCGCGCGGGGTGGGCATCCTCATCCTGTACGTCATTGCGATGGCGCTGTTCGTGTTCCTGCTGGTGTCGCTCATCCCCATTATCGCTGATCAGCTGCAGCAAATCGCCGCATTCACGAGCGAGCGTGTAAACCTCTTCCTGCAGGACCCTCACGTGGCGCTCCCCTTCCTCGCCGAGGACGTCAACGAGCGCCTCACGCTCTTCATCCAGAACACGCTGCAGAACCTCTCCATTACGCAGTTCACGGACGCGCTGCAGCAGCTGTCCAGCACACTCTCCACCACCGCCCAAGGCTCACTGATCTTCGCAGCGCATCTGGCAGGATCGGTGTTGGATTTCTTCCTCAACCTCATCTTCATCCTGGTGCTCGCGTTCTTCATGCAGCTGGAAAAAGAGCGCATTGTCGCATGGCTGAGGGGCTTCGTGCCGTGGCGCTACCGCACGTACGTGCACGACAAGTCGGAGGCCATCCAGTGGAAGCTCTCCCAATGGGTGCGCGGGCAGCTGCTGCTGTGCCTCTCCGTAGGCTTCATGGTGTTCCTGGCGCTCAGCATCCTGCGCGTGCCCTACGCCCTCACGCTGGCCATTCTCGCAGGCTTCACGGAGTTCATCCCGGTAGTGGGCCCGCTCATCGCCGCGGTGCCCGCTGTGCTCATTGCCATGACGCAGCAGGGGTTCTTCTGGGGTCTGGTGATCGCCGCGGTGTTCTACGTCATCCAGTGGTGTGAGAACAACCTGCTGGTGCCACTCATCATGAAGCGTGCTGTAGGTCTCTCGCCCATCGCCATCATGTTCGCGATGCTCGTGGGCATCAGCTTCCCGTGGATCCTCCATCCCGTGCTCGGCGTGATCCTCTCCATCCCGCTCACGACGATCATCGCGCTGTTCCTGGAGGACTGGCGCGCATTCCACGCGCGGCTCAGCCCTGACCGCCAGCCCGCGCATCAGGAAGAAGCCTGAGTGCCTCTGCCGTTTTCCCGGCTTTTTTGGTGAACTGCGGAACCCGGCTGCGGTAGAGTGACGTATTCGCGTGCCCTCCCCACGTCAGGCTTTCCCGACATTCGTGCATGCGACCACCGAGGCTTGGCTTCGAACAATGCTCTTTGGGCCGTCTTGCCCTAGAATGTCTTGATACCGATGGACAGCTGGCACTCCAAGGATTAGAGTGCCAACTCTCTGTACCAGCCGCTTCGCTCCGGTACAGGGCAAGCCCCCATCGGGAATCCCCGTTTCCCACCTTCCCAGATCACGTATGCATCCCTTCGATCGCTTCACGCCCAACGCCAAACTCGCGCTCCAGATCGCGGAGCAGGAGGCGAAGAACGTGAAGAGCCCCTACATCGGCACGGAGCACCTGCTGCTCGGCTTGCTCAGCATCCCCAAGTCCCTGGGCTTCTCCATCTTCACGGGCGCCGGCGTCACGC
>CAZYAK010000026.1:0-18033 GCA_964645935.1 uncultured Candidatus Peribacteria bacterium | reverse complement strand
AGAGCAAGAGCCCGCGCGGGTGGAAAGAAGCGAGCCCGAGTAGGAGGAGCATCAGGCCGAGCCCCACGAGGATGGCGCTCACGGGCAGGAGCGGGATGAGCGCGAATCCCGTGAGAAACGTGCCAAGGATGCTCCCGCACGTCGAGAGTGCAGAGAGGCCGCCGGCGGCGCGCCCGACGTGATCCACGTCTCGGGAGCGGAGGCGTACGGCATACGGTGTGACAGCTCCGAGCAGGATGCTCGGAACGAGCAGCAGCACGCTGGCGCCGAGAGTGGCGGCGAGCGCGCTCAGATGCGGGTCGCTCACGGAGAGGGCACCGAGCACCGGGTCGCGGACAAAGGCCAGGAGCACGATCCATGCACCGGCCACCGCCACCATCATGCGCAGGCGCGGCAGGCTCCGCCACCGATCGCCAAGCAAGCCGCCGGAGGCGTAGCCCACGCTCAGGCCCGCCATCACGGTGCCGATGAGACTGGTCCACACCGTGATGGAGGTGCCCACATACGGCGCAAAGAAGCGGCCGGCCAGGATCTCCAGCACCATCACCGACGCGCCGCAGAGGAAGACAAGGGCGGAGAGCATTTAGGCTTGAGAAGAGAGCTTCTGTTCATCGGCCAGATGCCGGGCGTGCATCTCGCGCAGCACAACGTCGGGGGGCACCACCTGCTTCAGATCCTCCAGCTCCGGGTCGCTGCCTTCCTTGAGACCCAGATGATCCGCGATGGCGTCCACGATCCTCAGCACCTTGGTGACCTCGTATTCAGCGAGGAGGTTGATCTGCAGGTCCAGGTCCGCGCGTTCGTCGTTCATTGCGGCCATGCGGTTCTGGGAGATCAGCACGAAGGTAGAGAGGAAGATCGCTTCCAGCGACACGATCATCGTGAGCAGACCGAAAGGGAACGGATCGAACGCGGGGATTCCGGCCCAGCCCAGGTTGATGACCATCCACACCGTAAACCACACGATGTGGAAGACGAGGAACGGCGGGCTACCCGAAAACGCCGTGATGGCGTCAGCCATGCGGTCCTGGGGGCTTTGCGTGCGATTGAGCTGTCGACGCAGCTCCAGCAGCGTGTCGATGTTGCGCGCGATAATCGCCGCCACGTGCGAGCTCTCGGCCTCGGTGAGCTTGTCCTTCTTCCTGTGATTCTTCGTCGTGGGCATGGTCCGCATGATCGGCGAAGAGCCGCAAGGACGCAATGGACGGCGAACCAGTGACCAGTGTGCGAGTGACGAGTACGTCATTTCGACAAGCCAAGCAGTATACTCGCCCACTCGCCCACTCGCCCACTCGCCCACTCGCCCACTCGTCACGCCACCTGTCCCTTCTTCATGTCCATCTCCTGGCGCGCGCGCTGCTTGCCATCCTTGCCCTTGATAGCCGCCTCCCAGCGCAGACGCACCTTCACCTCGTAGTGTGTATCGGAATGCAGCCGGCAGACGAGTGTCTCGCCGGCGGCAACCGCCATCGGCTCCAGAAGGGGCAGGAAGAGCTGTTCCCAGTGCGTCTGCGGGGCATCGGGGGCCGTGGAGATGGAGAGACCGGGCAGGAGACTGCACGCCCACCACAGCGCAAATCCGTACACGGTGCGGGGCGCGCCGACCGTCCACTCCACGCTCGCCTGACGGTCGCTGGACGTGTCCTCACGGAAGTCGATCTCATCCCACGTGCGCGCAGGAAGGTCTTCGGAGAGGTCTTGTTTCTGCACGGTGCGGACGTACACGTTGTTGAGCGACACCTCGCGGGCGCAGCGGTAATCGAGTCCGTGGCCCACATCCCATACGTCCAAGGCGTCGCGCAAGCGTGATGCCGTCACGGGTGACACCAGCTGCGTGAGGGTTTGGGGGATCATCACACCACCAGGCTTGAGAAAGCGCCGGGCGTCTTGGAGCGTCTCCAGGATGTTCTCCTCCAGCGCGTAGTTCCCCAGCGTCTCGGAGACCAGCACATCCACCTGCGGCGGCGTCTTCACAGCCGCAGAGTGGCCGCCGTGGAAGGCGCAATTGTCGATCTTGCTCTGCTTGGCGATCTTCTTGCTGAGTGTGAGCGCATCCGGATCCATCTCGTAGAGGTGGCACCGCTTGGCTCCCAAGCGCGAGGCGACAAAACCCAGGAATCCGGTGCCCGAGCCGATATCCGCCACCGTATCGCCCGCCTTCACGGTGCGCCGCAGCGCCTCCGTAAAGACACTGTTGCGCACCGTGTCGCCGAGGATGAGGCGCTGGAACTCGATCATGTGTGAGGAGCGAGGGAGTCGAGATCCGAGAGGACCTGCTGCGGATGCGTCAGCGCCTGCACGGGGCTGTAGACTTTGGCGATGGTCCCTTCGGGATCCACCAGGAACGACGTGCGCGCGATGCCGCTGAGGAGAATACCGTCCTTCCAGACACCGTAGGTCGTGACGGCCTGGAGCCCGGTGTCGGCCAGGAGACGGAAGGGCAGTTGGTACTTGGCCGCGAACGCCTTGTGGCTCTCCACAGAATCGCCGCTGATGCCGAAAATCTCACACCCGCGCGCGCTGAATTCTGCGATCCGATCGCGGAAACCGCACGATTCGATGGTGCAGCCGGGAGTGTCGTCTTTGGGGTAGAAGTAGACGAGGGTCCACTTCCCCTTCCGGTCGGACAGCCGCTGGAGTACGCCATCCTGGTCCGGCAGGACGATTTCGGGGGCGGGCCCGAGGATAGTGGGCATGGGCATGCGGACACTCTAGCGCCTGCGCGATGGCGGGAGGAGGGGTATACTCATGGCATTCCCCAGCCCACATGATGTCCCTCGACGACTTCCGGGAACTCTGCAAACGCCGGCGCAGCATCCGATACTACCAAGACGAGCCCTTGCCACGTGAGGACGTTTTAGCCCTCCTCGAGCTGGCACACCTCTCGCCGAGCGTCGGCAACACGCAACCATGGCGATTCCACATCGTAGAGAACCCCTCTCTCCGCGAGGCGCTCATGCATGCTAGCTGCTACGGCAACTTCGTCGCGGGGGCCTCAGCCTTCGTGGTGGTCACGTGCCTGCGCACCGCGCGTCCCGCCAACCAGGAACCGGTCTGGAACCTGCGCGAGCTGGAATATTCCTGCATGTCGGCCATGACGCATGTGCTGCTGGGCGCGACGGCCATGGGCATCGGGAGCTGCTGGGTGTCGTTACACCACGGCGAGGCACACGAGGCCCTCAAGCTCCCTCCTCAGGAAGCGGTTGTGGGCGGCATCATGCTGGGCCGCTATCGCAGCGGCGAGAAGGAGGCCGGCGAGCACCACGAACGCGCGCCTCTCAAAGATCTCGTCACCCTGTACGAATGATGGCTCCTGCCGCTTCCCCCATCGTGTTTCTGGACGTGGAGGCACAGGACCGTACGCTCGTTTTGGAGCGCTTTCCGGACGCAGCGTTCGCGCCCGCGGGGCTTTCCGAGGACGCCCTCGTGGACGCCTGCAAGGACGCAGAGATTGTCTCCACATTTGTGAATGTGGCATTCCCGCGCACGGTTATCGCGCGCCTTCCCAAGCTCAAACTGCTCTGCACGCGCTCGGTGGGCTACGACCACGTCGACCTGGACACCTGTGAGGAGCGCGGCATCGCGGTATGCAATGTGCCGGACTACGGCTCGCACGTCATCGCGGAGCACGTGTTCGCGCTCCTGCTCTCCACGATGCGCCACATCCACGAGGGCAGCCGGCGCGTGGCGGGCGGCGACTTCACCTACCACGGACTCCGCGGTATGTCGCTCAAGGGCAAGACGCTCGGCATCGTGGGTACGGGCAAGATTGGGCGAGCCGTCGCGCGTATTGCGTGGGGGTTTGGGATGCGCATCCTCGCCACCGACCGCTGCCGCACCATCGAGCTGGAGGAGTTCTACGGCATACGGTACGTCCCGTTGGAGGACCTCCTCGCGGCAAGCGACATTGTCACGTTGCACATCCCCGGCTCCGGCCCCACCAAGCACCTCATTAGCGCCAAGGAGCTGGCGCGGATGAAGCCAGGCTCCGTGCTGGTCAACACCGCACGTGGCTCGCTGGTAGATTCCACGGCGCTGCTCGCGTCACTGGAATCGGGACACCTGTCCCACGCCCTCCTGGACGTCTTAGAGAACGAGCAGGATGCAAAAGGCAACCGCGCCCTGGTACAGCACAAGCGTGTGGTGGCCACGCCGCACATCGCCTTCTACGCCGACGACAGCATGCGCAACATGTTCTTGGATTGCTTCCAGAGCATCGAAGCCTGGCGTGCCGGCACGGCTCCCGCTCACCAGGTGCATCCGCTCAAAGTCGTCTGCGACCTGCCCGCGCTCAAGGCCAAGAAAGCCTGATCACTCCCCGAAGAACGGCTCACTCTCTTGCAGAACGCGCTCGCACCCCGCGCGATGTTCGTCGTGGAGGGCGTCACAAAATTCCTGACCCTTGGCCACAGACGCGTGGTGCACGATCACGTAGCTTACGGCGCCCTGCACGCAGTAGCCCACCTGGTCCGCGGCACCGCCCTCGCACACGTCCTGCGCCAGGAGGGGGTCGTTGATGTGCTGCTTGGCGGTAACACTCCCCACTCCCTTGGCGCAGCCGTCGGCCGGACCCTTGGGTAACGTGGCGCACCAAGCAAGCGCCTCCTTGTAGGCCTGCGGGTGGAGGCGCACGTAGTAGCGCGGCGCGTAGAAGGCACACACGCCCTTGTACGGCTCGGCCTGATCGCGACACGGGAAGAACGGATCGTCTGTTCGCAGATATGCCGTGCGGTGCACTGACTCGTCGGTGTTGAAGTTCTCCATGAACACGCCCTCCGCGCACTGGATACGGTCCGAGCGCTCAGCAAGCGCGTCGCAGAGGGCGATGGACCGCGGCACGTCGTTGGCCAACGCGAACATCAGCCCGTGGCCGAGACCGTGGAAGCACTTGGCCTGCTTGGGCGGGCAGAACGTCTTGGAGGCGACGGCAGGATCGCCCATCTCCGCAAAGCTCGTCTCGATGATCCCGTGGGTGTAGCCCGAGCCGCAGATGTCGTCGTCGGTGCGCAGTGCCTCGTCAGTCCCGAGCTTGGCGCGCGCCGCCTGGCCCACCTCATGGACGAGCGCGTGGCAGATGCCCGCCACGGCGGGATCCGCGATGCGCTGCCGCAGCAGCGCCAGCGCCGCCTCTGGCCCCTCGCGTTCCACGGTCGCTACGAGGGGATCCCGGACGCCTTGGTACAGGCTCCTCGCAGGATCTGCGGGCGCCAAGGTCCGCAGCACGAGCACGAAGCTCGCCACCACGCCCGCGAAGGCCAGTACCGTACCGACGATGGCCACCGGACCGCGGGGGAACATACTCAAAGGCTACGGGAGGGCCGATTTCTGGCAAAGGAGTAGTCAAAAGAATATTTCACCACATTTTTCTTCACAACGAAGCTCCCGGGGCAGTACCGTGTCCGAACTTCATGAGCGCTCCCCGCATCACGCACTGGCAAGTGGCCCGTTTCCTGTGGCCGTACGTGCGCCGCCATCTCGGCGCGCTGCTTGGCATGCTCGTGCTGCTCTTGCTCTCCACGGTCGCCACGCTGGCGCAGCCGTTCTTCTACAAGGAAGCGATCGACGTCGTGGCCACCGGTGCTCCCAGTGACCCCACGGCGGTGGGCTACGCATTGTGGATGGTAGTGGCAGGCGTGAGTTGTGCGGCGCTGTGGGCAGTATTCGACCAGGTGGCCGTCCTCATACTCGGATACACCGAGTCGGCCATTATGCCGCAGATCGACGCCGATGTGTTCGGGCACGTGCAGCGGCTCTCCACGGGGTTCCATGTCAACGCTTTCGCGGGTGCCAGCGCGCGGAAGATCCGCCGCGGCGTGGACGCGGTGGAAAACATCCTGGACCGCGTGTGGTTTAACTTTCTGCCGGCCGTGGTGATCACCGTGGGCCTCACCGCGGTGCTGGCCGCGTACGCACCGCTCATCGCGGTGGTGATGCTCGTGGGCATGGTGCTCTTTACTGCGCTCTCCATCGGCCTCAATCTCATCCTTTCGCGCTACCACGAGTGGGTGGACGAGCACGACACCAAAATCTCGGCCAACGCCGTGGATACCCTCACGGGCAACGCGCTCGTAAAGGCATTCGGCGCCGAGAGCCGCGAGGACACGCGGCACGCCGGGCTGCTCAGCGAGTGGCGCCTGAGAGTGCGAAAGACGTGGAGTGTGGGCACGGTCTTCAACCTGATACAGTTTCTCGCGCTCATCCTCATCGAGGGTGCGGTGCTGCTCCTTGCCGTGCAGCTGTGGTCCCGCGGGGAGTTCACCGCGGGCGGGTTCATCGTGGTCACGTTCTACGTAGGACAGCTGTGGGCTCGGCTGTCCGAGATCGGCCGCAATTTGCGCGATTTCCTCCAGAACATGGCCCACTGCAAGGAGATGGTGGCGCTCTCGATGCAACCCCTACACGTCAGCGACCGCGCGAAGGCAACTGCACTCTGTGCTACGGAGGGCCGTATCGTCTTCGAACGGGTAGGATTCCGCTACGACGCCGCCTCGCGCTGGATCTATAAGGACTTCTCCGTGGAGATCCGCTCCGGAGAGCGTGTGGCGCTGGTGGGGCATTCGGGTGGCGGCAAAAGCACGTTCGTGAAGCTCCTCTTCCGTCTGTACGACACGCAAGAGGGTGCTGTGCGCATCGACGGGCAGGATATTTCCAGCATTACGCAGGAGAGTCTGCGCTCCAGCATCGCGCTGGTGTCGCAGGATCCGATCCTCTTCCATCGCACGATCGCGGAGAACATTGCGTACGGATCGCCGGGCGCGACGCCGGAGGACATCGAGCGCGCCGCCAAGCTCGCCCACGCCCACGAGTTCACGGAGAGATTGCCCCTGGGCTACCGGACCCTGGTGGGCGAGCGCGGAGTGAAGCTCTCCGGCGGCGAGCGCCAGCGCGTAGCCATCGCGCGCGCCATCCTCGCAGACAAGCCCATCCTCGTACTCGACGAGGCCACGAGCAGCCTAGACTCGCACTCCGAGGCGTTCATCCAAGAAGGGCTGGAGCGCCTGATGCAGGGCCGCACATCCATCGTGATCGCGCACCGCCTCTCCACCATCAAGAAAGCCGACCGCATCCTCGTCATCGAGGACGGACACATCGTGGAGGAGGGTCCGCACGATGTGCTCGTGAAGCGAGAGAGCGGTGCGTACCGCGCGCTCTACGAGCTACAGGCCGGCGGATTCCTGGGAGAATGACCGTCGCGCGCTGGGCGCGGCCGGACTCTGGGCGTAGACTCGTGACCATGCGTCCTTCCCGCCTGGCTTTCCTCGTCACCGCCCTCTTCCTCTCGCCGCTGCTCGCGACCGCAGCCACGTACGTCCAGCCAAACTTGTGTCCTACGACCGAGGAGCTGCTGCGCACGAGCATCGAATGCTCGTCCGGCGGCGGCCGCGCGGGCATGGTGCAGGATGGCGCCTGCCGCCGCATCAAGTGCACCGAGCTCCCGATTTGCCACGTCACGCGCCCTTCGGAAACGCGCATCCAGCAACTGGAACGCAAGGCCTATGCCGGCAGCACCGACGCGATGCTCGCACTCGGCATGATGTACTACACCGGACAAGGCGCATCCCAGAACGACGTGCGTGCCTTCGCGTGGCTGGTGACCGCCGAGAGCGCGGGCGCCGAGCTTCCCGACCGCGACGCCATCGAGCAGTACTTCGCCGACAATATGTCGGAGCGAGAGATTGACCAGGCCACCGTGCTCATGCAGACCATCCGCTCGCGCTCGCGCCAGCAGGATTCCTCCGCGACAGCGCCCCCGCCAGCCCCCGCACCCACACAGCAGGCCTCCGTGCCCGCGTCGCGCGACAACCAGCGCAAGCAGGACGTCACATCCGTCATGAGTGGCCTGGCGCAATACTCCGTAGACCGCAACGGCGCGTTCCCCTCCCCCATCCCCGCCGAGCCCCAGGAGCTGTGTGCCTCCAAGGGTGTCTCGTGCCGCGGGCTTCTGGATCTGGGCGCCCTCGTCCCCACGTATCTCCCGGCCATCCCGCGCGACCCGCGTGCGCCCAAGGGCGACGGTACCGGCTACTACGTCTCGCGCGAGCCCGGTGGCCGCGTAACGGTGTCCGCACCGCTGGCAGAGACGGGCCTTGTGTCCATCACACGCTGAACCGCGCTCGCCACCCGTCCGCCCGTGCGGTATCCTCACACTCCGCAGATGCCCAAGCGACATCCATCCGCAGCGGAGACCCCCCCCGCACCCTCCCCGGGCCGCGAGGTGCGGGGCATCGTGTCGCTCCCGAGCGTGGTGCGTGCGGCATTCGCGGTGCTCGCCATCGTGGCAGGGGTGCTCATCACGATCACGCTGCAACGGATCATCGTGCTGTTCCTGCTGGGACTGCTCCTGGCCACGGTCATCGATCCTGGCGTGCGCTACCTGCGACGGTGGCGCGTGCAGCCAAGTCTAGCCATCCTCCTGCATTACGCGGTGTTCCTGACGGTGGCGATGCTGCTCGTGTTCTCGCTGGTGCCGGTGATCGCCAAGCAAGTGGGCGAGATCGCGCGGCTGGCGGACACCGAAGTGCAGCGCATGCTCACCGAACGCACGATCTCCGTGCCGCTCCTGTCACAAGAGATGAACGTGCGCCTCACCATCCTGCTACGGATGACACTCCGGAACCTGGCCCTCAACGGGCCCGACGCGCTGGAGCGCATCAGCGCGGCGCTGTCAGGGGTGGCCGCGGGATCGGTGCAGTTCCTGACGGGTCTGGCCGGATCCGTCCTCGCGTTTGTGCGCGATGCGTTCATCGTGATGCTCTCCGCGTTCTTCCTGCAGATTGACCACGCGCGCATCTACGCCTGGTTCCGCCGATTTTTCCCGGAGCGGATGTGGCCGTACCTGGACGAGCGGGCCCAGCGCATCAACGACAAGCTGGGGCACTGGATCCGCGGCCAACTGATGCTGTGCTGCATCATCGGTGGAATGACCTTCGTGATCCTCACGGCGCTCAAGATGCCGTACGCGCTCACGCTGGCGTTGCTTGCGGGCTTCACCGAATTTATCCCGTATGTGGGTCCCCTCTTCGGCGCCGTGCCAGCCATCATGATCGCACTGGCCGAGGGCGGGATGACATGGGGCATCGTGATCACGGCGGCGTACTACGTCATCCAGTTCACGGAGAATAACTTCCTGGTGCCGCTCATCATGAAACACGCCGTGGATCTGCCCGCCACCGCCATCATCATCGCAGCGCTCGTGGGCGTAAGCTTCCCGTGGATCATCCATCCCGTGCTCGGCATGCTCATCGCCATCCCGATCGCGAGTATCGCCGACATCTTCCTGCGCGACGTGCGAGAGGGGCAGAAGCGGCGCAACACGCTGGCGACGCAGCCGGCATGAGGGGCAAGCGGCCGCTTCTTCCGCATGGGGGGCGGTTCGGCTAGCATCGACGCATGCGCATCTCCTCCGTCGCTGCCCTTGTCGTCTCGGTCTTTCTCGCCGTGCCCGCCGCCTCGGCACGCATGATCCGCACGCTCCCCACCGCGTCCGGTGCGCACGTCACGCGCCACGCCGGCCGCAAGATCAAGGCTCCTGCTCCCACCGAGTACCAGAACTGGCGCATCCGCAACCAGCGCCGCGCCAAGGACCTCAAACACATCGCCAACGCCCTCTTCCTCTACAAGAAGGCTCACGATGGTACGCCGCCATCACAGATCAAGCTCGATCAGAACACCGAGATCTGCCGCTACGATGCCAAGAACTGCACGGGCCTGCTGGACCTACAGGAAGCGCTCACGCCGTACCTCGCA
Organism: uncultured Candidatus Peribacteria bacterium; assembly: GCA_964645935.1. Lineage (GTDB taxonomy): Bacteria > Patescibacteriota > Gracilibacteria > Peribacterales > Peribacteraceae > CAZYAK01. The sequence goes on along the minus strand of CAZYAK010000026.1, from coordinate 8,286 downwards.
ACGATGCCCGCGGATCCCTCCGCTTCCGCCAAGACCGGCAACGGCACGCGCTATCTGGTGCAGAAGGATCACAAAGGCCGCGTCTACCTCCTGGCTCCCGATGCCGAAGAGGGCTGGCTGATCCGGGAGATGCACTGAGCGCGGCGCCAGGAGGGAAACATGGCGCCATGCGCCGCCTGGCTGCCCGTCATGCTCACGGCCCCGCTCGTGGGCGTCGCCGCTTGGAGGCTGGGTTCGCACGCGGCCTTCGTGCTCGCGCGTGCCGGGCGGCCCTTGTTGGAGCGGATCCCTTCGCGAAAAAGGGTGGTGGGCGCACCGCTGACCCATCGCTCTTGACCTATACCTGGGGTGGGGGTAATATCGCTTTCATTAGCCATTATTACACCTATGAATTCCCACAAGCAGAAGACGGCCATCGGCCTGAAGAAGGCGTCCACGCTCCTCCGGAAACTCGTCACCATGGTGGAGAACGACGCGTACTGCATCGACGTGATGCAGCAGAATCTGGCCGTCATCGGCCTCCTGAAGTCCGCGCACCAGTCCCTCCTGGAGGGGCATCTCCATAGCTGCGTCCGCACGGCCCTGGAGAGCGCCGGCCCCCGCAAGAAGCAGGAAATGATCGACGAGATCCTAAAAGTGTCTTCGCTCGCCAACAAGTAAGCACTTCCCGCCGCCCCGCATGACCCGCACCGCGATCCCCATCCGGAACATGCACTGCCGCTCCTGCGAGCTCACGCTCGAACGGGCCTTTCTGAAGATCCCGGGCATCAAGGGCGCCCGGGTCTCGCACCGCGCGGCCCGGGCCGAGCTGGAGCACGACGGCGTCCTCGACATCGCGCGCATCCGCGATGCCGTGCGCGACGCCGGCTACGAGGTGGGCGCCAGCGAGGCCCGCCGGTGGCTGACGGGCGACGGGGACGTCTACCTGCGCCTGCTTCTGGGCGCCTTCGCGGTGGCGCTCCTCTGGGTGCTCGCAGAGCGCACGGGCCTGCTCACGATCCTCGCGCTCTCCGGGGGCGGCGGATCCGGGCCTGCCTCCGCCCTACTCGTCGGCCTCGCCGCCGGGGTCTCCACCTGCATGGCGCTGGTGGGCGGCCTCGTCCTCGGAGCCTCGGCCCGGCACGCGGAGAAGCATCCTGAGGCCTCGGCCTGGGAGAACTTCCGGCCGCACCTCTTCTTCAACCTCGGACGCGTCGGCGGATTCTTCTTGTTGGGCGGCCTACTCGGGGTCATCGGAAGCGTGCTCGCCCCCTCGCCCGTGGCGGTGGGGCTCCTCACCATCGCGGCCGCGACCGTGATGTTCCTCCTGGGCATCCAGCTCACGGAGGTGTCGCCGCGCCTCAGCGCCCTGAGGCTCACCCTCCCCTCCGGGATCGCCCGGATGCTCGGCATCCACCGCTCCCACGAGCGCGAGTACAGCCATCGCAGCGCGCTAGCGCTGGGGGCCCTCACGTTCTTCCTGCCCTGCGGCTTCACCCAGATGATGCAGGTAGCCGCGGTGGGCACACGGAGCTTCCTTGCGGGAGGCCTCGTCATGGCCGCGTTCGCGCTGGGCACCGCCCCGGGGCTCCTCGGCATCGGTGGGCTCGCCTCCGCGGTGCGCGGGGCGGCGGCCAAGATGTTCTACGCCGCCTCGGGCGTCCTCGTAGTCGCGCTCGCGGTGGCAAACCTCCAGAACGGCTCCCGCCTGACCGGGTGGGCTCCGCCGTGGGAAGGGAACCCCGTCCCGACGGCCACCGCCGTGGAGAACGTCACACTCGAGAACGGCGTCCAGGTTGCGCGGATGCGCCAGACCTACGGCGACTACGTGCCCAACGCCTTCGTGGTGCTGCGCGGCTTGCCCGTCCGCTGGGTCATCGACGGTAACGCCCCTGGCACCTGCACCGCAGGCATCGCCGTCCCCTCCCTCGGCATCAACCAGCCGCTCGCCCTGGGCGAGAACGTCATCGAGTTCACCCCGCAGCAGGTCGGTGTCATCCGGTTCACGTGCACGATGGGCATGTTCCCCGGCCAGTTCACCGTCATCGACCCCCCGTCTGCCTGACCCCCCCGTTCTCCATGGCTTCCTCCCAGACCACCCTCGCCATCACCGGCATGCATTGCGCCTCGTGCGCGAACATCATTGAGCGCGAACTGCAAAAGCAGCCCGGCGTCACCGACGCCTCCGTGAATTTCGCGGCCGGCAAGGCCACGGTGCGGCACGACGCCTCCACCTGCCCGATCCCGAAACTCGTCGGCACCGTGGAGCACGCCGGCTACAAGGCGGCTCCCGTCTCCGGCGGGCACGCGAACCCCCATGCACACCGCGATCACCGGGGCGAGGACGCCGGGACGTACCGCCGGCTCTTCCTCTGGGGCCTGGTCCTCAGCCTCCCGATGCTCTGGTTCATGCTCTTGGATTTCCTCCCGCTCCTCCCCGGGGCGCTCGTCCTCACACCCTGGATCGGCATCGCCTCGCTCGTCCTGACCACCCCGGTGCAGTTCGCGCTTGGGGCGCCCTTCTACAAGGGCGCATGGTCCGCGCTGCGGATGCGGACCTGTACGATGGACAGCCTCATCGCCATCGGCACCACCGTGGCGTACGCCATGAGCCTCTGGAGCTTCGCCGGGCACGTCGCCCGCGAGGGCACGGTCCTCGGCGTCAGCGGCGACAAGGTCCCGGACCTGTACTTCGAGACCGCGGCGTTCCTCATCACGTTCGTGCTGCTCGGGAAGTGGCTGGAAGCCAAGGCCACCGGCCGCACCTCGGACGCCATCCGCAAGCTGATGTCCCTGCAGGCCAAGACCGCCCGCGTGGTCCGCGGGGGCAAGACCCTGGACATCCCCGTGGAGGAGGTCGTCGCGGGCGATGTCGTCGTGGTCCGCCCTGGCGAGAAGATCCCCGTCGACGGCGTGATCCTTACCGGCGGCACATCCGTGGACGAGTCCATGGTCACCGGCGAGAGTATCCCCGCGGAGAAGCACCCGGGCGACCGCGTCACTGGCGCCACCCTGAACGGCACCGGGAGCATCGAGTTCCGCGCGGACAAGGTGGGCAAGGACACAATGCTCGCCCAGATCATCCGGCTCGTGGAGGAGGCCCAGGGCTCCAAGGCACCCATCCAGGGATTCGCGGACCGCGTATCGGCGTGGTTCGTCCCGGCGGTCATCGCGGCGGCGGCCCTCTCGTTCGTCGTGTGGTACGTCTTTCTCGGGGCGACCCTCAGCTTCTCGCTCCTCACCTTCACCGCAGTCGTCGTCATCGCCTGCCCCTGCGCACTGGGCCTGGCTACGCCCACGGCCATCATGGTGGGTACAGGCAAGGGCGCGGAGCACGGGATCCTCATCAAGGGCGGCGAGCCTTTGGAGACCGCCGCGCGTGTGCGCGTCGTCGTCTTCGACAAGACCGGCACCCTCACCCGCGGGAAGCCCGAGGTCCAAAACGTCATCGCGTTCGGCAAGGGCGATCCCGACGCGCTCGCCGGGCAGATCCTCCGAATCGCCGCGGGGCTGGAAGCCGCATCGGAGCACCCGCTGGCCCAGAGCGTGCTCGCAGAGGCCGAGCGCCGGAGCGTGGAGCCGGCGAAGGTTTCGGCCTTCCATGCCATTCCGGGGAAGGGCGTGCGCGGCGACGTTGACGGAACGACCTACTTCCTCGGCAACGGCGCGCTCATGACGGAGATCGGTGCGAACGCGTCCGAGGACGAGGAGATCGCCAAGAAGCTGGAGGCGACGGGTAAGACGGTGATGCGCCTCTCGGACGGCCGGCGGCTGCTGGGACTCCTCGCGGTCGCGGACATCATCAAGCCCGACGCCAAGGCCGCCGTGGAGCGACTGCACGCAATGGGCATCGAGAGCCTGATGATCACCGGTGACAACCGCCGCACGGCCGAAGCCATCGCGGCGGAGGCTGGCATCCACCAGGTCCTCGCGGAGGTGCTCCCCGGCGACAAGGCCGCACGCGTGAAGGCGCTGCAGGCTGACGGGAAGCGCGTGGCCATGGTGGGCGACGGCATCAACGACGCGCCCGCGCTGGCCCAGGCGGACCTGGGGATCGCCATGGGCTCGGGCACGGACATCGCCATGGAGACCGGAGGCATCGTGCTCGTCCGCAATCGACTGGAGGACGTTGTGACGGCCCTGGAGCTCTCCCGGACGACGATGTGGACCATCCGCAGCAACCTGTTCTTCGCACTCTTCTACAACGTGCTCGGGATCCCCGTTGCAGCGCGCGCGCTGCTCGCTCCGTTCGGGATCTTCCTCAGTCCCGAGCTTGCCGGCCTCGCGATGGCGCTGAGCTCCGTGTCCGTAGTGGGCAACTCGCTCCTCCTGCGCGGCTTCCGCCCGCGCTCGTCGGGGTGGGTGCGCCGCGTCGCCCCGCTCGTGATGGTGGCCGCGTTCACGCTGCTCTTCTGGGAGTTCGCCCGTTTCTCCGCCGCGATCATGGGCATGGCCGGGCGCGGCGCCACCCGCGCGGAGACCGCCGTCGCCTCCGCGTTCCTCGCGGCCGGCACGACCGAAGTCGGGTTCCTGGAGGACGCACCCAAGCTCTTCCTCACGCCCCACGGCGCCGTCCCCTACCCCGCTGCAGAGGGCTCCTCCGCACTCACCGGCTCCACGATGGCCGTCGCGAGCGCCGAGGCCGCAATGATGAAGCGGGAGAAGCTCATCGAGGGTCCGGGCGACGAACTCCCCGGTTTCTTCGGGCTCCCCGCCATGCGGATCGGTGGAATCCTGGCGCCCACGGGCACGTTCCTGGACGAGTACCACCTCGTGGACGCCACCACGCGGGACCGCCTGGCCCTTACGGCCGACGTCACGGTGCTCGATGACCTCGGTACCCCCAAGTTCTTCTACCGCGTGGCGGATGCTTCGGACCTGCCCCCCGCACTCACCGGGTCGCTCTCCGCCGCCGACCTCGCTCCCCGCGCGGACGGGCTCGTCCCGGTGGCCGTGGGCGCCCGCGAGGCACGGATGATGCAGCGGCGGCGCCTCATCCGGGGCGAGGGCTCCGTGATCCGCGGATTCTTCGGGATCGACGCCGTCATCGTGCGCATCCTCCCACCCACGGGCACCGTCCTCGATGAGATGCACTTCGTCCCCGCAGGCGCTGCGCTGGTGCGCCCTAAGGACGCGATCTGATCCCAGATACGCGACGGGGGCCCATGCGGGGCCCCCGTGATCCGTCGGTGGGAACGGCGCTCACTCCGTGACGGTGACGCTGCCCGTCATGTGGTCATGGAAGAAGCAGTGGTACGGGAACGTGCCGACCTTGGTGAACGTGTAGGAGTACGACTCGCCCTGCTTCAGTGCGGGACTAAAGGGGCCGGGGACAGAGTCGCGGGTCACGGTGTGCTTGGCCGTGTCGTTGTTGGTCCAACGCACGGTCGTGCCCTTCTTCACAGTGAGCGTGGAGGGCGTGAACGCAACGTTGCTGATCGTCACGGAGGCGAGGGAACTCTGCGACGAACTGGAGACCGAAGACGACGTGCTGGATGCCGGGGCCGAGCTCACGGACGACATCGACGACCTGCTCATGGAAAGCGAGCTCGCCGAGGAGCTCACGAGACTGGAGGAGCGGGAGCTGTTCATACCGCCGATCGACGAACTGGAGCGCGAACTGCTGACGGACGAGGACGAGCCGCCGCGCGCGGCGCGGAGGCACGTCTGGAGAGCCTGGACATTGACGTGCCCGCTCTGGTTGTGCACATGCGTCTGCACGCAGGCGCGAACAGCCGCGGAGCGGATGCGCGCGGAGGAGACGGAGGCGGCCATAGCCCCGGTGGCCAGGAGCGCGACGGAGGCGACGCCAGCCGTCGCGGCGAAGAGGGTGGTTCTGCGGAGGTGCATGGCAAGAGGGGGAAATGGGACGTCAGTCGCGACGGCCCTGCGGGAAAGAGTAGTACACGGTTTCTCGAGCATCTGCCAGAAGCCTTAGGCTTGCACACGAAGTTCAGGGCTTCCTAGAGCAAAGAAACTAGGGCTATCGAACCCCCGTGATTCCGGGGCGACCCCGCCACATACTATGGCCATCGTCGCGTTCCGCCCGGCGCACGCCCCGCGGAGACCGACGGCAGCGGAGCCGGAAGGCCCGCACGGAGGAGTAGGGGGTACACCCGCCCGGTGTGCCTCGTTGGTTTACGAAGGGCTGACAGAAGCCCCGGAATCAGGGTGCACGAACCCGCGTGACGGTTGACGTTTTTTCGGTATCCTGTCGATACCGTTCCTTGTATCGCCGCGGATCTCTGTGGGAACGGTCGTAGCGCCACGTCGGCGCAGAACAGGAAAAAACATGGACTACGAGGTTCTCGGCATCATGCTGTACGTCCTGGGCGTTGGGCTCGTCGCCTTCGCCTCCCTGCCGCCCGAGTGGGCGGTGGTAAAGCGCATCGATGCGCTGGGCACATGGGTCTGGGTGGCCCGAGTGGGTTGCCTGCCCCTGGGCTTCCTGCTCATTCTTGTGGGCTGGGTGATCTTGACGATCACCCACGGCCCCAAGCCCCCGCCCACCTTCTGGTGAGGCGGAGTACAGCACACCCGGGCGGAGCATCTGCTCCGCCCCCTTTCGCGTGGGCAGGTACTTAGGATTCGATCACCGGCGCCAGCTCGCCCGAGCCGATGTCGCGACCGGGAGGAGGTGTTTGAGGATCCTGCGTCACGCGCTCGTAGCCAAAGCCGCGACCGTGCGCGCTGGTGCCGCCGGGCACGCCGCCACCACCTCCGCTCCCTCCGCGCCGACCGCGGCCGCCGCGGTGGCGTCCGCCTCCGAAGGAGCCGGACTGCGCGGGTTTGGGAGAAAATCCGCCGGAGCGACCGCCAGAGCGCTGGCCGCCGCGATCATCGTCGCGCGGGGGCTGGGGGCGGGCGGGCGGCAGGTTGCCGGGCAAGGGACTGCGCTTGATGGACGTGCGGATGAGCTTCTCAATTTGGCGGATGCCGTCGGTCTGGTCGGGGCTGGCGAAGGAGATGGCGCGGCCCTCGCGTCCGGCACGCGCGGTGCGGCCGATGCGGTGCACGTAGTCGGCGGGATCGTCGGGGAGGTCGAAGTTCACCACCACCTCAATGCCGGTGACATCGATGCCGCGCGCGGCGATATCTGTGGCGATGAGGATGCGGTAGCGGCCGTTCTTAAACCCCTCGAGGGCCTCGCGGCGCTGGCTGAGCGAGCGGTTGGCGTGGATCTCCGCGGCATTGTGGCCGGCGGCGCGGAGGATGCGAGTCATCTTCTTTGCGCCGTGCTTGGTGCGGGAGAACACGAGGACGGTACCGCGGTACTCGTCCAGGAGTTTCTCCAGGAGCTGGATCTTCTCGTGCTTGCCGACGACGAAGAGCTCCTGCTCCACTTTCTCCGCGGCAGTGCCTTGGGGCGCCACCTCGATGCGCAGCGGCGTCTTCATCTGCGTGGTGGCGAGCGTGAGGATCTCGCGCGGCATCGTGGCGGAGAAGAGCATGGTCTGACGATCCTTGGGCACGTGCTTGAGGATGCGGTCGATCTGCGGCTTGAAGCCCATGTCCAGCATCCGGTCGGCCTCGTCGAGCACGAGGATGTTTACCTCGCGCAGCGTGATGGTGCCCTGCTCCAGGTGATCATTGAGGCGGCCGGGGGTAGCCACGACGATCTTGGGGTCCTGGCGGAGCATGTCGCACTGGAGCTTCATGGAGGCGCCGCCCACGAACACGGCCATCTTGATGCCAACCTGCTTCGCAAAGGGGCGAAGCGACTCCTCCACCTGGTACGCGAGCTCACGGGGGGGGAGGATGACGAGGCCGCGGCCGCCGTGTGCGGCGAGGCGCTGCAGCATGGGGATGCCGAAGGCGAGAGTCTTGCCCGTGCCCGTCTGCGCGATGCCCACGACGTCCTTGCCCTCCGCCGCGATGGGGATGGCCTGGTGCTGGATGGGGGTGGGGCGCTCAAACTTGAGCGAATCGATCACGCTAAGGAAAAGCGGCGCGATGCCGAGATCGGAGAACTTCGCGTCGGGACGGTACGGGGTTTGAGGCATAAGCCCGGACATGGTACACGTATTCCAGGAAATACGCTCATTAAATGTCAAATCCCCCTCCCCGCAAACCGTCGACGATCCGGGACGGCAATCGTCACGACCGCCCGCGTCATCCGTCCGGCAGAGCAGCCGGGCTCTGCACCTGCGGACACGGCACCCGGGCCTTCCAGCAACTCGCGGAGCTCCTAGTCCCATTTGAGCCACGCGTTGCCAATTTTGGGTGAAAACCGTATACTGGAAGCACACATCCACACCCTCTCCATGCCACGTTCCCGCAAAGTCCGGAAGGTCGTATCTGCGCATC
>CAZYAK010000025.1:0-19143 GCA_964645935.1 uncultured Candidatus Peribacteria bacterium | reverse complement strand
CGCTATCGGTAGAAAAGGTCACCGACACGTTCCCCGACCCCAAGCTCGGCATCGGCGACCGGCGCAACATGGTGTACGCCGGCACGGTGGTGACGTACGGCCGCGGTCGACTGCTCGTTACCGGCACCGGGATGCAGACGGAATTCGGACGCATCGCCGGCATGCTCCAGGCGGTGGAGACGGAGGACACGCCCCTGCAGAAAAACCTCGACAAGGTGGGCAAGGGCCTCGCCAAGGCGGCCCTGGTGATCGTGGTCGCGATCAGCGCCTTGAAGCTGCTGCAGAGCGCCGATCCCTTCAATGTCGATAACCTCGTGGAGATCCTCATCTTCGCCGTGGCGCTCGCTGTGGCCGTGGTGCCTGAGGCGCTGCCGGCGGTAGTCACCATCTCGCTGGCCATCGGCGTACAGCGGATGGTCAAGCGGCACGCATTGGTGCGCCGCCTCCCGGCGGTGGAGACGCTGGGGAGCACGACGGTGATCTGCACAGACAAGACCGGCACCCTTACCAAAGACGAGATGACCATCCGCCAGGCCTGGGTGGACGGCGAGCTCATCGAGGTCTCGGGCTCCGGCTACGCGCCGGTCGGCGAGTTCACCGTGGACGGCAAGAAGACGGAGCCTTCCGGGGCGCTCCTGGAGCTGCTGCGCGGCGGCGTGCTCTCGTCGGACGCCAAGCTGCACCAGGACGAAGGGCGGCACGACATCAAGGGCGACCCCACCGAGGGCGCGTTCGTGGTGACGGCGGCCAAGGCGGGCCTACAGCGCGAGCCCTTGGACCAGGCGTTCCCGCGCGTGGCCGAGATCCCCTTCACATCCGAGACCAAGCGCATGACGACCCTGCACAAGGGCGAGGACGGCCACATGGCGTACGCCAAAGGCGCCGCAGAGATGATCCTGCAATCCTGCACGCGCCGCTGGGGCAAAAATGAGGAGCACTCCATGACCGAGAAGGACCGCGAGCAAATCCTCGCCGCCGCCAAGAACATGGCGAGTAAAGCCATGCGCGTGCTCGCGGTGGCCCGCAAAGGCGGCGAATCAGACGTGAAGGACGCGGAACAGGGTATGAAGTTCCTCGGGCTCGTGGGCATGATCGACCCGCCCCGCCCCGAGGCCAAGGACGCCATCGCCAAGTGCAAGGCCGCGGGTATTCGCGTCATCATGATCACAGGCGACCACCCGGTCACGGCCGAGGCCATCGCACGTGAGCTCGGTCTCCTCACCACCGAGAAGGTGGCAACGGGCAAGGAAGTGGAGGAGATGGACGATGCGACGTTCGACCGTGAGGTGGACCACATCGGCGTCTTCGCGCGCGTGTCGCCCGCCCACAAGCTCCGCGTCGTCGGCGCACTCCAGAAGAAAGGCCAGGTGGTGGCCATGACCGGCGACGGCGTCAACGACGCACCCGCGCTGAAGAAGGCCGATATCGGCATCGCGATGGGCATCACGGGCACCGACGTCACCAAGGAGGCCGCCGCCATGACCCTCACCGACGATAACTTCGCCAGTATCGTGGCCGCCGTGGAGGAGGGACGCGGGATCTTCGGCAATATCAAGAAGTACCTCATGTACCTGCTCTCGGCCAACATCGGCGAGATCGGTCTCATGACCGGTGCGACGCTGCTCGGCTGGCCGCTGCCGCTCACGGCCGTACAGATCCTCTTCGTAAACCTGGCCACCGACGGTCTCCCCGCTCTCGCGCTCGCGGTGGACCCGCCGGAGTCGGATCTCATGAGCCGCCCCCCGCGGGACCCCAAGCGCGGCATCTTCACGCGGCCCGTGGTGTCCCTGATGCTTCTCGGCGGCGCGTGGTCCACGCTCGTGAACCTCTGCGTCTTCGGGTGGGCGCTCGGGGCCGGCGTCGGCGCCGAAGAGGCCATGACCATGAGCTTCATGACGCTCGTACTCGTGGAGTTCTTCAAGGCGTACTCGTTCCGATCGGACCACGAATCCGTGCTCCGGGGCATGCTGTCCAACCGCTGGCTCAACCGGGCGGTGTTCCTGGATCTCGCGCTGGTGCTCGCGCTCGTCTACGTCCCCGTCCTGCACGAGCCGTTCGGCACCTTCAGCCTGGGGCTACGCGACTGGCTCATCGTGGGCGGTGCGGCCATCACCATCATCCCCATGCTCGAGATCGGCAAGTTCTTCGTCCGCCGCGGGTGGTTCGGCAAGCTCGACTGATACCCTCTCCTCCCTCGCCTCTCGCCTCAGAAGTACGCATGCGCCAGGATCTTCCACACCTCATGCAGGCCCCAGAGCGACAGGGCGATGAAGGCGAGTGAGCCCAGGAACGAGATCACCGGCTGCTTGACGATGCGGATGGTGGTGTCGGGTGAGAGGAAGAGCGCGATGTTGAGCAGCAGGTGCCCCGCCAGCACGCCCACGGCGAACCCGTACACGTGGACGATGCTGAAGAGCGGCACGTACCCCGCGAAGTCGTCGAGGCCCAGGATGAACGGGATGGTGCCGGAAAAGAGCAGCAGACCCGTCCAGCCGTACTGCTTCCTGGTGTTGAGCGTGGCGTGCGGGATGATGCGGCCGAGCACCGGCTGCGTGAAAGTGTTGATGGGCTTGAGGATGCGTTCGGTGACATCCACCGCCTTGTGGAACCATTTGGGGTACTTCGCGTCTTCAGCCTTCGCGTGCTCCAGTCCGTCCTCCGCGAGCTTGAGCAGGACCAGCGACGCGATGAACACCATGAGGGCCAGCAGCCAGTCGATGTGGCGGAAGAAGTTCCAGATGGCGAGGATCACCATCGTGCCGAGCGCGTTGCCGGCCGCGGTGCCGCACTCGATGGCGACGCGGTTCTTCCAGCCCGGGTGCGTCCGCATCAGGTGCCCGATGAAGATGGCGAAATCGATGGAGGTCTTGAGGTAGATCGTCATGCCCACGAGCACGTCCGCGAGGAGGATGGTGAGGCTGATGTGCTCGCTGCCGCCGAACGCATTGAGGAGCACGATCTCGCCGTGGATCAGCGCCCACAGGGCCGCGAACACGACGAAGGTGAGGGCGAGCGGGAGGACCTGCTCCAGGAACACGTTCTTTTTCTGCATGAAGCGGACTATAGCCCTCGCCCCGTCGCGTAGACAAAAAAATCGTATACATTTTGTGCTCAACAATGACGGCCTGCGGTGTGCATGGCGATGAGCCGATGCGTCAGCTGAGCGCCGCCGCCGACGCGGACAGCTCCGCCAGCTCCCCCGTGATGATGCCCTGGCGGGTGCGGTTGTAGGTGAGCGTGAGGTCGGAGAGCAGGTCATTGGCGTTGTCCGTGGCGTTGCGCATGGCCACCATGCGGGCGGAGTGCTCGGAGGCGGCGGTCTCCAAGGTGGCTTGGTAGATCTGCAGCTCGGTGAGCTGCGGCAGAATGCGCGAGAGCACCTCGCCCGCAGACGGCTCAAAGACGTACTCGGTGTCGGGCAGCGGGGCGTCCATCGCGCGCTCCTCGTCCTTGCTCATGCGCTTGCGCGGGAAGAGGCCCTTTACCATCTCGCGCAGTACGGTGTCCGAAAACGGCAGCAGCACCTTTACCGTCGGCTCCTGCACAAGGGGCGAGAGGAAGTCGCTGTACACCAGGACGACGCGGTCGTAGGTGCCGTCGAGGAACCCATCCATGGCGATCTTGGCCACGGGCAGGATGTCTTTGTACTTGGGGTGATTGCTGTACGCCGGGAAGGCTGCCACCACCTTGCGCCCAGTGCGCGCGAGGAACTGCTGGCCTTTGCGGCCCACGGCGGCGTACTCCAGCTGGGGGGCAGAGTGCAGCGCCTCGGTGCCCGCGATGTACTGCGACAGTGCACGGATGAGGTTGGCGTTGAAGCTGCCACAGAGGCCGCGGTCCGAAGTAAAGAACACCACGAGCATCTTCTTGGGGCTGCGCTGTTCCAGGAACGGGTGCTGCCCCGGGTGAGCGAACGCAACCTTCCGGAGGATGGTCCACGCCGTCAACGCATAGCGCCGGAGCGTCTGCGCGTTGAGCGTGGCACGACGCATCTTGGAGGCCGCGACCAGCTCCATCGCCTTCGTCACCTGCTTGGTCGATTTGACCGCCTTCATCTTGCGCCGGATATCGCGGAGATTGTTGGCCATGAGGCTTACTTGGCGTCGGCGCGGTAGCCTTTGCGGTCCTTAAGCGTGGCCACATGCCGCTTGAGCTGCTCCTCGGCCTCGGGGGTCACCTGCGTCTCCAGGACCTTGAGCACGTCGTAATGCTGGGTGCGGAGCATTTCCAGGAAATCGCGCTCGAATTCGCGGATCTTGTCCACAGGGACGTCATCCAGCAGGCCGTTGACCCCTGCGTAGAGACTCGCCACCTGCTCGGCATTGCTGAGGGGGGCGTACTGGTCCTGCTTGAGGAGCTCGGAAAGACGCGCGCCGCGGTCCAATTGCTTCCGGGTGGCGGCGTCGAGGTCGGAGCCGAACTGGGCGAACACGGCGAGCTCGCGGTACTGGGCCATATCGATGCGCAGCTTGCCCGCAACCTTCTTGGTGGACTTCACCTGCGCGGACGATCCCACGCGAGAGACCGATGTACCGACGTTCACCGCGGGACGGATGCCTTTGTAGAACAGGTCGGCCTCCAGGAAGATTTGGCCGTCCGTGATGGAGATGACGTTGGTCGGGATGTAGGCGGAGATGTCGCCGGCCTGCGTCTCGATGATGGGCAAGGCCGTGATGGAACCGCCGCCGTGCTTCTCGTCCAGGCGCACCGCGCGTTCCAGGAGGCGCGAGTGGAGATAGAAGACGTCGCCGGGATACGCTTCGCGGCCTGGCGGGCGGCGCAGCAGCAGGGAGATCTGGCGGTAGGCCCAAGCGTGCTTGGAGAGATCGTCGTAGACGCAGAGGACGTCCTTGCCTTGATCCAGGAAGTACTCGGCCATCGCACAGCCCGCGAACGGGGCGATGTACGAGAGCGCGGCGGGCTCGGAGGCACCGGCGGAAACCACGATGGTGTACTCCATCGCGCCGCGGGCCTCCAGCTCCTGCACAATCTTGGCGACCTTAGACTCCTTCTGACCGATGGCCACGTAGACGCAAATGACGGGGCGCTCAGTGGTCTGCGTGCCCTTCTGGTTGAGGATGGCGTCGATGGCCACGGCGGTCTTGCCCGTCTGGCGGTCGCCGATGATGAGCTCGCGCTGACCGCGGCCCACCGGGATCATGGCATCGATGGCCTTGATGCCGGTTTGAAGCGGGGTGTCGACGGACTTGCGCTCGATGACGCCGGCCGCGATTTTCTCGATGGGGTAGCGCTTCTTGCCCTTGATGGGGCCCTTGCCGTCCTTGGCCTCGCCGAGCGGCGAGACGACGCGACCGATCAGGTCCTCGCCCACGGGGACGGAGAGGATCTGACCCGTAGCGCGGGCGGTGTCGCCCTGGCGAATCTTGGTGTAATCGCCAAGAACAATGGCGCCGACGGAGTCCTTGCCGAGGTTCAGGGCGCTTCCGAACACACCCTGCCCGAAGTCGATCATTTCGGAGGCACCGATGTGCGAAAGCCCGTCGATCCTGGCGATGCCGTCGCCCACCTCCGTGACGGTGCCCACATGCTCCTGAGTAGCGGCCTTGTGGTAGGTCGCGATCTGCTTCTCGAGCGTGGAGATGAGTTCCTTGCTGAGCGTCATGGGAGGGAGGGGGGTGGGGTCAGGACGAATGCGTGGCACCCGAGGCGAAGGCCTGGGCGGCCTGGCGGAGCGCGCCGCGCACGCTCATGTCGATCTGCTCGTCGCCGAACGTCACCACGGCGCCGCCGATAAGGGCGGGGTCCGCGCGCTCGATGACCTCGACGGGGCCGGAGAACTTGTTCTTGAGGAGCTCCTCCACAGCCGCCACGAGTTCGGCGGCCTTGCCGTCAGGCGTGACGATCTCGGCGCGCACGGTCTGGTCGCCCAGACGCACGTGCTTGGCAAGCCCGTCGCGGACGTCGCGGAGGAAGGCCTCGGGATCGTCGTGCTGGCGGCTCCACTCGAGCAACGCCTTCACGACATCGGACGCGGGGGTGCTCATCGGATGACGGAGGGAAGTTCCTTCTTCACGTGGCTGAGGAGGCGCTCCTGGTCGGGTCCCTTGAACTCGCGCTCGAGGATCTTCTCGGTCATGCGGACGATGACGGAGGCCAGGGTGTCTTGGATGTCTTTCACCATGCGCTCGCGCTCCTCGCCCAGCTGCGTGCGGGACTTGGCGAGGATGGCCGCAGCCTCCTTCTCCGCGGAGGCGAGGATGTCCTTGCGGGAGGCCTCGGCCTGGTGCTTGGCGGCCTCCAAGAACTTGCCGCACTCCTGGTCGATCTTGCGGAACTGTTCGACGCGGAACTCGTCGATCTCGCGTTTCTGGTTCTCGATGGCCTTGGCGTCCTCCATGGACTTGCGGATGCGCTCGCGGCGGTCGTCGAGCACGCGGAGCACCGGCTTGTAGACGAAGAACGAGAGCACGGCGATGAGGACGACGAAGTTCACGAGCTGCGCGATGAGCATCGAGGTATCGATGCCGAGCTTGGTGATGAGTTCCATGGGAGGACGGGAGGGGGCGGGGTATGGACGGTCTGCTACGGATGGGACGCGCCGATCAGACGAACTTGATGATGAGTGCGACGACAAGCGCGTAGATGGCGACGGCCTCGGCGAACGCCGCCATGAGGATCATCGGAGTCTGGATCTTGCCCGCGGCGTCGGGGTTGCGGCCGATGGCCTCGACGGCCTTGGCGCCGATGAGACCGATGCCGATGGCGGGACCGACGGCACCGAGACCGATGGCGACGGCCATGGCGATGTTCTTGTCGAAGATCGGGGCGACGGCGGTGACGGTGTCTACGACCTCAGGGGCGACCATAACGTGGGAGAGAAAAGAAAATGGGGAGGGAGAAAACGCAGAGGGGAGGGGGTCATTACGCGTGCTCGCCATGGGCCGTCGTGGCCATGGAGAGGAAGACCAGGGTGAGCATGGCGAAGACGAGCGCCTGGATGAGGCCGACGAACAGCTCCAGTCCGAAGAACGGGACGGGGACGAGGTACGGCACCAGCGCGGAGATGACGACCAGGAGCACCTCTCCGGCAAAGATGTTGCCAAAGAGACGGAAGCTAAACGAGACAATGCGGGTGAACTCGCCCAGGAACTCCAGCAGGCCCACGAAGGTGCCAATGCCGTAGGGCTTCTTCCAGGGGGCGACGAAATACTTGCCGAGGTGCGGCCCGATGCCGATGGCCGCGATGCCCAGCACCTGCGCCATGACAATGGAGAATACTGCGAACACCAACGTGACGTTCATGTCCGCGTTCATCGAGCGAAGAAGAGGAGCCATGATTTCGTGGCCCTCATGCACGGACGGCACCGTGATGGTGCCCACACCCGGCAGGATGCCCATCCAGTTGGCCGTGACGATGAACAGGAACATCGTGGCGACTACCGGGAACACGAAGCGTGTGCGCTTGGTGTTGTGCAGGATGGAATCGAAGAAATCGAAGAGGCCGCCGATCACGAGCTCCACGGCCATCTGGAAGCGCCCCGGCACCACCTTGTAGCGGGTGGACTTGGCGGCCATGCCGATGAGGATGAGCACCGCCATCGCCAGCCAGGCCATGACCAGGGTGTTTCGAACCTCGAACGACCCGATGTGGGCGATGGTTTCGGACGCGAGGGTGGGGGCGTGGATGGCGGCCATATGTTCGCTCTCCTTTATCGAAACGCCGTTTTCCTGTCAACGGTGTAAAGAGGCCACTCTGTCAGGATACATTGACCCCGAAAGCGTGAGACGGGCCGGCGTCGTTGTCCAACCGAGGGGCCGCTCTGCCCCGGAAGGCTTCAGGAGGAGTATCCTCGGCGTATATGCGCCTCCACCCCCTCTCTCTACCCATCTGCGCTAGTCTCCTCGCCGTCGCATCAGTGGCCATCGCGTGCTCGTGTCTGGAGAGCATCCCTGAGGAATCCTTCCCCCGGGCCGATGTGGTCTTCTCGGGCACTGTGGGGGGCTATGCCCAAGGCGAGAACGGCATGAACATCTACACCCTCTCCGTCGACACCACCTGGAAAGGCTCCGTAGGCACCACCGTCTCCGTGAGGAGCCACGAGAGCTCGGCCACGTGCGGTATCGCGCTGGAGAAGGGCGTGCGCTACGTGGTGCTCGCTCGCTACAGGGAGGACGGCACCCTCTACACCGGCCTGTGCGACGGCACCGCGCGCTATGCCGATTCTTCAGACATGCTGGAGTATCTGGCCACTGTGGATGTGGAAAGCGGCCCCTCGTGCGCCCCTCAGGCCTGCGAGGACGGCACCTTCCGACGCACCTGCGACCGGGGTGGGATTCCGCTGAACTACATCCAGGATCCCTGCAAAGCCAAAGAGACACCGTTCTCTGACGTACCGCTTGGTCATCCGCAGGCCAAAGCCGTTTCCTACGTCTACGCTGCCAACGTGGTGCAGGGCTATCCGGACGGCACCTTCCGTCCCGAGAACCTCATCCTCCGCTCAGAGTTCGCCAAGATGATCGCGGAGACCTCCCAGATCCCCGAGCGCATCGACTCCTGCCTAGACAATTTTGGGATGTCCTTCGGCGACGTGCCCTACACGTCCTGGTACGCCAAGTACGTCTGCACGCTCGTTGCACAGGGCTCGGTACGCGGGTATCCGGACGGATCCTTCCGGCCCGCGACACCGATCTCCTTCGTGGAAGCTGCCAAAATTCTCGCAAGCGCCCGAGGTCTCGTGGATTCCGCCGAGTGCGACGGCTCATGCAATACCGCAGATCATCCGTGGTACGAGGCCCCCGTACGCGCATTGGACGCACGACGCGCCACACCACGATCCGTAGACCGGTTCGACCACCTGCTTACGCGCGGGGAACTGGCCGAGATGCTCCTGCGGCTGGACGCCGGCAGGGGGGACGAGCCGTTCTGGTCCTACGATTCACTAGAAACCTTCCGGGTGTGTGACGAACGGATCAGGGCCGGTCACGAGACCTGTGAGTGATGTCAGATCTTGGGCTGCTGCACCACCTCCAAGCTCTTCACGAGGCGTACGACCGCGAATGCGGACACGCAGAAGGCGCACAGGAACCCCGCAAGCATGCCCCACGGTCCGCTGCCAATGGCTTTGTCTAGGTAGGCGCCGCCGAAGCCCAGCACGAACGCAGGCACGGCGATGATCACGCCAAGCGCTCCTGCGAGGAGCAGCGCCTTCGCTGTGGGCGACCGGGAGGAGCCAGAAGACGGCGGAGTCTCGGGCACAGGGAAGATCAGGAGCCCGAGGAAGACGGCATGCCGCCGCCCGATCGACGTCCGCGGTGCCGGCGCACGGTCTTGATGCGCGCCAGCTCGCGATCGAGAATGGCGACAGCGTCGGCGAAGCCCTCAGAATCGGTGCGGCGCTCGGAGACCAGCTTCTCGGCCGCTGCCTTGGCTTGCTCGATAGCAGCCTCCTGCAGACTCTCGGCACGGTCGGCGGTCTGGGCCAGAACACGCAGTGAATTGCTGCCGACCTCCACCACGCCGCCGGAGACGGCGTAGTACTTCTCCTCGCCGCCGGTGTGCACCACAGCAACACCCGGCACCAGCGTGGCCATCAGGCCGATGTGGTGGGGCAGCACCGTAATCTCGCCCTCGGACGTGGTGAGTGTGACCGCGTCGGCCTGGCCGTCGTAGACGGTCTCGTCGGGCGTGATGATTTCGACGTGCAGGGGCATTGAGAGTGGGAAGTGGTCGAGTGGGCGAGTGATGAGTGCCTTGAGAGCGAGAATCGATCCGTAGTGATCACTCGCCCTCGCGCCACTCGTCACCTGTTCGTTCAGGCTTTCACTTCATCCAGGGATCCCTTCATGTAGAACGCCTGCTCCGGGAACGCGTCCATCTCGCCACGGAGGATGGAGCCGAAGGAGCGAACGGTCTCCTGGCGCGTGACGAACTTGCCGGGTGTGCCGGTAAATACCTCAGCCACGAAGAACGGCTGCGAGAGGAACCGCTGAATCTTGCGGGCGCGTTGCACCGTGACGCGATCGTCGTCGGAGAGCTCCTCCATGCCGAGAATCGCAATGATGTCCTGCAACTCCTTGTAGCGCTGGAGCACCTTCTGCACGCCGCGGGCGGTGTTGTAGTGTTCCTCGCCGACAACAGAGGGCGAAAGGATGGTGGAGTTGGACTCCAGGGGGTCAACCGCCGGGAAGAGCGCGAGCTCGGCAAGCGAGCGAGTGAGAACGATCGTGGAATCGAGGTGTCCGAAGGTGGTGGCCGGGGCGGGGTCGGTAAAGTCGTCGGCCGGCACGTAGATGGCCTGCACGGAGGTGATGGATCCCTTCTTGGTGGACGTGATGCGCTCTTGCACCTGGCCCATTTCCGTGGCCAGCGTGGGCTGATAGCCCACGGCGGAAGGGATGCGGCCGAGCAGCGCGGAGAGCTCGGAACCAGCCTGGGTGAAACGGAAGATATTGTCGATGAACAGCAGCACGTCGCGCTGCTCCTCGTCGCGGAAGTACTCAGCAATGCTCAGTCCCGTCAGGGCTACGCGCAGTCGCGGTCCGGGCGGCTCGTTCATCTGACCGAAGACGAGCGACGTCTTGTCCAGCACTCCCGATTCCTTCATTTCGTAGTAGAGGTCGTTGCCCTCGCGGGAGCGCTCACCGACGCCCGCAAACACCGAGTATCCGCCGTGCTCGGCCGCAATGTTGCGGATCAGCTCCTTCACGACGACGGTCTTTCCCACTCCGGCTCCGCCGAACAGTCCCACCTTGCCTCCGCGAAGGATGGGGCAGATCAGGTCAATGACCTTGATGCCAGTCTCCAGCACCTCGGTGGAAGTGGCCTGCTCGTCCAACGTAGGCGCCGGGCGATGGATGGGGTACTTCTTCTTGGTCTTCACCGCGGGCATGCCATCGATGGGGTCGCCCAGAACGTTGAACATGCGGCCAAGGGTCTCGGGGCCCACCGGCACGGAGATGGGGGCCTTGGTGTCTGTAACTGCGGAACCGCGAGAGAGACCGTCGGTCGAGCCCATCGCGACGGTGCGGACGGACGAGCCGTCCAAGTGCTGCTGCACTTCCAAGGTGAGGTCCTGGTCCCCAACCTTCACGGTGAGGGCGGAGAAGATAGACGGCAGCTCGGACGCAGACGCGAACTGGCAGTCCACAACCGCGCCGACGACCTGGGAGACGGAACCGGACATACTGCTTGGGGAGAGGGAGAGTTGGCAGATCCTACGGAAGGAGCCCCCGCCAGACAAGGCCTTAAGAGTCCACTCTGTCGGGAAGCCAGCTCGCACGAGCGCATCAGCGCAGTCCGCTACCCTGGCGACGCATCGGGTAAGGGCACCCGCTCGCGAATCGTGGGCCTTCGGTGCTCGACGTGCTCTCCATACCTCCCCTGTCTGGCGGTGCACGTGTAGACTGCTTCGCATGCCCTCCCTCCAAACCCTCATCGACTCACTCCTCGCGTGGTCCGCGCACGTGCCGGTGGAGGTGTTTACCGTGGTGGGCGCCTTCCTAGAAGAGGTCATCGCCCCGATCCCCTCCCCACTCGTCATGACGACGGCGGGATCCATCGCACGTGCCGCAGGACACCCATGGGCGTTCCTGCTGTGGCTCACGCTCATCGGCGCCGCCAGCAAGACCGTGGGCTCCTGGATCGTCTACGTCATTGCCGACAAGGGCGAGGACCTGATCCTCGGGCGCTTCGGCAAATTCCTCGGCATCAACGTGGAGGACATCAAGGGCCTGGAGAAGTCGCTGCGCGGCAGGATGCGCCAGGACGTCTCACTCTTTGTCCTGCGGTCGCTCCCCATCGTCTCCAGCGCCCTGATCTCCGTGCTGTGCGGCGTGCTTAAGATAGAAATGCGCATGTATCTGGCCACCACCTTCCTCGGCACGCTGATCCGTAACCTCTTCTTCCTGGTCCTCGGCTACGCGGGCGTGGAGGCCTACAAGTCGCTCCTCGGCGGTGTCGACGTCTTAGAGACCGTCACGAAGATCCTCATGGTCCTCCTCGTTGGAGGCGTCATCGGGTGGATGTACTGGAGGAGATGGAAGGGCAAGGGCCTGCCGTGGGGCAAGAAGGAGGCACCGCTGAAGAACTGAGGTTCGCATCGTCACCCGCCTCCGGCGGAGCAGGGCACCACCGCCAAGATTTCATGAATCGCGGGGTCAGTGGTTCGAGACGAGGAAAACGAGATCGCCCACTACCTCCCTGCGGTCATTTACCGGGTTCCCTACGATCCTGTCTTTTGGCCATCGTTCCAAAACCAAGGACAACGGATGCCCTCAGAAAAGCAAGGGAGGTGTCGGAGGGCCTAGAAAACCCGAGGAGGTTTTCTGGTCCTCTGACGACCAACCCTTTGCACCGACCTCTGGTTGAAAAAAAACGGAAGCCGAACGCTTCTGGAATGCATGCTGTCTGGCCGCGAAGAATTGATCGCCGTCCGCAGGTCGAAGACCTGCGGCTGGGTTGAGGGAGGGCAAAAAAAAGAGCCGGGATTATCCCGGCTCTTCTGAAGTCTCATGAACGTTCTCTTACCGCAGCATTTGCACTGCGCGGTTTAGCTGGTCATCCCGTCCCGTGACGTTGGTGACCACCTCGTCAGGCATCACGCCCACGCCGTCAATTTTGCGGCCCTGGGGCGTTTTCCATTCGGCGATCGTGAGCTTAAGACTGGAGCCATCCGAGAACCGAACCACCTGCTGGACGGTGCCCTTGCCGAAAGTCTTCTCACCCACGATAACCGCGCGTCCCGCGTCTTGCAGCGCGCCAGCCACGATCTCGGAGGCGCTGGCGGAGCCCCCATTGACGAGGACGACCATCTTCACGGATGGGCTGATGAGTGGGGCAGTGCCCGTCCGCTCCTGCGTGGTGCTTTGCCGAGAGGCGATGGTCACGTACACGCTGTCCTCCGGGAGGAAGCTCCCCGCTACCACGCCCGCGGCGTGCAGCAGTCCGCCGGGGTTGTTGCGCAAATCGAGGATGAGCCCGCGCGGGTGCCCAGCCTCGATGTCTCGGAGCTTGGCGCGGATGTCCGAATCCGTGATCTCGCCGAACTGCGAGATTTTCAGGATCACCACTCCCTCCTGCGTAGACACCTCGATCTCGGGAATGCGCACGGTATCGCGGGTGACGGTGATGTCTAGCTCCACGCCGTCGCGGCGCAGACGCAGTTTCACCTGCGTGCCCTTGGGCCCGCGGATGCGGGAGACCGCCTCATCCAAGCTCATGCCCGATAGCAGTACGCCATCGGCAGAGAGGACCTGGTCCTTGGGGAGGATGCCCGCCTTCTCCGCCGGCGATCCCTTAAGCGGGCTCACGATGACCACGACGCCGCCGGTCATGACCACGTTGGCGCCGATGCCCTCCACCTCGCCGCGTATCTGCGTGTTGAAGTTCTCTGTCTCGTTCTTGGGCAGATACTGCGTGTAGGGGTCATTGAGCGTCTTGACCAATCCCTGGATGGACGCATCGCCCGCGGCCTTCTCGTCGATACGGTCATCGTAGAGATACTCCTCGTTGAGGATCTCCCACACGGAGCGTTGGATGTCTTGCTTAGGCACCTGCCCCGTAGGCGTGTGCTGCTTGATGATGGGTACAGTGATGGTGGTTCCGCCGGAGCGTGCAACACGCTGGAGGATCAGGGTGGCTTCTTTACCCTTGAGCGGGCGGGCCCAGCCAAAGGTGTTGCCGGTCTGCGCCTTCATCCACTGGAGTTCCAAAGCCAAGGACACCGCGCGCTCTTGTTCTTTGCCGCGTACGTCCGAGAAATCGGGGGCGGGCGTCGTCACCTTGAGTTCCGGCTGCATCGCCGCAAGGAACGCGACGGCCTCGCCGCGAGTGATGGTCTGACGCAGATCCAACGATGCGCCGAAGACGGAAAGCGCGCCGCGTTGTTGGGCGGCAAGCACGTACGGGCGCAGGCCCAGCGCCACACGTCCGGCGGAGGCAGGCAGAGTGCCTTTTTTCACGGGAGCGATATCGAGCGCCTTGATCGCGGAGCGGATAAAGTCGCCACGCGTGACCACCGCGTCATCCGCGATGCGGACGATACCTGCTGGTGAAGGCGTGGCGGTCGCGGCTAGGGCGGGCGTGAGGCCCGCGCTGAAGAGCGTCAGCAGAACGAGAAGCTGGGCGGCGAACCGGCCACGGCGAAGAGCGAGAAGCGGCATGTGGAGAACGATGGAACAGGGCGCTATAGGATGCCGATGTTACGCTGCGCCTTCGTCGGGGACAACGAGATCATCGACGATCAGGTGCCCGCGCTCCTTCATGTTCTCCTTCCGCTGGAACAGCCACGTAAGGAGAAAGAAACCGCCCACCACATACAGTAACGTCGGCAGCAGGAGCAGCGCCACGAGGTGAAGCGGCGACCCCGGCGGCGAGCCAAGCAGGTCCCCTATCGTGCGGGGGTTGCCCGGCAGCGTGTCCGGGATGCTCACGAGGAAGTTGCTCACAGTGTGCAAGAGAGTGGCGAGCACTAAGCCCACCGCAATCATTTCGCGGCGGAAGATTTCTTTCTTGCGCATGCCGAGAACGTCGTGGAGGTAGCCGAGCATCCTCTGCCGGCACCCGCGTGCACGCGCCTCCTTGAGGCAGGGATCGGCAAAGGCGGCGAGCCCCAAGAAGTAGCCCGCCACACCCGTGGAGACGATGTGCACCATGCTGGTCAGAACGGAACGGCCCGCCACATTGCCGACGAAGGCAAGCCAGTCGCGCTTGTTTGGGTCCATGAGATACTCGCGTACAAACGTCACGAAGTACCCCGACGGCGTGATGTTCTCCGCGAAGGCGAAGCCGATGGCCACGAGGATGGCCATCTGCATCATGTCGTCGATGCTGGTGATGTACTGGCGTCCGGCGCGCTTGAGCACCCACATCTTGCTCGCCTCTTCGATGAGTCCGACGCAGAGGAACGCCACGAACATGGACGCAAGTGAGAGCGCTACGGGCGTAAGCGCGGGCCACGCGTCCGCCACAAAACTGTGAGCGCTGCGGCTGAAACTCTGCAGCTCCACGCGGAACAGAAAGAAGTGCAACGCGGTCCCGCGGCGCATGAGCGCGTCGTAAAAGAGGATGGGCACCGTGGAGAGGATGCCTGCGAAGAACAACGAGAAGACGACACTGAGGCGCTCCTTATGGTACGGCAGGAACACTGCGCACCACACTACGGCCGGCACCAGAGCCACCGCGATGGCGATGAGGTGCGCCGCGCGCTGGGCGCCCTCCTCCCGTAGGAGGATCCGGAGCACAATCCAAAACAGAAACGTGCCGAGTACCGTGGCTTTGGTCCCCGAGTCCCACGTGCCGAAGAGCAGTCGCCACACCACCACGAGCGTCACCACCCCCAGGGCCATAAGGTACCCGCTCATCACGCGCGCGGGATCCAGAAGCGCGTCCGCGGCGAAAAATGCACCCGAGGCGAGCGCCGTGCCGAGCATGGCCCCAAAGGCGTAGCGCGTGGGCACCGATCCGCGGCGGCGGCCGATGACGTCCAGCGCCGCCAGCACCGCCACGGCCGCAAGGACCGGTAGCGCCTTGGTGAGCGAGAATCCCGAGGAGGAGACGAGATCGACCATCTGAGTATAATAGCATATTTATTGATAATGCGCCAGTGGTAACGGAGGGCCCCGAGGAGCCGATGGGACCGAAGAGGCCGAGGGATGGCTGTCTTTGCAGGCGCACGGTCTTCGAGCTGCTCCTCGGTCCCTTCGGTGGCCTTGGTCTCTTCGGTCCCCACCCCCCGTCTGCTACAGTCCCCGCCACTCCCCTCCCCCTATGCCCGCCCAGACCCTCGACCAGCTCGTCTCGCTCTGCAAACGCCGCGGCTTCGTGTTTCCGGGCTCCGAGATCTACGGCGGCCTGGCCAACACGTGGGACTACGGGCCACTCGGAGTGGAGCTGAAAAACCGTCTCAAGCGCCACTGGTGGAAGACCTTCGTGCACCGAAGAACGGACATGGTGGGATTGGACGCCTCCATCCTCATGAACCCCAAGGTGTGGGAGGCCTCGGGCCACGTGAGCTCCTTCACTGACCCGCTCGTGGACTGCAAGAAGTGCAAACAGCGCTTCCGTGGCGATAAGCTGCTGGAGGACAAGCTCGGCGTGGAGGCCGTCGCCATCCTCAAGCTGGAGCAGGTGCAGCCCATGCTCATGGCGGAGAAGATCGCGTGCCCGCACTGCGGACTCTGCGACTGGTCCGAGGCCAAGAAGTTCAACCTCATGTTCAAGACACAGCAGGGTGTGGTGGAAGGCGAGGGCGCGGACATTTACCTCCGCCCGGAGACGGCGCAGGGCATCTTCGTCAACTTTAAGCACGTCGTAGACACCATGCGCATGCGCCTGCCCTTTGGCGTAGCGCAGATTGGTAAGGCGTTCCGCAATGAGATCACGCCGGGCAACTTTACCTTCCGCACGCGCGAGTTCGAGCAGATGGAGATTGAGTATTTCTTCGACGCCGAGAAGCAGGACTGGGAGAAGATTTTCGCAGAATGGAAGGCCGCCACGTGGGAGTTCCTCACCAAGACACTCGGACTCAGTGAGGCAAACCTGCGCTTCCGCGATCACGAGAAGGACGAGCTCTCCCACTACTCTCGCGGCACCACCGACGTGGAGTACAAGTTCCCCTGGGGCTGGGGCGAGCTGTGTGCAGCGGCCGCGTACCGTACGGACTACGACCTCTCTCAGCACGAGAAGTTCTCCAGGCAAGACTTGCACTACACCGACCCCGATGACGCCACACGCAAGTTCATCCCACACGTCATGGAGCCGTCGTTCGGCTCGGACCGCATCACGCTGGCCGTGCTCCTAGACGCGTACACGGAAGAGGCCACGCCCAACGGCGAGTCCCGCACCGTGATGAAATTCGTCCCCGGCATGGCGCCGCTCGACCTCGCCATCCTCCCGCTCTCCAAGAAGGAGCACCTCGTGGCCAAGGCCGACGCACTCTATCGCCGCATCATCACCGAGACCGACCTCGTCACGGACTTCGACGTCACGGGCTCCATCGGCAAGCGCTACCGCAGGCAAGACGAGATCGGCACACCCAAGTGCGTCACGGTGGACTTCGGCACACTGGGAGAAGACCCCGAGCAGGGCGCCCAGGACACCGTCACGATCCGCGACCGCGACACGCTCAAGCAAGAGCGGCTATCGATCGACGCTCTGATCGCGATGCTTCAGAAACGCTAAACCCAGGCTCATCGAACGTGGGGACCGGCTGAGAGCCGGTCCCCCTGTTCGCACGCTAGTGGTGCATCGTCACTACTTGTCCTTGGCCTTCTTGGCCTCGGCATCTTTCATCTTCTGCCAGAGCGGCAGGAGCCGTTCGGCCATCTCGAGGCCCTCGGCGAAGGTGACGATGTTGCCGTCGAAGGCCTCGGGCAAGGCCTTCATCTTCTTGAGCGCCGTGATGTCCGCATCGGCGTACGGACGGTAGCACTTCTCCTTCTTCATGGTATCAAACGCCTTGCCGAGGGCGTCCGCGATATCGGCCTTGAGGCCGTCCTTGCCGGCCTTCTTGAGGTCGGCGGGAATCTTGCCGTCCGGAGCCAAGGCGATGAGCAGGGACGCGTGGTGCTTGCGGTAGTCCCCCGCCTCGCCGATCTCCTTGTCCTTCATCAGTTCCTCGACGGCGAAGTCCGCGAGGTCGGTGAAGACCTTTTTGGCCCCCCAATCCTTGTGGACCAAATAAAACAGAGAATTCGGAAAATCCTCCTTGCCCTTAAATCGTCCAGGTTGAATATCCTGGTACGCGTAAGGACGAGGGAAGACCACCGCCATGTCCACCCCGCGGAGGGTGAAGAACTTGGCGTTGTACGATTCCATCGGCCGCTTCACCAAGACGACGAGCTTGTCGCCCTTCTCCAGCGTGACACGGCGCGGGTCCAAGGTGGCTTCGGATTCCCACAGCGTCTTGCCGGCGGAATTGACGACGCGGTACGCCACAGGCTGGGGGAAGCCCAAGCGGTAGTGGACCGTCTCGACGAGGTGCGTGCCGGCGGGCAGGCGCGACAGCTCGGTCGGGCGGTTTTTCTTGCCATTGCCGTAGAACTCCCACGCCTGCCCCTTCTTGCCAGGGTTGAGGCGCACAGTGACGGGGAACACGCGCCCGTCGTCCAGCGCGGCGATGGAACAGACCTTGTCGTTGTCCTGGGCGGCGATCGGCAGGGCCGACGTCGCGGTGGTCAGGGCGCACAGCAGCGCCCAACGGATCATCTTCATGTCTCGGGTCCTCGATTGTAGTGACGGATGCTGACACAGAGCGAGCGAACGGCCCGCCTCTGGGGCAGGCATGACCGCACGATGCGATCTTTAGTATCATACAATACTATTATCATTTGTATAATTCGGCATCCGCATGCGAAAAAGGGGCCGGCATCCTGCCAGCCCCCTCTCCGCCTGCCGCGGGTGGATCACTCCTTCTTCTTCAGGGCCTTCTCGGCCTCCTCGATCTCCTCGACGAGACGCGTGGGCGCGGTCTCACCGGGCTTCACGATGTTATTGCGTTTCATCGTGTGGAGCGCCAGTTCGATCGCGTCGGCCAGCTCCTCCTCGGAGCCGCCCTTCTGTCCGGGCAGCAGCTTCCCGCCCTTCGTCGGGAACAGGACGCTGATCTGCTGGTTATTCCGGTAGCTGCCCCGGGTGGACGCCACATCATCCCATTTCTCCTGCGTGAACTTTGCCAGGTTTTCGGCCACCTTGCGGTAGCCGTACTTGGCGAGGAAGAGCGCGCTGGAACGGAACTCCTCCGTCTTCACCTGCGGGTCGAACCCGGCGTCCTTGTTGCTGATGTAATAGGCGTACATCAACGACACCAGGATCTCGCCGTCCTTGTACTTCACGACGGCCGCGTGCCCGGGGGCGGCGATGCCCACCTGCACCAGCTCGAGTGTGTCGCCCTTCTTGAGCGTGAGCGTGTGCTTGCCGTCCACGAGCGGACTGAGCTTGCCGTTGTGGCGATAGCGGACGGCGGTGACGACATAGGAGCCGCTGTGGTGCGGCCCGGCGGTCAGCGTGGCCTTGCCGACGGGGACCTCTCCCTTTCCCTCACTGATCGTGCCCGAGTCGTCGCCGACCTCCCAACCCACGGTCATAGCGAAGTGCGGGCCGGGGGTAGTCAGGGTCACGGTGTCGGCGGGCTTCTTGTCTTCGGGGGCCGCGGTCGTGAACGACGCGGCGGAGACGGCGCATAG
>CAZYAK010000024.1:0-19417 GCA_964645935.1 uncultured Candidatus Peribacteria bacterium | reverse complement strand
CCCTCCAGCAACGACCGAGGATCATCTGGCAGGCGCGGCAGGGCTCGAACCTGCGACCCCAGGTTTTGGAGACCTGTGCTCTACCAGCTGAGCTACGCGCCTATATCCTGGAACCGGTGGAGGGAAATACCGATGTCGCGAACGAGCCCAAGACACCCGCCGAGGGCACGCTAAGCGTACACAACGCTTGGCGCTGGGGGAAGCGGCGAACACCGGGTTTCGGAAGGATACGTAATGAGTCATCTTTTGCGTCCGGAAGCGAAAAACGCTATACTGCCGTGATATGGCAAAACAAAAACCCACACCCGGAGGCTCTCGCAAGGTCGAGGCGTCGGACATCCCGACGCACGAAACCAAGCTTGAGCAGGTGCGCTGGCGCGCGCGCGTCATCACCGCAAACCTGAGCGCCACGGAGGACGAATACCTGGAGTGGGCCAAGGCCGCGCGCGAGGCCAAACTCAGCGCGGAGGACATCAGCGCCCAGCTGGCCCAGTGGAAGGTGGAGCACGGCCGCAAGAACTTCAACGATGAAGTCATCGCGCTCGTGCTGGGCGGCGCCCTGCCTGCTGATCCGGAAGGAGACCGCGAGCATGCGGCCATCCAGCAGCAGAGGCGCGACGGGATGCATCGCCCGTACGGCGTGTCCTAAAGCAGCGGTAACTAAGCAGGCTCCTCCTGCTCCTTCTTCGAGGCGAGCCGGCTGAGTAGCTGGTGCATGGCTATCTCGTAGAGCTCGCGGATCTCGGCGGCGCGCCGGTTTATCGTGGACCGCGCGTACCCCCTAGCCAGAAATGCGTCGGAGCCGTCGGCGTCACCGTCGGTTATCACCGTGCGGAACGACGGCAGCTCTACCGTGAGGCGCCCCTCCTGGAGCCAGGCGAGGGGGATATGGTTTGGCGCGGTGACGACCTCGGCATGGATGTGCGCAATCCTGCCTTCTTCCTGCGAGAGCTGCGACAGGAGTCCTTCCAGCAGATCTCCGAGAATGCGCTCCATGTCCGCCACGGCGCGCGCGCGGAGCGTGTCGATCGCCCGCGTCACTGCGTCGGCATCCGTCTCTCTCAACTCGATAGATTGAGGCGGATCGACGTACTGTAGGCGGAACGTAGAGAGATCATCCTCACGTCTGAAGGACATGCTGCCCTCATCAGTTGTGGAGACGTGCCAATGGTCCAGGCCGGTGCCATGTTCGAGGGCCATGACCATACTATCCAAAAAATCATCATATAAGTCAATATCTAAGCTTCCTGCATTCCCAAGCCATCCCCTTCTTCCCACGTCCCCTCGCGTTGGCGCGACTGGCGCGCTCGTGCTCCAGAACCCGCGATTCGTGATGCGGGAATATGAGTACACCCTCCGTCGCGTCCGGCGGAGGGTGTGGTGCCAGCGGGAG
The DNA here is from genome assembly GCA_964645935.1 of uncultured Candidatus Peribacteria bacterium. Taxonomy (GTDB): domain Bacteria; phylum Patescibacteriota; class Gracilibacteria; order Peribacterales; family Peribacteraceae; genus CAZYAK01. Next base: position 18,024 of record CAZYAK010000024.1, on the reverse strand, counting down.
GCCGGCAGCCGGAATCCCCGAAGGGACTCCGGTTAGATGTAGTAGCAATACGGCGGATCGTTCTTCTCCGCCTCGTTCATCGCCGGCGTGAAAGTCTTGCGGAAGTCCGCAAGCTCCTCGGCGGTGCAGGGGATCGGCAGCGGTCTCAGCGACCACCACCGGATTGCCAGCGCGTAGGCGCCGCCGTCCAGGAAAATCTGAGCGGCGTACTTGAGCGGCTCCGCGCGGCCGCAGCGGAGCCGTTCGTAGATGAGCTCCGGATGGAGCGAGAGCATTTTTTTCGGGATGGCCAGCGCGACGGGCAGCGCGAAGCGATCCTCGGGGCGGGCGAGATCGTACAGCTCGAGCTTCACCTTGAGGAAGCTCTGGACGATGCTGAACAACGCAATGACCTGCGGCACGTGCTTCGCAAGACGTGGCAGATAGCTGAGCAGGACGCCGTACAGGAGCCATAGGACGTGTTCCCAATCCATTTCCTCATCCTCCATGAGCGATGTGCAGACATGACCCGGGACGCTCCGGGCAGACCGACGACAGGCGATGATGTGACGTGCGGAAGACGCGATCTCTCGTATCGCTTCTCCCGCCGGAGCGCTCGGGGCGGAGCGTTCGGGCGGAGGGAGCCGTGGTGCCAACGAGCGGGCGTTTCCGCTGAGTGTACGTGGAATCGGCGCAGCGCGAGTGGTTTCGCAGCAGTACACGGAGCGCGGGCGTCGGTGAGGGCAAAAGCCGGATGCCGACGAACCACTGTCGGCGGATCTTCAGGCGTGGAGCAGCCGCAGAACATCTCAAAGCACCGGCGTGCAACACGCTTCATGCCGACGCCAGGAGATCGGCAACGGCGATAAAGAAGCGCTTACCGCCCTCACTTTCCTTCCAGTCGTCCGCGGAGAGGCCGGGCTGCGCATTGAGCTCGATGATCTTCCATGAGCCGTCACGGTCCAGCCCGAGATCGGCGGAGTAGATGCGTTTGGGGAAGCGCGCGAAGCCCGTATCGATGCGGTCGATGACGGCGATCGCAGCCGCGGGGATGTTTGCCACCGGCACCTCCGCGATGCTCCCTCCCTGCGCCACGTTTGCCACGAACTTCCCCTCCGCGGGCATGCGCACGAAGGCGCTCACCAGTCGCCCCTGCACCACGATGAGGCGCAGATCGTGTTTGCCGGGCGCCACGCCCGGGATGCCGCCGGAGGTATCGATGAGCGCCTGCACGAGGCGCGGGTACGTCTTCGGTAGTGCGGCTTTCAGCTCCCGTACTGGTGCGATCATCACCTCCTTGCCCTCCTCGCCGTCGACGGGCTTCACCACCGCGACACCGTCCCCAAGCGCATCCAGTGCTAGGCGGCACTCCTCCGCGGATTGCACGCGGACGGTCTTCGGACAGAGATCAGGGAACAACCTGTATGTCGCCCACTTGTCCGTGCAGATGCCGTCGAATTCCGCGTCGTTGACGCACCGCGCGTCGGCGTCCACGGTCAGGCGGCCCTTCAGGAAGATGAGGTCGGCAGCGACCATCCCCTCCTCGCGATGGAACGCGTTGTCTCGAAACTCCCAACGCCCCTCAAACGCGTTGCCGCCGCGGTACGTCGTCTCACCACGGACGATCCACAGCTGCGCTCCACGCTCCTTCAGGAGGCGGGCGAGCTGATGGTAGCCTTCGCGGTAATCGGGTTTATCGAAGGGGTAATCGTCGAAACCGGGCTGGGTGAAGTAGACGGCGACGGTGCGCATGGAATGGGGCGAAAGGGGCGTAACAGGCATGACGGTAGGGCCTGGTCCGACGCACGGCAAGAACCGACAGGAACGGTTGGACTGTCAAGGTTCCGCTGTCTGGAGCCTAGAGCGCGATTCTGGTATACTAATTGGAATGCAGATCGAGATTCACGTCCCTCGTCCGGGCTTGCTCCTCCTCGCCGCCGTCGCGGTGTCGGGATGGGTGGTGGCGCTGTCGGGTGGAGGCACCGCTCCCACCACGGCGTCCGTCCTCACGGCGGAGCCGGCGGCTGCGCCCGTGGTGACCCGCGCGCGCGTGGTGGAGCACAACGAGGGCGTACCGGGCCGTACGGTTACCGATCCCGCCGAGGGTGGCGACGACACGCCCGCGGCCGTCCGCTACGCCGAGGCTGAGAGTCGCGCCCGCCAAGCGCGCGAGGAGCAGGAGGTGCTGAGGCACAAGGAAGACATTCTCCGTGCCCAGCTCGACCAGCTGCGTATTGAGCAGACCGCCATGGGCGAGGATGTCGATCCTGCCGTGGACGAGGAGTTCCGCCGCAGCGCGCTGTTGCTCGTGGATCTCATGAAGGATTCTCAGCGTGCTGACCAGTTCCTCCGCACCGCGTTCAACCAGATGTGGGAGGCCTCCGAGCGCGCCCGCGCCCTCACCGTGGACGTGGTTTCGCGCGGCACCGTGGCGCTTCTCTGGCCGGTTGATCCGGATCAGGGTATCTCCGCCCGCTTCCTGGATGCGTCGTACGAGGCGCGGTTCCATATGAAGCACTACGCCATCGACATTCCCACCCCCCAGCTCACGCCCGTGTACGCGGCGGCTGGCGGTATCGTCAAAGACGTGGTCGATCACGGCCTGGGCTTCAACTACGTCACGATCGAGCATCCGGGGGGCTACTCCACGCTCTACGGACACCTCACCAAGTTCTCCGTGCAGAAGGGCCAGAAGATCTACGCCGGGGATCTCATCGGTTCATCCGGCGGACGCCCGGGCACGCCCGGAGCCGGTATGTCCACCGGCCCGCACCTGCACTTCGGTGTCTACCGCAACGGTGCCCCGGTTGATCCGCTCCCCTTCCTGCCCCCGGCGCCCAAGGTGCCGTCCGCGGACTGAGGGCATGACCGCCCCGGCACGCGTGAGCGCGCCGGGGGGACAGGAATGCGTTGTAGCTACTTCTTGAGGCGCTTCTCGGCCTCCTTGATGAGGCCCTGGAGTTCGTCCAGTTCCAGCCCCGTCTGGGGCCAGTGCTCCATCTTCTGGAGGATCGCGAGGGCCTCCTTCATGTCCTTGGCGACCCCGGCTTCCTCGTTGCCTTCCCAGTGCAGGCCGGCGAGGAGCCGCGCGGCCTTGTAGTTCTTGGCGGAGACTTCGGCGCGCAGGAGCTTGAGCGCGGCCTTGCGGTCGGTCTTGAACAGGTCGCGCACCTTCTCCACCTGCGCTTCCTGCGCGTGGCGGATCTTGAGGACGGCGATGGTCTGGCGGTAGACCGCGTCAATGTCGTCGGTGATGATGACCTTCGGCTTGGGGGTCGGCTCTTGGCCGGACACACCCTGGGCCAGCAGGCACACCAGCGCGAGGCCGACGAGAGCTAGCAGACGTTGGAGCATGCTACACCTCCGTGATTCCCGGGAACCGCGCCGCCCGATCTGGGCAAGCCGCGGTAGGAATGGGTAGCGTCGCGGCCGCCGTGACGGCAATGACGCTACCCGCTCCTTCAAGGGACGGAGGACATTCCTGTCAAAGAGCACTGGAACATCAGGCTCCAGTGCTCATATTGTACATTATTTACGAGTGTTTGACGATTATGCGATCCGACGCAGCCCACTGTCACTCCTTGGGGGTCCGCTTGAGGATGATCACGCCCAGTCCCGCCAGCGCCACGATGATCGCGGCCATGCTGACGTAGAGCAGCCAGGGGCGTGTCTCACTCCAGCGGTCGTCGGATGGGTCGCACGCATTGCCGAGGCCGTCGTGGTCCTCGTCGAGCTGCTCGCCGTTTACAGTGCCCGGGCAGTTATCCAGTGCGTTGATGGCGCCGTCCTTGTCGGCGTCCTCGCATGCGTCGCCCACCCCGTCGCGGTCTGAGTCCTTCTGCTCTTTGTCCGCGGCAGCCGCGCACGCATCGCATGCATCCCCAAAGCCGTCGCCGTCGCGGTCTTCTTGGCCGGGATCCCAGGCCAGCGGGCAGATGTCGCGCGTGGTGGGTACGCCATCGTGGTCGTCACGCAGCTCCACCTCCGTCGCGGGGCGCACCGGACCGAGCTTCCCGATACGTGTTTGCACGGGCGGCGACTCCTCCCACTCGGGCATGGGGAATGACGCGTGGCCCGAGAGCAGGCGGTATGTCGCATTTTTGCGCGCGACGAAGACGACGCGCGTGCGCTGTGAGGAGAGCGCCATGCGGGAGATGCGCAATACGCCCTCACGGACGCGGACGCGGATCTCGTAGTGCGTGGCCTGCTCGCCTGAGAGCGCGAGCGTGGTGCCAGATGGCGCCCCTACGGCGGCGTCCTTGAGCGCGGATGCCGAGCGCCCGATGCGCACGCGCACGGATTCTAGCGTTCCGCCGTCCAGATCAAGTTCCAGCCGCCGTGCGGAGACAGGTTTGGCGAAGTGAAAGGCAAAGACATACTCGCTGGCGGTTTCCGGCTGGAACACCGTGCCGTAGTCGGTATCCAGCATCTGCCCTACTTCCGTGCGCGGCACGGTGTCTGCAGCTTGCGGCACGCGGTCGAACGTCGCCTGGGGCATCAGGTCGGTCTCGTCATCCAGGATGCGCGACGCGACGGCCGTGCCGTTGCTGTCGGTCACCAGGTACGCGGCACCGGCGTTAGCGAGCGCGGCGGAATCCAACTCCACTTCCACGGGCGTGGCGAGGTTCACGGGGGAAACCAGGACGTCGCGGATCGTGGTTGCACTCTGTGCCGACGCGGCCAGTGGCAGCAGAAGCAGAGCGAAGGCGAGGGCGGAAGCGGAGTGGAGACGCATGGGAGAGAAGGGGGATGCGGACGCGCGGGTCAGCGGGACGGGGAGGTCACGCGGGAGTTGAAGCGCTGGTACAGGTACGACGCGCCGATGAGTAGCAGGCCCGTCACGATAGACGCGAGGATGCGGACTCCAGTAGAGAGCGCGGCAAAATCGAACACCATGAGCTTAATGACCGTAGCGCCGAACATACCAATGGCCAGGTGTCGGATCAGCGCCTCGCGCGTCTGGAAGCCAATGGAAATGGTGATCAGCGCGGTGACGGCCCACCAGACGGTGCGCAGCAAGCCGGCGTCGCTGGAGAGTGTGTGCAGCATGTCTGCGGCCATCGTGGCACCGAGCATGATGACGCCTGCACGGATGAGTGTGACAGCCTTGCGCTGTGTGCCAAGAAGGAGGGTGCCGAGCGGCAGCGCAGTCCACAGGGCCAGTTCATGCAGCTCACCGCGCCCGTCCAGGAGCAGGATGAGATCCTTCGCCAGTGGGATGCACAGCGCGAAGATCGCGGCACGCAGGATGAACTCCTTTTTAGACTGCAGCGCCCAAGCAAACAGCGGCACGGAGAAGGCAATCCACCATACGCTGAGCGCGCGGTGCAGCATGAGGTCGGTCCAGTAGAGGCGCGCCTGGAGATGCAGGATCTCCACGCTCACGTGCAGCCACACCTGCGAGCATGCGAGGGCGATGATGAGCCCGCGCATGGCGCCCGAGTTGAGTGCATGGCCGGGACGGCGTTGCATAGCCAGCAGCAGGCCGATCATCGCGCACATCGACACCAGCGACACACCGGCCCATGGGTGGATAAAGGGCATCGCCGAGCCGCCGAAGACAGTGAGTCCGGAGGTCTGCCCAAACGCGAACGTGAAGAGCAGCACCAGCACCTGCGCGGCAAGCGCGGCGACAAACCACACCGTCACTCCCGTAAAGACGAACGCGGCCATGGCGGCGACGGAGAACGCGAGGTACGAGAATGCCAACGGCAGTGTGATCGCCCACTGGAGGCCCGTGGCTTCGAAGGTGACGGCCAAGAAGACGATCACTGCGACCACGGCGTGCAGCAGGGGCATCGTGTCCGCGCGGAAGTTCTGGGACGGCAGCAGTTTGGCCGGAAGCCGCTGCAGCGCGACAATCCAGCACACCAGCGAGCCGAACACCGCGTAGCTGAGCAGCGCCCAGTGCGACGTGAACGGATGCCACAGCGCCTCGGGCGCGGCGCCCGTGAGCGGGGTGTTGATGAAGAGAAACAGCAGCGAGCCCGCGAGCAGTGCCATGGCGCACTCCAGCACGCGCTTGCGCTCCAGACGCACGGCCATCCAGACCAACAGTACCGAGAACGGTGCCCAGCCTGCGGCTACCCACGTCCACGTCATCTGCGCGTAGAGTGCGAGCGCAATCAGCCCAATGCCGCTGAGGAGGTACGCGTGTACGAGCAGCGCGTCCTCCGAGCGCTTCTTGAGCGCCGTGCCCGCGAGCACGATGTAGAACGCTGCGAGCACGAGGGAGATGAGCCCTACAAAATCGCCCCCGAAGCCGCCCGACGCGTCCACCACGGCCAGGAACCCGGCGACGCCGTTGAGGAGAATAAGTGAGAGGTCATCATGATCTGCGGCGCGCTTGAGGCGGAACTGCGACAGAAGCGGCGGCAGTGCAAAGAGGGCGAAGAACCCCACGGCGATGACGATCTGCCCGAAGTCAGAGAGGAACTGCGCGGAATACACGCGCCCGAAGAGGTAGCACATCGTGAGCACGAACGACGCCAGCGGCAGATACGTCCATTTGCGATGCCACGAGAGCGTCAGCACGCCCGCGGTGAGCAGAGCCAGGTACACGGTGAGTGTAGCCAAGGCATCCTGCGGCAGGCTGATGAGGAGGGGCGTCAGGTAGCCGCCGAGCATGGTGAACCACGCGATGCTCTGCGAGCGGTAGCGGGTGGCAGCAGCGGCGCCGATGATGGTGATGAGTGCGTAGAGCATCATGGCCAAAGCCGGTGACACCGTGATGCCGTGCTGTATGTACAGTTCTTCACGGTAGAACACGTGCGCGGCCCACACCGTGAAGTACGCGAGCGTGAGGCCTGCTCCGGTGAAGGTCTGCGCCCACGCGCCGTACTTGCGGTGGAACCACTCCCCCGCTCCAAGCAGTCCGATGGCCGCTGCCGCTGCGAGTGCGATGCGCCCGAGCTCGCCGATGAGGCGGTTGTCGAACGAGTACTTGAGGAATACCACCATACCCACGAGCACGATGAGGATGCCCACCTTCTGCATGAGTTTCTGGCCCACCCATTGTTCCCAGTCCACGGAGCTCCGGGCCGGAGCGGATGCAGCCGCCGTTTTTTTGGGACGGGGCGCAGTCACGGGCTCGGGAAGGTGCGTGGCTTCCAGCTTGCCCACGGCGGAGCGATCCCACGTCACCGGCGGGTTAACGATATCGGCGTCCATCCGCTTGCGCGGGGACTCGGGTGCCGGTGCCGCCAGGGGCGCGGCCGTGCCTGCCATCTCGCGTGCCACGCTCCGGATGCGGGCGATCCCCAGGGTGCCGAGGAGCGGCGGCAGCACGCCCAGCCACGCGTGCAGCGCTTCCGCGCCGCCGAAGGCGGTAAAGCCGAGCGCGACGAACCCGAGCGGAAGGAGCAGCAGCATACAGGCCCACCAGGCCAGGCCGAGACCGGAGGAGATGCGCCGCCACTGGTCAGCGCTGATAGGTTTCAATGGCGTGGTCGCCATAGGGGGAGAGGGAAGAGAGCAGAGTGGAGAGGTCGCGCGTGAGCGACTCGAGCATCGGGTCCGAGAGCCTAAGCTTCCGGAGCGCCTTCTGGATCGTGGCGCGCGCCCGATTGATGATAGTGATGCCCGCGGGCGTGAGACGCATGTGCTGTCGGCGGGTGTCCTTGGCGTCTTGGGTGCGGCGCATCAGGCCCTTGCGCTCCAAGCTCTTCACCAGCTGTGCCACGGAGGGAGCGCTTGCGTAGAGGCGCTTGCCGGCCTCACTCGCTGTGACGTTGGGGGTGTTTTGCATGATACGCAGCAGTGAGTACTCCGCCACCGTGATGCGGCAGGTCACCAGCTCTGCTTCGGCCATACGGCGCGAGAGGGCGGCTGCCTGCGTGAGCAGGACGAACGCTTGCTCATCGGGATGGGGAAGGGATTCTTTGGGCATGGGATAAAGTTAGTTAATAATACTAACTATGTCAAGAACTCAGTGCATCCTGGAGGGAGAGATGCCCGACTATCCTCTTCTATACGTCAAAACCTGCGTTTCCGATCCGATGGGCATAACCGCCCGAATACCGCCTCAGAAGGTGCTGACGCTGCCCTGGTTCACGCCCGTGAGTGTCTCCAGTTGCTCGGTGGCGTAGGCGTCGGTCATGCCGGCGACGTAGTCCTTCACGGCGTTGGGGAGGTCCGCGCCGGTGCGCTGTTGTAGCTCCGTCACCTTGGCCGGCGGGCTGGAGAGATAGGCATCGCAGAGTTCCCGCACGATACGTCGGCCCGCCTCGCCTCTGGACGTCACCTGCTGGTGCTCATACATGCTGGCGCTGAGGAACGCGCGCAGCGCCGAAAGCGACGTACGTATGGCCGGTGACACGTCCACCAGCGGGGTCGCTGCGGCGTACACGTCCTCCCGCGACGCGACGCGTCCGGTGCTCAGGCGCCGGGCCGTCTCCTCGTAGAGGTCCGTCACGAGCAAGTGGGTAAGCGAGCCGCGGAGCTCCGTGCCGCGTTCGTCGGCGCGGGCGCATGCACGCTTGGCCAGCGGCACGGCGCAGAGATCTGCGTGTGTGAAGAGCCCCGCCCGCAGCCCGTCTTCGCAGTCGTGGGCGGTGTAGGCGATCTCGTCGGCCAGGTTCACGGCTTGGGCTTCCAGGCTCAGCGCGCGGCCCCCGCGCTCCGCGGACGTGCCGTGCTTGCGCAAGCCCTCCAGCACCTCGCGGCTGAGATTCAAGCCGGACCGTCCTTCGGTGTGGCGCTCCAGGAGCGTGACGATCCTGATCGACTGCTCGTTGTGCTCGAATGCGGAGCCGTGTGTGTGCAGCCACTCGTCCAGCGCCCGTTCGCCGCGGTGGCCGAACGGCGGATGCCCGAGATCGTGGGCGAGAGCGATGCACTCGGCCAGGTCTTCGTTGAGCCGCAGGGTCCGCGCCACGTCGCGTGCAATCTGTGCCACCTCCAGCGTGTGTGTGAGACGGGTGCGATAGTGGTCCCCTTCTCCGGCCACGAACACCTGAGTCTTCCCGAGCAGTCTCCTGAACGCCTGCGTGTGCACGATGCGCGCGCGGTCGCGCTGAAACGGGAAGCGCGTATCGTCAGCCTCCTCCTCCAGCTCGCGTCCGAGCGGCGAGCGGTGCGGCACAGCGTAGAGAGCCAGGATGGAGGTGGCAGCCGACAATCGTTCGGAGAGCCTCTGCATGGATCCAGATTACTCCAGCCGCTTACCCGACACAGCACCGTGTTCCGTCGTGGCGATACCGAGGAGGTGCCGCTTCCCTTCTCCGATAATGAGGAAGAGCTCGTTGCGGTACGCACGCACAGCGGCGAGTCGCAGGCGGTCGTGCCGGAAGGCGTGCAGAGCCTCGGTCGTGAGAGCCACCTGCTCGTTGGCGGTGTGCACCGCCGCGGCGACGTCCTGCTCCAGGAGGTTCAGCAGCGCGGCCCGGCGCATGCGCAGGTTCTCCACCAGCTCCCGGTACTGCGGGGGCAGGCGCCCAAGTAGCTCGCCATACTGGCGGCTGACGCTCCGGGGTTGGGGCATGGAGAATCGGAGTAAAGGGGAACACTTTGCGTCCCCAGGGCCCGTACGTCAAATATCCATGACATTTTTATACCCAGGTTCTTGCCTGGCACACCAGTAATTCGTCTTTTTGGAGTGGATATCGTGGGCCCCGGCAGGGTTCCCGCTCTGTACGCGCGAAGCGCGAGCATGCCCAACGACCGTGGGACAGAGACGCTTTATCCCTGGAATATCCAGGTGGGTGACCGCAGCCCCGCACCACGGTGCGGAACGATTAAGCCTCCCAAAGCGCGAATCAGAGAAGAAACGTAATCTGTCCTCACGTGTCGCCGAGACGCCCCGAGGCTACGTGAGCGCGCGCGCAGTCGCCACCGATTTCCCGCGCGAAATGACCCGACCCTGACAACGCCGCCTCCGTTGCGTAGCATGGCGGGCATGACGATCCGCCGCACACTCCCCGCACTTCTCCTGCTCCTCGCTGCCTGCGGCTCCGCGCCCGCCGCGCCGCCGTGGTCCATGATCGATGCGCCGGTGCTCGGCGTCCGCTTCCTGCACCCTTCCGCCCTTACGGTGGAGTCTGAGGACGTGGAGGATCAGTCCATCGTCTGGGATGGTGGCACGGATAAGACGTACGGCTTCTTTGTCCCAGAGGGCCATATCCCAGAAGGGATCGCGGACTGGTCGCTGCCCGCGGGCTTCGCAGAAGCGCTCGCGGACCAGCCATCGTGCACCATGCTGGAGGGTGAGGGCACGTATCTCCCCGTGAACTTCGCCGAACCGCACGTATGCGAGGTGGTGCTGCGCGGCGACGGCGGCAAGGCGGTGTACGCCATCGGCTTCGGGCGCCCGTACGAGGGGCTCACGTTCCTGGAGAGCTTGCTGCTCGTGCCCACGGAGCAGGGGGTTGTGGCCATCCAGGGCATCGCGCCGCTCTCGCCCTTCCCGCCGGAAGCGGATGAGCTCTTGGACGCGCATCCGGGCATCGAATTCCCGAGCGAGGAGTTCCACGAAGCCAACACGCAGCTGACAGCGCTGCTGCGCAAGATGCTCTCTGCGCCGTCGCCCGCCATACGGGAAGCCGCCACCGCCGTGTGGCGCATCGCGCAGAGCCTCGAGCGTACCGAAACACCCTCGGGGGAGGACGCAGCGTCAGCGGAGTGATGCCGTGAGCATGTTTGTGCGGCCCGCCTTCACTTCCTCGCGGTGGCCGCCGCGGTAGGTCCAGAACATGTCGGGTTCGCAGCGCGTGCAGCATGCCATGCGCTGGAAGCGTTCGGACGAGACGCCGCCGTTGAAAAACTGCTTCCCTGCCCACGCACGCAGATCTGCATGGCGTCCGTCACGCAGGTTTTCCGGGAGTCCGGGGAGTTCCGTTGCGGGATCCGTGAAGTCCGCACAGCGCGCGCAGAGCGAGGGACCCGCGCCTACAACGAGCTCTGCCGGAGCGATCCCCCACTCGCGCGTGACCGCCTCGAGCGTGGCCGGGATCACGCCCGCCAGTAGGCCTTTCCAGCCGGCGTGGATGACGCCTGCCACGCCCTTTCCCGGCGCGAGCACCACGAAGTTCTGGCAGTCCGCCCAACGGATGCAGAGTAGGAGATCCTTCACGTCCGTGAGCATTGCGTCCGCGCGGATGGTGCGTGCGGAGGGCTCGCGCACGATCGCCACCTCGCGTCCGTGCGCCTGGTGCAGGCCCGCAGCGCGCCTGAGGCCGAGTGCTTCGGCCGCCGCGGCGTCGCCGTGCACGTCGTCGGCCTTGGCGAAGACCGTCGTGGAGAGCTCGCCGGAGAATGGTCGCAGGAGCGGAAAGGGGTCGCGCAGCATGCCCTAGTCTTCCACGGATCCCGGCGCCGTGAAACCGTCTCAGCGCGAATGTCGGCGCAACTCCGTCGCGATGCCGCCGATGACTGCGCGCGTTCCGTAGGCGTACCCGAATTCCGCGTGTAGGCGGTCCCCTGCAGCTTTGATCGCACTGCTTGCAAGCGCACACGCCTCCGCGGCCGCCACGTCCTGAGCGCGCAGGGAGGCGATCAATCCCGCGAGCGCATCACCCGTGCCGCCCACGGTGAGGCCCGCGTTGCCGCCAGCCACCTCCCGCATGCCGTCGCGTGAGAAGATGCGGTCGATGGGCCCTTTGAGGTGGATGGTGAGATGGGTATCCGCGGTGAGGTCCTGGAGATCTGCAGGGGCCAGGCCCATGCGCTCCAGCTCGCCCAGGTGCGGGGTTAAGACCACGTCCTTGCCGCGCGCGGAGCCCATGGTCCATGGTTGCAGTGCGGAGGCGTCCAGCACCAGCGGGCAGGGCGCGCCTTCCACGAGCTCGCAGAGCACGCGCTGTGCGGATTGGGTGCGCAGGAGCCCCGGCCCGATGACCGCGGCGTCCACGGTGGCAAGCATCCGCAGGAGTGGGGCGATGTCCTCGTGCGCCAATTCGTCGCCGCGGAAGGGGTGCACCTGGAAGTTGAGCGACTGTGCCTTGGCCGCCTCCGCGTGACAGCGGGGCACGGCCACATACAGCAGGTCTGCACCGCCGGCCTCCGCTGCCAGTGCCGAGAAGAGCGGCGCCCCGTGCATGGTGAAGCTGCCGCCCACTACCGCCACCTTGCCGTTCTCGCCTTTGTGGGAGGAAGGGTTGCGGTGCATGGCGGGATGGTAGAGGTTTTTTGTGCGCAAGGGGACCGATGGGATCGAGGCCACCGAGGGAACCGAGGTGCGGCTACGAGGACGGTTTCGCTGTGGGAAGCGACGGTACCTCGGTTCCATCGGTCCCTTCGGTGGCCTCGGTGCTCTCCGTGCCCTAGTCTGTCCCCGTGCCCAGCCTCTTGCTCCTCATCGCCGTCTTCGTCCTCGTCTCGGGAGTACTGAGCCTCGTGGACGCGGCGTTGCTCAGCATCTCCTTCGCGGAGGTGGAGGAGCTCGTCGCACAAAAGAAGATGGGATCCTTGGCGCTTCGTGCCGTTTCGCGCCGACTCACCCGCGCTGTGGTGGTGCTGGTCATCGTCACCAACACCGTCAATATCCTCGGACCCATCCTCGTGGGTCAGGAGGCTGTAAAGGTCTTTGGCAGCACCGCCATCGGCGTCATTACTGCCGTGCTCACGTTCGCCACAATCATCTTCTCCGAAATCATCCCCAAGGCGCTCGGCACACACTACGCGCCCTTCATCGCGCGCGCGGTGGCACCCGTCATCTTGGTTTCCACGTATGTGCTCTTCCCGGTGGTGTACCCGCTGGAAAAGCTCGTGGGGCTCTTCAAGACCGGCAAGCGGCCCATTGGCACCGAGGAGCAGATCCGCGCGCTGGTGCGCAGCGGCGATGCGGGAGGTCACATCCGCCAAGCCGAGGGTGAACTCATCCACCGGGTCTTCGTGCTCAACGATCGTCGGGCACGCGACCTCATGACGCCACGCAAGAGGGTCATTGCGCTCAAGTCGGATATGTCCATTCGCGAGGGAGTGGCCGAAGTGGCCAAGCACCCACATTCGCGCTATCCCGTGTACGACGAGTCGCTGGACCACGTACGCGGTATCGTGATGAACCACGATCTGTACGAGGCAGTGGGCGCGGGCCGTGAAGACGAAGCACTCCTCTCTATCATCCGCGACGTGCTCTTCGTCCCGGCGTCGCTCAAATCTGACGCGTTGCTCATGCTCTTCCGCCGTCGGCACCTGCACCTGGCCATCGTCTTAGAGGGCCACCGCATGGTGGGTATCGTCTCGCTGGAGGATGTCTTGGAGGAGTTGGTGGGCGAGATCGAGGACGAGCGGGATACCGCGAAAATCCTCACCTGAGGTGGCCTCGGTCCCCTTCAATTGAATTTTTCCACCGCCGCTTCCACCGCGTCCCGGATCTCCCGGCGGAACCGCTCCTCCGAGAACACCTGCGCATGCGCGCGGATGGCTTTGGGCTCCCAGCGCATCGCGTCCAAGCGGCCGAGCGCGTCCAGCAACAGGTCCTCCGTCTGCTCCGCAAAGAAGGCTCCCGTCACGCCCTCCTTCACGGTGTCCAGCGCGCCGCCCTTACCCAGAGCCACTACGGGTGTACCTGCGGCCTGCGCCTCCAGCGGGACGATCCCGGCGTCCTCGTACGGCGGGAAGAGCAGCGCTTTGGCTTTTGCGTAGAGGGCTGGCAGCTGCGCCTCTGGCACGTAGCCCAGAAAGCGCACAGTGGGACCGGCCAGCTTTTTCAGCCGCTCTTCGTCCTGCCCACGGCCCGCGATGTCCAAGGGGATGCCGAGACGGTTGGCGCAAGCGATGAGCAAATCGAAGCGCTTGTACGGCACGAGTCGCCCCACGGCCAGGTACGAGCCGCGCTCTGCAGGTGGGATGAGCGGTCCCTCAAAGAACCGGTCGTCCACTGGCGGCGGGATCACCCGCGAGTCGCGGTTGTAGATGCGCGAGATGCGTCGCTGAGTCTCTGTGGAGTTCGCCAGGAACACGTCCACGCGCTTTGCGGTCGTCAGGTCCCATCGCCGCAGGTTCCGCAGGTGCCGCTTGATGGTCTTCCGCAGGAACGTGGGCACTCGGAAATCCTTGAGGTACTCGGCCTCCATTTCCCACGCGTAGCGCATGGGTGTGTGGCAGTAGCACACGTGCACGGCGGTTGCAGGCGGTACGACGCCCTTGGCCACGGCGTGGGAGGAGCTCAACACCACGTCGTAGCCCGTGAGGTCGATACCCTCGATGGCGCGCGGCATCAGGGGCAGGAGGAGTTGGTGCTTGCCCATCAGTCGATACGCACGCTGCAGCGGCGATACGCGGATGTCCGCGCTCTTGAGGGGCCCGAGCGCGGCGGGCTTGGCCACCGTGGTGAAGAGCGGCGCATCCGGCCACAGCTGGTGGAACTCGGAGATGGTGTGCTCGGCCCCCCCGTAGGTCACGAGCCAGTCGGCGACGATAGCGAGGTTCACTGGAGGAGTGTAGCGGTCGGGGTGAGCAGGGTCAGCGGACTCAGGAACCGATGGGACCGAGATGATGTCGCCGCTCGTCTGGGAGCTGCGTTTCGGCCCCTTCGCCCCCCTCGGCCCCCTCTGTCCCCTCTGCCCCTCGGTTCCCTCGGTCCCCTCCCCTCGTCTATGCTGGCTTCCGTGCTCAAGCGACCCAAGCGCCTGCCGCGGAAGTTCCGACGCCACGTTACCCCGGCGATGCGGACCTTCGCCGCGCGCCGCCACAAGCGGCGCACCGTGGGCAGCCGCGAGCGCATCAAGCGCTGGTGGCGCAAGACCTCGGCGGCCTCGCAGGGCGCGTGGACCTGGGTGCGGCGGTGGTTCTGGCTCGTCATCGGGGGCATTGCCGCCCTGGCGATGAGCGTCGCGCTCTTCTCTCCGTTGCTGGATGTTCGCGAGATCCGTGTGGTGCGCGGGCAGGGGCGCGTGGATGTGGGTGGCATCCAGAGGGCGCTGTCGCCGCTCTTCGGACGGCATCTACTCTTCCTTTCCGCGAGCGATGTGGAGGAGCGCGTGCGTGATGCGGTGCCGGACCTCGAAGCCGTGGAGATCGACAAGCAGTTCCCCTCACGCCTATTTCTCCGTGTGCGGCTCAAGCCCCTCATCGCGCGTCTGGAGCTGGTGGAGCCGCCCGGCTCCAAATCCGCATCGGCCAGCGTTGCGGCGACCACGGGATCTGGCGCGCTCTCCGGAGTCCCTGAGCTCCAGGAGCACGACTACCTTACGGAGAACGGCCTGCTTGTCTCCACCACCAGCGTGGAATCCGGTGCCGTATTGCCACTCGTCCGTGTGGTGGACTGGGGCGTGCGTCCCGCGCCCAAGACACGGCTGCTTCCGCCGGAGTTTCTCCAGCGCATGCTCGGCACCGAACGGGTGCTTACCACGGAGTTTGGCCAAACCGTCTCGTCACGCACGCTCTACCTGCGCGCGCAGGAGTTCCACCTCACGGTGGGCAAGATCGAGTTGTGGTTCGACCTGCAGAGCACGCTGGAAGAGCAACTCACCCGCTACCGGCTCTTCCTCAAGACCGTCGGACTGGCCAAGGCCACGCGTTATGTGGATCTGCGCATCAAGGGACGCGTCGTCTACCGCTGATCGCCAAAAGGCGGTTTGGAGGTCACAATCGCTTCAGCGTCATCCCATTTGGCTCTTCTGAATCAGCACGGTTCGGTTTTGACAAATCAACTTATCATTTCATAAAACACCCTCAAATGCTTCCCGGGGAGGGGTCACTTCCCTAGAATCTGCCTGATGTACGGTACGGTCCTATCGGTCCTGCTGATGGGGATGGTTCCAGTGATGGAGGTGCCAGGAACAGAAGCCGCGCAGCACCTCAGTGTGGCTGCGCCCTCGCCCATACCCGGCGACGCGTTGTCGCGCACGGGCTTCGGACGCAGCATGACCGCTTCGGGCGTGGTGGTGTTAGACCTGCAGAGCGGGCAGGAATTGTATGCACGCAACGGCGCACTCAGAAGGCCTATGGGCAGCCTTACCAAGCTCATGACTGCGCTGCTGATCGTCGAGAATCACCGGCTCGACGAGGAGGCCACGGTGCCCCGCGGCATTGGTTCCGTGCAGGGCACTGTGGCGAACTTGCCTCCCGGCGAACGCTTTACCGTGGGCGACTTGCTTTCGGCGCTCCTCCTCGCCTCCGCCAACGACGCGGCCAAGACACTTGCGGTCTTCGATGGCGGCACCGAGGCCGAGTTCGTCCGGAAGATGAATGCACGCGCGGACGCGCTGGGATTGCAAAACACGTCCTTCGCCAACGCTGCGGGCCTGGACGCACCGGGCCAGTACTCCACACCGCGCGACCTGGCATGGCTCACGCTCGCCGTCTTACGCCAGCCCGCCATCCGTGAGCGCATGGGCCTGAAGGAGACCGCCATCACGTCGCTCAACGGACGCGTCATCAAGCTCAGTCATACACATGCGCTCCTGCACGAGGATCCGCTCGTGATCGCTGGCAAGACGGGCACCACCGTGGCCGCCAAGCAGTGCCTGCTCTCCGTGGTGCGCGAGGGTGACCGCGAGTACGTCGTGGTGCTGCTCGGCTCTCGCGAGCGCTACGCCGACATGCGGTCCTTCCTCCACACGCTTACAGCGCTCTTCGTCTGATGACCGCGCACACGCCGCTCCTCCGCTGGCTGTCGCTGCGCCTCCGCATCCTCCTCGGAGTCGCGTTCTTCGTGTCCGCGCTCATGCCCGTGTACATCCCGCCGTCCTCCGCTAACGACCCTGAGGAGGCGGACCTGCCGATACAGCAATTCCTCTTCGTGGAGGAGGGCTTCCTCATGAAAGCCTCCACGATCGGCGAGCAGGGATCGCGTCTGGCATTTAGTGAAGGACTGGTCCATACGGTGCAGAATACAGAGACCATCGAACAGATTGCACAGAAGTATTCCGTTTCTGTGGACACCATCCGTTGGGCCAACGGCCTTCCGCCGACCGCCGGCGTGAAGCCGGATCAAGATCTCATCATCCTTCCCGTCAATGGTGTGGTGCATGCAGTGCGCCGCGGCGAGACGCTGGGGCAGATCGCGCAACTGTATGACATCTCCCAAGATGACATCGTGCGCCAGAACCGTATCAAGGGGTCGTTTATCGTTACGGGCCAGCAGCTCATCATCCCGGGCGGCAAGCCCGTGCTCCAGACAGACTCCTCCATCGCGGCGGTGGGAGGCACGCTGCGCTTTACGGACAAGCTGCCCGCGCGCTCCATTACGCTGCGCACCAACCAGCGGCCGTCGGGTGGTACCACCACGGGCCGTGCGCCCGGCGCCGCCGCCGCCATCACGGCCGGCATCTTGCAGGCCCCGTGCGGCGCGGGCTGCGTGCAGACGCAGGGGTACGGACCGGGGCACTACGCGTTGGACCTCCAGGTGCGCGGTGGCGGTCCCATCTATGCCGCGGAGGAGGGCAAGGTGATCCGCGCGGACTACGGCTACAACGGCGGCTACGGAAACGTCCTGGAGATTGAGCATAGTAACGGACTCATCACGCTCTATGCCCACAACAAGGAGCTCTATACGAAGGTGGGTGACTCGGTGACGCGCGGGCAGCAAATCGCTTTCATGGGCAACACCGGACGCGTGCACGGCCCCACCGGCATTCACGTGCACTTCGAGGTCCGCGTGAATGGCGTAAAGAAGAACCCCCGGCTGTATTTGGAGTAGGTGGTTGATAAATATAGAATATATAGTATAATATATGTACATGCACACCCCTACACAGCCCTCCGGCAGCCCTGTTCCCGCCTGGTTTGCCGATTCCCGTGTATGGGAGACGCTGTGCCTCTGGGCCATCATCGGCGGGATGGGGGTTTTTCTCGCCCAGTCCCTCGCGGCGGGCGTCTAGCACGGAGAAATCAATGCAAACGGGGATTGTCATGCCCGAACCCCGATGGTACCGTTTGTCGGCTCCGCTGGCTTCGTAGGGCGGAACGTCGTTTCGCATCACTGTTTTCACTCCACGTGGAACGTCACGCACGTGGATCCGTAGCTCAGCTGGCCCAGCCGCGTCGCAACGCGGCGTCAGGAAACAAGGCGCCAGCGCGAAGTTCATTCCATCATTGTTTCCACTTCACGTGGATCCGTAGCTCAGCTGGTTAGAGCGCCACACTGTCACTGTGGAGGTCGCG
>CAZYAK010000023.1:7274-19499 GCA_964645935.1 uncultured Candidatus Peribacteria bacterium | reverse complement strand
GCCGCGCTCGAGCGCGGGGAAGGACTGCTTGGGGTCGACGGGATCGAACATGGGAGGGAGGAAGGGCTCCTGGGAAGGCTCCAAGGGCCGATCAGGGCTTGATTGTAGGGAAAAAGCCTCCCGAGGGAACCCCCATCGATCCGCCGGGTTTGACCGCGACGCCCCCGAGGGGAAGACTGCACGATCTATGGCCGCACCCGATTCCCTGACCGACGTCGACCTCGAGCAGTTCGAGAGGCTGACGCGGCAGGAATCCTTCACCCTGGAGGGCCAGGCGGCCAAGATGGAGCTGGTCGAGCGGCTCATCGAGGAGCGCATCCGCGCCTGCGCCGAGTCGCTGCAGCAACGGCTGCGCGGCGAGAGCGTGAACGCGGAGGATGCCGAGCGGCAGGCGCGCGAGATGACCCAGCAGGTGCACATCCGGCGCCAGCGCGTCGACGCCGTGCGCCACAACCTCATCGTGGGGAGGGGCGACGGCTCGTCCGCGAACCTGCGCGTGATGGTCCCCGCGCACGTGGACACGGTGTTTCCCGCCGACGTGCCGCTGCCGAGGCAGCGTCCGCCCGGCTGGGAGCAGGACATCATCGCCCGCACGCGCATGCTGCAGTTCACGCGCGATCCCCACGACCGGGACCGCATCCGGGGGCTCGGTGTGTGGGACATGGGCGCGTCGGTCCTCAACGGCGTCGCGCTCGCGGCGGAGACGGACATCCCCAAGGGCATGCACGTCGACTACGTCTTCACGGTGGACGAGGAGGTGGGATCGCTCGGCGCGCTCAAGCTCATCAAGGAGTGGCCGGGCTGGCCCAAGGTGGACATCGTGCTCTCGTCGGAGATCGGGCCCCTGGCCACGCGCCCCCCGGAGGGAGACACCGCCATGCGCTACGCGGTGGCGCGCCGGGGGCGGGCCAAGTTCCTGGGCACTTACTCCATCGACAACGACCGCATGGGCCACGGCGCCGTGGACGACCAGTCCAACGCCGTGCAGGCCTTCGTGCACGCCATGTTCCACCTGGAGCGCCGGTTCTACGGCAGCGACGGCGCGCCGCCGATCCAGCACCGGCACCCGCTGCTGGGGGAGGACAAGTTCGACTTCGGCTTCATGGAGTCCAACGACCCGCCCGGCCTCGTGAACCCGCAGCTCGCGGCGTACAAGCTCTTCATCCAGCAGGTGCCGCCCGGCTCGCCCGAGGACTGCGGCGAAGCGCTGCGCGAGTTCCTGGACGGCTACGCGCGGAAGAACTCCTGGGAGCGGTTCGGCATCAGTTATACGCTCGGCCTGTCCGGCGCCGCGACCTCGTACCCGCCCTACACCATGCCCATCCGCGTGGACGGGAGCCCGATGCCCCACCCGGCCGGCGACATCCTCGTGGACGCCATGCGGCGCGTCACCGGGCAGATGCCCATGCCCACGGGGGCGCGCTCGGTGAGCGACGAGACGCTCTACGCCACCGACATGCTCCGGCGCATGGGCCGCAAGGGGTTCGACGGCACGCGCCGCGGCGTGCTTAACCCTCTCATCGAGGGCAACAAGGCGCACAACGTGGGGGAGTGGGTCTCGGAACGGAGCATGCTCCAGATGCGCGCACTCATGGCGCACCTCTTCACCGACGCCGCCGGCTTCCGGCGCCTGGTCTGACGAAATTCCGCTTCCGTCAGGGTTTTCTTGACAAACGGACAAAAAAATACAATGATACGATCGCTTATTATGTCAATGGTCATGCCACAGAGCTCCGGCGGGTTGCGCGATTGCGACGAGGATTTCCTCGCCGACGAGCAGGATCGCGTCGCCATGAACAAGCGCATCCAGATGGCCGTCCAGGCGGCTGCGCTCACGGTGATCGACGACACGGTGATGGAATGCTCCGCGCGGTACGGGCTCTACCTCATGATGGACCAGGGCACCCTGCCCGAGGTGGCCGTGCGCGCCATCCAGAGCCGGGTCCGCGAAAGCACGTTCCGCAAGCTCCGCAGCACGGGCGCGCTCGGGGACTTCGGCAGCTGGAACGTGACCATCGGCAAGCTCGTCCGGGAGAACTTCCGGATCGTCATGTCGATGTTGACGACGACCGCCGGCACCATGGCTTCCCCGGCCCTGGCCACCGCGGCCTCCTGAGCCCGGAAGTTGGTCTTTGCACCGACCGGGAAACACGTTATGTTTCCGCGCTCCCGACCCCTCGGGAAACCGTTTAGACTGACTCCTTGCTATGTCCGACAAGGAACCCCCTGCGGGCCCCATCGATCCCCGGCGACTGGCTGAGATCCTGGCGAGCGTCGGTCCGGAAGACGACGATCCCGAATCCCGGGAGGTGATCCAGCACTGGGAGCGCAACCGGGTGGAATCCGCCCGGGCGGAGCAGCGCGTGGACCAGCACGCCCTCCTGCAGACGTCCGTCTCGCGCCTGCGCGGCCGCGAGCACGCGGCGCGCCTCGCCGACCGCCACAACCAGCTGCTCATCTCGGACCAGTTCATCGCGGCGCTGGAGATGCTGCGCGGCGATCCCGCCACGGTGCGCCGGCTCATCGACGGTATGGGGCACAACTACAGCCTGCAGCTGCGGCTGGAGCAGGCGCTCCGGGTGCCGTCGCAGGCCCCTGCGCTGCTGGCCGAGCTCTTCCCGCTCGCCTCGGAGCACGGCTTCTTCGTGAGCCGCTATTCCGAGGACTACGAGGCCGAGCGCCTGGGATCGGACGACATGCTCATCACCGAGGGGTCCATCCCCGCCGCCGGGCGCAAGGATCCCGTGCCCATCGCCGATTGCCAGATCCGCATCGCGAGGACGGACGCGACGGTCCCGATTATCGACCTGCCGGACCAGCCCACCGACCACGTGTACGAGATGGAGCAGGTGCGGCGCCTGCAGGACCATCCCGGCGAGTTCGCGGTCATGGAGGACATCGCCTGTGAGCAGAAGTACGACAAGAGCGGGTACGCCGGCGTGGTGCGCAACTGGTCGTTCTCCCACATCCGCGAGAGCATCAACGCCGAGCGCCGGGCCGCCGGCGGCCCCGAGATCCGCCAGTGCGGAGCCGCGATCGCGGGCTTGCTCGGCATCGTGCGCCCGGACGGCGGACGCGTCCTCGTCTCGGACGTGCTCACCCACGCGCAGATCCTCAACCAGCGCAGCGTGATGGCGCACGAGCGCTCGCGCTTCGCGGGGCAGCTGGGCTACACACTCGACAACCGTCTTGTGCCCTACCAGGTGGGCGCCGAGAAGTACCAGCTCCTCGTGCGCTGGTTCGTGTACTTCCAGCCCATCGCCCCGTCGGCCAAGAAGTGAGTCAGGCCTCCTCCTGGCGCCGCCGGAACACCGTGCTGCAAGTGTACGCGGCGAAGAAGAGGGCCAGCAGCGGGGCCACCGCGAAGGGCAGGGATGAGCCCGTGAGCACCGCTTCGCCGGCGATCGCGGAGACGGCCACGAACGGCAGCGTGAAGGTGAACATGCGGTTCTCCATCCTGCGCATGAGCTCGAAGAAGATGATGTACGGCAGGACCGCGAACACGAGCACGAAGAGCACCGTCATCAGCAGCATCTGGGGCGAGAGGCTCGGCAGCCGCGTGAAGGGGATGAGCGGCAGCGCCAGCGCCAGGCAGAACGCCGAGACCCAGAACAGGTACGCGGGGTAGCGCTCGAGGACCTTGCCCACGTTCTGCTGGTAGCTGCCGCTCAGCAGCGAGTAGAGCGAGAATCCCGCGCCGCTGCCGACGCCGGCGAGGAGGCCGATGGCGCTGGGGCCGTCGATGACCACCGTGAGCCCGATGGACAGCGCGATGCACGCGAGCGCCAGCCCGATGAGCGTCGCCGGCTTGCGCTCCCCCACGCGCTGGGCGAACGCGGACACCGTGATGCCCGCGATGATGAAGAGGATGTACTGGCTGGCCCGCAGCTGCTGGAGCGCCGCGTAGGTGAACAGCGCCGTCACGAACAGCGACACGCCCGACAGGAAGAGCAGCGGCTGCCACGGCGACAGCGGCTTGAGCATGCGCGGCGACTTGCGCGCCTGCCACGCGTAGATGCCGGTCGCCGCGAGGAAGAACGTCACGAAGCGGATGAGCGTGAGGTCGAACAGCGAGACCGACGACGTAAGGAGCGCCCGCGCGAACACCGGGTCCATGCCCCAGAGGAGGATGAGCAGCGCGAGCGGGGCTTCCCGCATGAGGCTGCGGCCGGCGCGCACGTTGCGGGCGCCCAGGACGCGGAGCTCCTTGAGCAGCTCTTCCTGGCCGTTGGGCGGGAGCTCCACGGCCATGCGCACGCGCACGGATTCCGAGCCGCGCGGGTGCGCCACCGCCACGGTGCGGATCTCGACGGCGTACTTCGTGCCCAGCCGCATGAGCTCGCGTAGCGCGGGCAGGCCGCCGGGAAGGTGGAAGCGCGCGACCCACCGGGCCGCCGCGTCGCCGGTCCTGCGCCGCGCCGACCCGAAGAGCTCGCGGTACGCCGTCGCCGGGTCCAGGTGCCCGTCGGCGATGGCGACGTACACGTCGCGCAGGGACGGGAAGCCCAGCACGCGCAGGGGCTCCGCGAGGGTCTTCTCGTTGAACTCCTCCAGGAAGCCGCGCCGGTTGCGGACGAGGGTGCGCTGGAGCAGCTCCCGGCCGATGGGCACCTTGTCCTCCTCCGACTTCCCGCGCACGAGCGACTGGCGGATGAGCGCCGTGGCGTAGCCGGTGCGCGCGGAATCGAGCCACTCGCGGCGCACCGTCTCGCCCTCGCCCATACTCGCGTTGAGCGAGACCGCGGGCGAGAGTGGGGTGCCGAACGGCACCTCCTGCCCGTTGACGGTGATCGAGACCAGATGCAGCGCCTCGTGGCGGAAGAGGTGCAGCGCGCCGTCCAGCGCGGTGGAGTCCTTGGGGACGAGCACCGTCTGGTCGCCCGGGCCGTGGATCATGATGGACTCGCCCAGGATGTCGCTCTGCAGCGACCCGAAGAACTCCAGGCTGCGGCCCTGCGTGTCCTCCGTCAGCGACGAGATGCGCTCCGTCCACGGCAGCCACGCGTGCAGCTCGGACGAGTCCGACCGGAAGCAGAGCGTGGTGACGCCATTGCGCGCGTAATCGTGCATCAGGCGGGTGCGGATCTTGCAACGCACGCGCGTACCGTCCTCCAGAATCACCGTGGTGTGGAGCCCGCGGTAGCCGTTGACGGTGGGGGTGTTGATGAAGTCCTGGAACGACATGGTCTCGCGCTTCCACATCTGGTGCAGCGCCCCCATAACGCGGTAGCAGGCGTCTACGTCGTCGCAGACGAAAGCCGCGATCATGGAGGAGACGCCTGTCACGGCCGTGCCCTCTGCCTGGAGCTGCTCGCGCAGGTTGTCCCAGGATTTGTGCTCGAACCGCGCCTCTACGGACGGGCCCAGCTCCGGAAAGTGCGTGCCGAGGCGGCGGTGCATCTCCGCGATCACGCCGCGGGATCGCGTGTCGTTCTCTGCGCGCAGGGCGGACAACTTTGTAAAGATCTCGGGCTCCAGCACGTCCAGGCACAGCGCCTCCAGCTCGTCGCGCAGGTCTTGCATGCAGAGGCGATCGGCGATCTTTACGTAGGCCTCGAGCGTCTCGCGCGCGAGGGATAGTTGCCGCGGCTCAGCTAAGAAGCCCACAGTCTGCATGTTGTGCAGACGGTCGGCGAGCTTGATGACCATGATGCGGATGTCGCGCTGCATGAGCGTGAAGATCTTGCGCAGCGTCTCGATCTGCTCGTCCAGGTTGGGTGCCTCGCCCACGTCCTCGCGCGACAGCTTGGTGACGCCTTCGATGAGCGTCTCCACCGGGGGCCCGAACAGCTCCCGGATCTCCAGCAGTGTGAGCGGCGTGTCTTCCACCGTGTCATGCAGCAACGCGGCCACGATAGTGTCCGGGTCCGCTCCCATCTCCGTGAGCATGAGTGCCACCGCGACGGGATGGTTGAAGTAGGGCTCCCCGGATTTGCGCATCTGGTCCCCGTGCACCCGCGCGCCCAATGCGAACGCCTCTTCCACCCGCGATAGCTGCAGAGCGGAGAGATGGCCGATGTGTGAGCGAAACTCCTGCCAGCGCATAGAGAGATGCAGTGTACCAGAACCCCTGTACGCGCCCGGGTCCGTCAATCCTGGAGCGTCTTGGAGAACTGGTGGGACCGAGACAGGACGATCGCTTCCAGCCAGCGGAGGTACATGCGGCTGCTGTGGATGGAAGAGGCGATGATCGCCGGGACCTCGGGCACGGTGCGCTCCACGGCTACCGTCTGGTGGCGGTCTGTGCGCGCGACGGGCTGCCATTGATCGCCGATCTCGGAGAACGTGGGTGCTCCAATACAGACTGTCTCCGTGGTGTCCCACGTGGTTCCGCCGTTGTGCCCTTGGCGGAACTGGATGGGGAACCGTCCATTGAGCACATTGTTGCGCACGCCGTAGTCCCCGATGCTCGCGGGTGACCGGGAGGAGCAACCCGTGGCCTCCTTGGCCTCGTTGCGGGCCACGATCGCGCCGGCGCAGGAGAGGAACAGCGCCATCCGGTGCTGAATTCCCGCGCGGACGCCGTCGAGGATGGCCAGCTCTGGTGCGTTGTAGTAGCCCAGCTGCGGGCCGTGCCAGCCGCCCGGGAGCACGAGGCCCGTGAGATGCTCCATCTCCTGGCGTGTGTGGACCATGACGGTCTCGATTCCCTGTATCCGCAGCTCCACGCTCATCCGCGCGATGAGCCGGTCGAGCATCTCCCTCTCCATCTTTGCGGCGCCTTGCAGGTTGACGATCCCCAGGCGGATCCCGTGTTTGGGCGGAGATAGGGGCTTGTCGTGCGCGTCGGCGATACGGCGGATGCGCGCGTTGCGGATCTGCTCTGCCATGGAGCGGCTGAGAGTGCCGTCCACGATGTAGCCGTCACACGGGTTGCCGTCCTTAAAGTGCTGCTCGTTGCCAAAAAATGCCAGCAGCGTCTCGGCGTCGCCCTGCAGCAGAACGCTCGGTTCGGGCATCACCGTGCCGCCCTGCGACAGGGAGGCCGCGAGGCTGCACCAGCCTTCCTGGAACCGCAGCACGTCCCTCGGGTCCGAGAATACGAGGCCCTCTATCGCATGTCTTTGCACCAGGTTGGCCACGCCCGGTGTGAGCACGTCCTCACCCGGCTGCACGCGCAGCATGACGGGCTGCTCCTCGAGCGCGCGCAGGAGCAGATAGTCAGCGGGGAGTGTGCTCGTGCCGAGAGCTGCCCGCTCACGGAGGCGAATTTCCTCCAAGGACGCAAGATCACCGAGCGTGGACACCGCGATCATTCCCGGCCCGCCCATTTGCGCCTCGCGCCCGTGCACCGCAGGACGGCCGTGGCGCCTGCTGTACGCAGTGGTGTGGTCCAGGTATTCCCTGGCGCGTTCGGCAGTGTATTCCAGGAACATCACGATGTCGGAATGCTCTACGGCCTCACGGTTCTCTCTCCCGGCGCCCGCGATGATCACGCCAGTGGCGTCCACCGCGTCGAGGTACTCCGTCATCAGCGGCCCAGCCGAGCTCACCACCGGCGCGCCATGTGTGCAGTGCACCCTATGCGCCTTGGACACGAACTGGTCCCGGCGCAGGACATCAGAAGCGGGTCCCGTGGGGGGGTCGTGGCCGATTGCGACTGCATCGAGGGGAATGCGTCCGGAGGGAAGGGCAAACACGTATATTGTCCGGGTCCACCCGGGGATGTCAACTGCGTTTGACAGCTTCCGCAAGCGGCGTCCTACGCCTTGCGGCGCTCGCACCGGCTGTTGATGAATTCCGCCAGAATAGATGAGCTCATGATCATAAGACCGCCCACCACCAGAATGGCCGTGGGCACGATCTTCTGGAGCAGAAACGCCTCCATCGAGAACGTGAGGAAGATGGAGATGTTGAACATCAGGAACGCCAGGAAGCCGTCGATGCGGCGGAACGCCTCGAAGTTGAGGATGCGCCCGACGCCGCTGAGCAACCCCGCCCCCACGCCGAATAGCAGCTGAAGGGGCGTGAGAGTCCACACGTTGTTGGCCCCGAGGAAGGCGAACGGCGCCATCACGAGGAGCGAGCATGCAAAGATGTTGAAGTTGAGCTCCACGCTGCGGTTATGAGGCAGGCTTTTCACGTAGTGGATCATCGCGATAACCAGAACCACGTCTACGAGCATGGTGAGCGTGCCAAGGAGGTCGCCGTAGAGGTGTGTGTCGGTGGCGAACTTGATGTCGTTATAGAAGAGCAGCGTGCTGCCGAGGCTTCCGACGATGAACGTGCCGAAGATGGCCAGGACGTGCCGGTTGTCGCGGAGGTAGGGGATGGTGTCGCGCCACAGCACCGCAGCGATAATCAATGCAATGACCGGTGCGAAGTTGTTGAGGAGGATGACGTTCGTGCTGGAGGTGTAGAGAAGGCTAGCGTTGATGAGGTATGTGAAGAGGATCTCGCCCACGATGATGAGCGCGAACGTGGCGTTGTACGGCAGCTTCCACTTGAGCGGCCGGCGTGCAACACCCGCGAGCAGCAGCCCCACGATGATGGACACCAGCATGCCGCCGCCCGCTTTGAGGAATACTCGCACCGACGGGTCGATGGTATTGGCGAGCGTGTGCTTGATGTACAACGGTTCGATGCCCCAAATGGCCACGGCCGCGAGACGAATGGCGTAGCCCGTGAGCTTGTCTCGGCGCATGCGCGCGGTGAGGCCCGTGTGACGGATACGAGATTCCATCGGTCGTGAAGCCACTTGCGGCCGTACGATGGTGTACGCCAGGGCGAAGCCAGAGAGGACGAGGATCGTCAGTGGGAAGAAAATCGAGAGTTGCAGCCAGTCCAGCTGCGACGTGAGCAGCGTGGCGCCGTATAGGCTCACCGCCAGCGCGTTGGCTCCGAAGGCGAGCAACGCGAACCACC
The DNA here is from genome assembly GCA_964645935.1 of uncultured Candidatus Peribacteria bacterium. Taxonomy (GTDB): domain Bacteria; phylum Patescibacteriota; class Gracilibacteria; order Peribacterales; family Peribacteraceae; genus CAZYAK01. Next base: position 10,634 of record CAZYAK010000023.1, on the reverse strand, counting down.
GATTGCGCCGCAGCAGCGGGAAGTAGTCTGACACGAAGCGGTACGCCACCAGATTGCCCACTAGCACCGGCGCGATGGACAGGTATGCCAGCCCCGAGCGGTCCCCGCCGGCGAGCACGGTCTGCAGCAGCAGTACGAAGAGCAGCCACATGGTCCCCGCGAAGGCCAGGTTCACCCCCAGCCGCACCATGAGCCAGCGTGAGGGGCGCGCGGAGACCTTCGTCACCTCGTGGCGATCCTGGAGGGCCAGGAAGAAGTCGTCGATATTGCGCTTGTCGGGGGATCGGATGAGCAGCCGCGCAAGTGACGATCCGTCGGCCTGTCGCACCACAGTGAGGCGCTCCTGCGTGACGTCGTACTCACGGCAGAGGGCCTCCAGTGTGGACTGCAGCGACCCATCGCCCGCTTCCTGGGTCCAGATCTGTAGGTCCAGCGTCGAGCCCGGCGCGCGCGGCAGCACAGGACGCTGGAGCCTCCCGAGGATCCCGGCGCGGGCCGGATCCCGCCCAATGTCCAGGTCGTCCAGCACCGCGGACGGCAGCACCAGCCCCTCCGCGATGAGCGTAAAGAGCTCCTCCGGCGCGCGCACGCGGACGCGCTTGAGCGCCGCAGGGTTCTGCGCGAGGTGCCGGAACACATCGCCTTTGCCGTAGCGGTCGAACTCCGCCTGCAGCAGCCGCTGCCCCAGCGTGATCTTGCTGACACGGTCGTGCTGTTTGAGGTGCGCCTGCAGCTTGAGGCGTCCGTCCACTGTTCGTAGGTGGCGCATCCAGTCCACCGTCGCGGCGGGACGGGCGGTGAAGCGCACGGTGAGCACATCGTTGTTCTGCGGAGATTGCCACGGCTCGGCTGTCTTGCCGCTTAGCAGGATCTTGTCTGCGCGCAGCGCTTTCTCCCCGAACACGAGGAACGCGGCATCGAGGGCGGTAGCATGCCGCGGCACGTAGGTTTTCTGACCTTTGCCGTGATGCAGGAGGATCTTCTCGTCGAGCACGTCGGACTGGATGGCGCGAATGTAGCGGTCGGACTCCGTGGCTGTGGCGCGGTCAATGGCGGAGATCCCCCGCAGGAAAGGCGTCTTGCGCTCGCCGCGCGCGATGTCCAGTACCACGCCGTCGCGGTTGCGTTCGGCCATCTCCCGCGTGAGCACGTGGAATCGCACGGTGTGTGTTCCGTCTACCACCATGGTGGCGTGCAGCGCACGGTAGCCGTTGTCTTTGGGCGAAGTGACGTAGTCGCGCAGCTCCTCCGCGCGGCTGGCGTAGAGCTTGCCCAGCCGAGAGAGCGCGCGGTAGCACGCGTCTTCGTTGGGTACGATCAGCTGTATGGCAAACGTCTCTTCCGGCGTGGGCTCGGTGAGCCCGCGGCGACGGAACGAGAACAAGCCATGGCGGTGCTCGCGCACCTCTATGAGCTCCTTGCGTGGGAAAGACTTCTCTACCGTCGCTTCGATGGAGCGATACAGCCGCTCCGCGCGGGCGCGCCGGCGGGAGAGCGTCTTCAGGAGCTTCGCGTGCTCCTCCGGATAGAGGTGCGGGTAGCAATGGTCCTCCAGCTGCCGCTTGAGTTCCCACACACCAAGGCGCGCGGCCACGGGCACGAAGATGTCCAGTGTTTCCTGCGCCTTGAGCCGTCGCTTCTCGGGATCCTTCTTACCGCCGAGCGTGAGCACGTTGTGCAGCCGGTCGGCCAGTTTGATGAGTATGGTACGCGCGTCCTTGCCCGCGGAGCGGAACATCTTGCGGATCGTCTCCTCGTTGCGGCGAAGCCCTGCTTCTGCGGGGATGTCACCGATCTTGCTGACGCCCTCGATGAGGTCCGCTACCCCCTTGCCGAACTCCGTGCGCACAATCTCGCGGATGCGTTTGTCTTCGCTGTCCTCGAACGCGTCGTGGAGGATGGCGGCCACGAGCGTCTCGCGGTCGGGACGGTAGGGAAGCAAAAGCAGTGCCACAATCAGTGGATGTGTGATGTAGGGCGCTCCGCTCTCGCGCGTCTGCTTGGCGTGCACTTCTTTGCCCAGAGCGAAGGCGCGCTCTAGCGGCTCGGGCGACTCGTCGGAGATCGCTCGGAAGCCTTTCTTTAGCCGCGAAAACAGCTCCGCCGGATGAAGAGTCTCCTCCCGGAAGACGCCGGTGTCTGACGGAGCGCGCGCCATAGCCGGAGGTCACCGTACCACAGCGGTGCCCCCGCGTCGCGTTATGCCGCTGCCGCGAGTACGTAGGCCTTCACGTTGGAGAAGATCTCCGTCGTCTCGTCCATGGCTGCGATCTCCGTGCGAGTGAACCACCGGAACGCACCGCTCTCGGCCTCCGCAACCATCACGGCGCGCGTCTCATCCAGCGGACGCGCAAGGAAGAGGAAGTCCATGTGCTGGTGCGCGGGCTCGCCGCGCTCGGGGCTTTCCGGGATCTCCTCCAGGAGCATTGCCAGCGGTTTCACCAACATCCGACCCTCGGCGGGGTTGCCCGCGAAGAGGTCCGGCGACGGGTCGCCGACGATCTCCACATCCAATCCCGTCTCTTCCTTGCACTCGCGCCGCGCCGTGTCTTCCGGCGTCTCGTCGGGGTCCACGTGACCACCGGGCGGCATCCAGCGCTGGAGGCGCTTGTGCCACAACAGCAGTACCCGCTTACGCGAATCCATGACGAAGGCGGTGGCGGTGAAATGACGCTGCATCCGTCCCGGAGGATAGGTTCGTTCCCCATCCTTTGACAGAGTTTTGAGTAGGGAGTTTTCAGTTTTTAGGGTAACTAGGATGCACAGACTGAAAACTCCTTTCCTCAAAACTCCCGCCTCGCCACCCATGGTCTTCATCGACTCCAACTCCCGCGTCCTCGGCATCGGCCAGGCCATGCCCCATTTTGAACTCCCGGTTGCCGGGGGTGGTACGGTTTCCAGCAACCGCGGGGATCCCGTGCTGGTGGTGGTCTTCACTTGTAACCACTGCCCGTACGCCCAGGCCTACGAGGACCGGCTCATCGCACTCGCCAAGGAGTTCGGCTCCCGTGGTGCGCAGCTCATTCTCATCAGCAGCAACGACGCGACGGGCTACCCCGACGATGGCTTCGAGAAGATGGCCGACCGCGCGCGCGAGAAGGCCTTCCCGTTCCCGTATGCGTGGGACGATACGCAGGAGACGGCCAAGGCGTTCGGCGCTCTCTGTACGCCGCACTGCTTCGTGTTCGGCTCGGCGCGGAAGCTAGAGTACAAGGGGCGCATTGATGACAATTGGAAGGACGCGTCCGCCGCGAAGAAGCACGAACTGCGCGACGCGGTCTCCGCGCTCCTCGACGGCTCTGTGCCGTCCGTGCGCGAGGCCAACGCGATCGGCTGCTCCATCAAGTGGAAGCCGGGGAA
>CAZYAK010000023.1:0-7174 GCA_964645935.1 uncultured Candidatus Peribacteria bacterium | reverse complement strand
CGTCTCCAGCACCATCACCTCTGGCCACGCAAAGAGTCGCGCCCGCGCGAGCGTAGTGCCCACGCCGCGGGTGATGGCGAGCGCTCTTCCTCCCGGGAGCGGGAAGATACCCTGGTCGTAAGCGCCGCCGAGCTTGTTGGGGATAGGTGCCAGAGAGCCGATGAATGGCAGCCTGAGCTGTCCGCCGTGCGTGTGCCCGGCCACGATGACGTCCGCGACTTGTGAGCGGGGATCCAGGATGATGTCGGGATTGTGCACGAGCAGGATGGTGGCCGCGTCCGCGGGCACGCCCTCGAGGGCACGGGCAATGTCCGAGGTGCCGGACCAGAGATCGTCGATGCCAGCGACCACGAGCGTTCCCTCTGGCAGCGTGATCGTGCGGCGCTGGTTCTGGAGCACCGTGATGCCCAGATCCTTGAGTGCCGCCTTGAGCGCCTCGATCTCCGCGGAGCGTACGTACGCGCGGCCGAAGATGGTTTGGTAGCGCGCCATATCGTGGTTGCCGAGGATGGCGAAGGTTCCGAGTGAGGACCGCAGCCGCTTGAGCGGGGCGAGCGCGGAGAGGTCTGAGCGCGGTGTGGCTATGAAGTCGCCCGGAAGGAGAATGAGATCGGGGAGCGTCTCGTTGATGCGTTCGACGACGCGCCGCACGTCGGCCTCGCCGGTGTAGGGGCCCACGTGAAAGTCGCTCGCCACCGCGATACGCAGGGGTTTTTGCAGCGACAGCGGCACAGTAAAGTGGCTCGTCACGATGAGTCGTGGCTCGATGAACGATCCGTACGCCGTGAGCGCGGAACCGAGGAGCCCCAGTGTCCCGAGTATTCCCACCAATCCGCGTAGCCAGAAGGAACGGCGTGGGGAACGCCGCCGCCATGACCAACACACGAACGCCACAGCCAGTCCCAGCGACATCAGCAACAGGATCGCCAGATCCCAGGGAAAGATGTCGGGGTCGAGGAGGAACACGGCCGTCAGTGTAGAGGGCTTCAGCCCGTCGGGGGAAGCGTCGGCATCGCTGGTCACGCATCATGCGCCCGGTCCGTGGCAGCGGGTTGCGGCGCTGCTACATGCGCGATGTACAAGAACTGACCGGACTTCCCGGAATGCCAGGAGATGCTTGTGCATGGGTATGTGGAAAACCCGCGTACTCCACGAGGGTTTTCCCATGATCAATTGTTCTTTCCTTTCTTTGCCGGGGCCTTGGCGGCCTGATCCTGTTCGCGGTTCTTCGCCAACATCTTTTTGAGGTACTGGCCGGTGTAGCTCTTTTCCGCCTTCGCCACCTGCTCGGGCGTGCCCTCGGCCATTACGTGCCCGCCGCCGGAGCCGCCGTCGGGACCCATATCCACAATGTGATCCACGGACTTGAGCACGTCGAGGTTGTGTTCGATCACGAGCACGGTGTTGCCCTTGTCCACGAGGCGCTGCAGTACGTGCAGGAGCTTCTCGATGTCGTCGAAGTGAAGGCCCGTGGTGGGTTCATCTAAGATGTAGAAGGTCTTGCCGGTCGCGCGCTTGGTGAGCTCTGTGGCCAGCTTGACGCGCTGCGCCTCGCCTCCGGAGAGCGTGGTGGCGCTCTGTCCGAGGCGGATGTAGCCCAGACCCACGTCCTCCAGCGTCTGGAGCTTATTCTTGATGGCGGGGATGGCGCTGAAGAAGCCGAGCGCTTCGGAGATGGTGAGGTCCAGTACTTCGGAGATGCTCTTGCCCTTGTACGTCACCTCCATGGTCTCGCGGTTGTACCGCTGGCCGTGGCATGCCTCGCAGGTCACGAAGACGTCGGGGAGGAAGTGCATCTCGATGCGCTTGAGACCGTCGCCCTCACACTCCTCGCAGCGGCCGCCCTTCACGTTGAAGGAGAAACGCCCCGGCTTGTACCCGCGCAGCTTCGCCTCCGGCGTGGTGGCGAAGATATCACGGACGTCCGTGAAGACTCCGGTGTACGTGGCGGGGTTGCTCCGTGGTGTGCGACCGATGGGAGACTGGTCGATGACGATGGCCTTGTCCAAGTGCTGCAGTCCCTCGATGGATTCCACGTCTTGCGGTTTGGAGTGCGCCTTGTTCAGCACACGCTGTAGTTCCGGGCCGAGGATGCCGTGGATGAGCGACGACTTACCGGAGCCCGACACGCCCGATACTCCGATGAAGGTCCCTAGCGGAAACTGCACCGTGACGTCCTGGAGGTTGTGGTGCTTGGCGCCGTGCACGATGACGTGCTTGCCGTTACCCGGGCGCCGCGAGTCCGGGACGAGGATGCGCTTCTTGCCGCTGAGGTACTGACCCGTGACGGACTGCGGCATGGCAATGAGCTCGGCCGGAGTGCCCTGCGCCACCACTTGCCCGCCGTACTTGCCGGCACCGGGGCCGATCTCCAGGAGGTAGTCCGCCGCCTCGATCGTCTCCTCGTCGTGCTCCACAACGATGACGGTATTCCCGAGGTCGCGCAGCTGCGTCAGCGTGCGGATAAGCTTGGCGTTGTCACGCTGGTGCAGGCCGATAGACGGCTCGTCTAGCACGTAGAGGACACCTTGGAGCGCCGAGCCAATCTGCGTAGCCAGGCGGATGCGCTGTGCCTCACCGCCGGAGAGGGTGGCTGCGGAGCGCGAGAGTGTGAGGTATTTGAGCCCCACGTTTTCCAGGAAGGTGAGGCGCGCGACGATCTCCTGCAGCACCTTCTTCACGATGGTGTACTCGTAGCTGGTGAGCTCATGGGGGGTTTTCGGCTTCTGCACCTCCGCGTTCTTCTGGGCGGGGATGAGGCTGGCGAAGAAGCCGGCGGCGTCGTCGATGGAGAGGTCCGTGCCCTGCACGATGTTCTTGCCGCCTACCGTTACGCCGAGGATCTCCTTCTTGAGGCGCTGGCCCCTGCACTCGCCGCAGGGGAGCTCCAGCATGTACTCCTCGATCTGTTGGCGGATGTAGCTGGAGTCCGTCTCGTTGTGGCGGCGCTGGAGGTTGGGGATCACACCCTCGTACGACGTCTGGTACGTGCCGCCGAACTTCATGGAACTCACCGTCACCTGCAGGGTCTTGGGGTAGCCGTGAAGGATGATCTTCTTATGCTCTTCGGAGAGATCCTTCCAGGACGTGTCCATACTGAAGCCCACCTCCACGGAGAGTGCTTCCAGCAGCTGCTGCATAAAGCCTGTGCGGCTGGCGGATGTGGCCCAGGGGTGGATGGCGCCTTCGCCAAGCGACAGGCGGGGATTGGGGATGATCGCGTTCTCGTCCACTTGCAGGATGGAGCCGAGGCCGTGGCACGTGTTGCAGGCGCCGTGTGGGGAGTTGAAGGAGAAGCTGCGGGGCTCGATCTCGGGGATGGTCTGCTCGGGGTGGTCGGGACACACGAACGATTCCGCGAAACGTGTCTCCTCGCCGCTCTCGGCGTCGAGCACGAGCATGCTGCCCTCGCCCTTGCGAAGCGCCAACTCCACGGAGTCGGCCAGGCGCGAGCGGTTGGGGTTGGCCTTACCGTCGGTGGGCACCTCAAGCTCCCTCACGACCATACGGTCTACGACGATCTCGATGGTGTGGGCCTTCTTGGGGTCAAGCTTGATGTCCTCGTCTACGGTGACGATGGCGCCGTCTACGCGCATGCGCACGAAGCCCTCGCGGCGGATGGCGTCGATGATCTTCATGTGTTCGCCTTTGCGGCCCTGGACCACGGGGGAGAGGAGGGAGATCTTCCGTCCCTCGGGCATACCCGCGATGGTGTGCACCATCTGGCTCGCGGTCTGTTTGCCGAGCATGCGGCCGCACACCGTGCAGTGCACCTTGCCCACCTTGGCCCAGAGGAGACGCATGTAGTCGTAGATTTCGGTGACCGTTCCCACCGTGGAACGGGGGTTCCTTGGCGCAGTTTTTTGATCAATAGAAATGGCCGGGGAAAGCCCTTCAATGCTGTCCACCTCCGGTTTTTCCATCTGCGCGATGAACTGGCGTGCATACGCGGAGAGCGACTCCACGTACCGCCTCTGCCCCTCCGCGAAGATCGTGTCGAACGCGAGGGTGGATTTGCCGGAGCCCGACAGCCCCGTGATGACGGTGAGCTTGTTGCGGGGGATGGAGACGTCGATGCCCTTAAGGTTGTGCATCTTGGCGCCTTTGACGACTATTCTGTCCATAAAGGGGTTTCGGGGCTGGGCGAGGGATATACCAAACAACGCCCGCGCGCCCTGCGCCGGCGAAGGCTCGAGCTTACACGGTTTTTAGCGTGTCGTCCAGGCTCTTGGGAGTAGAATGCCCAAGATTTCCCCATTCTCTGTGTTCACCGGAATCATCGCCGCCACCGCCGAGGTCCTCGAACGCTCCCCCACAGGGCTGCGCCTCGCCAGACCCGCCTCTGTTCTGGACCTCCAAACCGGCGCCAGCATCGCCATCGCGGGCGTCTGCCTCACGGTGACCAAGTTCGACGCCGCCTCCATGGACTTCGATGTCGTAGGCGAGACCTGGAAGCGCACCACACTCGGGACCTTGGAGAAGGGGAGTCGCGTGAACCTGGAACAGGCATTGCGCGCGGATGGCCGATTGGACGGCCACGTGGTGCAGGGACATGTGGAAGGGGTGGGCGAGGTGACGGCGGTTGCGCCCAATGGCGAGATTACGATCCGGATCCCCGCGGACCTGCTGCCCTTCGCCATCCCTAAAGGATCCATCTGTCTGGATGGCGCTTCGCTGACCATTGCCAGGATCGAGGGCGACTCCATCACCGTGGCCCTCATCCCCGAGACGCTCGCGCGCACCACGTTCGGCCTGCGCAAGCCCGGGGACCACATCAACGTGGAGACGGACATCCTGATCCGGGCGGTGCTGAACAGGAGGAAGGCGTGAGCGCGCCGCTGCTCCGTGCTTCGATACGCCCGAACTGCTGTTCGGGCTACTCAGTATGACAAGAGCGCAGCATGTCACCCTGAGTAGCCCAAGCCGCGCTTGGGCGTATCGAAGGGCGATATGCGGCCCCGGAGGAAGCGCTTCCAGGGCTCATGCTTCGACAAGCTCAGCATGACAAGGGGGTCTCGTTTGCTACACTCCCACCCCATGCAGATCGCCCACACCTCCAAGTCCATGCCCAAGGTCGATCCCGCGTCGCGCGTGGCGATCGTGTACTCCTCCTTCTATACGGAAGAGACAGACTCGATGGTGAAGACCGCTCAAAAGACGCTGATGGAAGCGGGAATCTCCGAGCAAAACGTCCTCCTAGTGGAGGCGGCCGGTTCGTGGGAGGTGCCGCTCCTGGGGATGGCGCTCGCGGAATCCGGGACCGTGGACGGGATGATCGGACTCGGGATTATCGTCAAGGGCGACACACACCACGATGCACTACTGGCTGCCGAGGCTGCGCGCGGGATGATGGAGGTGCAGACGCGCCACACCATGCCATTCGCCTTCGAGATCTTGCACGTGGACCGTGCCGAGCACGCCACCGCGCGAGCGACGGGCCCGCATAATAAAGGAGAGGAGGCCGCGTACGCCCTGCTACATTCGCTGAACGCGCTCAAGCGAATCGGTCGCCCGGGGCATTGAGCAAGAATCTTGTTCACTTGTAGGATTTGCGCGTCTTCCGCCCCCTCTTCATTCATGCGTGTCTCCCGGTTCATTGCTCCCATACTTGTTGCCACCATCGTCGTTCCGCTTACCGCAGCAGCGATCTCCTTCCCAGACGTGAAGGCGGACTACGCCCACCGTGTCGCCATCGAAAAGCTCTCGGACCTCGGTGTGATCGGAGGCAATCCCGATGGCACGTTTCGGCCCCGTGATCCCGTGGACCGCGCGTCCATCCTCAAAATGCTCTACAAGGCCGCCGGCATCACACCCTCGGCCAAGACTGGCTGCTTCTCGGATGTGCCTAAGGGCGCGTGGTTTGAGGCGTTCGTCTGCGACGCCGTCGCCCGCGGCTACGTGAAAGGGTACGAGGAGGGCGCGCTCAGGCTCTTCAAGCCCGGACGCCCCGTCACACGTGCTGAGGCGCTCAAGCTTGCCATCGTGGTGTTGGGGGTGAAGGCGGACGTCAGCGCCTCCGTGACGATGTACGCCGACGTCTCCAAGACCGACTGGATGTACGAGTTCGTGCACACCGCACTGGCGCGTGGGATTCTGCCGGTCGCTGGCCAGGACGGCGCGTTGCTCCAGTCTTCGCTCCCACTGGAGCGCGGAGAGGCCGCCGCCTACATCTGGAACGGGCTCGCCGCCAAGGGCCGCACATCCATGACACCGACCCCGACGGCAGCGGTTTCATCCGCGCCGACGCCCACCTCATCCGTCCCCGGTAACGTGTCGTCGCGTAAGCGAGTGGAGGACGCCGCTTCGCAGGACGTGATCGTGCAGAAGGAGTTTCCGTTCACCGACAGCCGCGTGTATTCCGAGCGCAAGCCCGTGACGTTCGTGTTCCGCGTGGGCGCCGCTTCCACGGTTGCCATCACCGGCACTACCGACGCCAAGAACGGCCGCGTGACGTGTCGCCTCTATCGCATCGAGACGAGCGGCTTCTCTACCGAGTACTACATCGGCCACCAGGAGGAGGCCGAGTGCCGCCTCGTCGTCGCGCTCGCCGCCGGCGACTACCAGCTGCTCGCGGAGACGTCCGTCGCGGACGCGCGCATCGCCATCGACGCCCGCGCGGGATCCGGCGACGGCAACGACGGCTACTCGCAGGCCAAGTCCCTGGACAAGAAGATCCGCGTGGAGACGTTGGAGCCCAACGACCTCGCGGACTGGTTCACCTTCACGGTGACCAAGGACACGTCCACCAACACGGTTCCCGGCACCGAGCAGACCGTAAAGGTAACGAGCGCCACGGAGCTTGGCTGCCTCATCACCCCGCTCGCAGATGTAGACCTTTTCGGTTTTGAGGGTCCACAGTGCAACCAGCTCTACAAGTATCCCGTCGGCACCTACATGGTGACGGTCCGCCATCCCGTCCCGCGTGCGAGCCGCGAGACCTATACGATCGAGCTTCGCTGAAGCACCGCAACCCGACCATCAGCTCCTCGCCGCACGGCTTGGGGCTGGTTCGGGGTGGGCGGAAGGTCCGGTGATGAAGGGTGATCTCTTCCGCGCCCGATCCTCCACCAACCCAGCCGCGGGGGTCCCGCCCCGCGGGTGGCGATTATAGCGGTCGCCTCCCTCGCCAGTCCGCACCGCGGGACCAGTGCGGCTGGGTGCTTGTGTGTGTCTG
>CAZYAK010000022.1:0-20939 GCA_964645935.1 uncultured Candidatus Peribacteria bacterium | reverse complement strand
GGTCCTCGCGCGTCAGGTGCTGCTGACGCTCCTCGAGGACCTCGCCATGGGACGCGTGGCGTGATGCTTCACTGACCGTCGCTCGAAAGGAGCCTGGGGCTCCCGCGCAAGCGGGGGCCCTTTGGTTGCAGTCGCATTTCTGGGAGGACCGCGGGCAGAAAGGCCGCTCCTGTGGTGAGGGCACAATAGGAATCGATCAGGTTCCATGAGGCCTCGGATCTGGATAAGCAGCCGCGTTCAGACAAAAACACCCCCTGATTTCTCCCACCCCTGGGAGCGGGCTTTCTGCCCGCGGTCCTTCCAAGAAAGCTGGAACCATGTGGCAACGGCACCCCATACAGAGCGACAAGACCATGTTCATCACCACCAACGTGCACCACAGAAATCCGGTCTTCAGGGATCCGGCCGCGGCGAGGATCGCCGTCGAAACCCTGTATTCCATCCAGGACTTCTATCCGTTCTTTCTGTATGGATTCGTGGTCATGCCCGATCACCTTCACCTGCTGCTACGGATTCCTCGGTACGGATCGGTCTCCAAGACGATCGGCGTCTACAAACGCGCGGTGACGTTCACCCTCGGAGGCGGCCCGCTGTGGCAGTCGCGTTTCCATCTCATCCTTCCTCGGAGCCCAGCCGCGGTTCTCCGCTACATCCACAAGAATCCGGTCCAGGCAGGATTGTGTGCCCTTCCGGAGGAGTATCCCTGGTCTTCCGCCTCGGGGTCGTGGGAAGTGATGCCGTTGGAGCTGTTCTAGTGGGAACACGGCTAGAAAGGCCGCTCCCGTTTTCCCCACAAAAGCTTCCTCCAGGGGAGCGGCCTTTCTGCCCGCATTCCCCAGTCATTCGACTCTTGCCGGATCCTGGAAAACCCCGCCTTTTCGCCATCCGAAGCCCCGTCTTCTGCTACACTCCGCCGGATGCCGCAATCGGCCATCATCGGCTTCGGGCGCTACCTGCCACGCTTTCGCCTGCGCACCGCGCTCATTGCCGAGCAATGGGGTCAGGACGCCAAGGCGATGGTGGGGGCCTTGGGCATCGAGGAGAAGACCGTCCCCGGCAAGGACGAGGACAGCTTCACGCTCGCCTACGAGGCGTCGCGCGTCGCGGTGGAGACGGCCGGGATCCTCCCCTCGCAGATCTCCGCGGTGTTCGTCGGCTCCGAGAGCCACCCCTACGCCGTGAAGCCCACGAGCTCCATGCTCGCGGCCGCGCTGGAGGTGCACCCGTTCTGCCACTGCGCCGATCTCGAATTCGCCTGCAAGGCCGGCACCGCCGGGATGCAGATCGTGGATAGCTTCGTGCGCGCGGGGCAGGTGCAATACGGGTTGGCCGTCGGCGCAGATACCGCCCAGGGCCGCCCGGGAGACGCACTGGAGTACACCGCAGCCGCGGGCGCCGCGGCGTTCGTCATCGGGCCCTCGGACGACACGCACGCACTCTGCCGCATCGATTCCACCCTCTCGTTCTCCACCGACACGCCGGACTTCTGGCGCGCCGCCGACGAGAAGTTCCCCCGCCACGCCGGCCGCTTCTCGGGTGAGCCCGGCTACTTCCGGCACGTCTCCGAGGCGCTGCGCGGCATCCTGGAGACGCAGAAGACGGAGCTTTCGGACATCGACCACGTCGTCCTCCACATGCCCAACGCCAAGTTCCCCACGCAGATGGGCAAGAAGCTCGGCATCACGCCGGAGCAGATGAAGTACGGCTTTGTGGTCCCCAAGATCGGCAACACCTACAGTGCATGCTCGCCGCTGGGGCTCTCGCACGTGCTGGAGAAGGCGAGGAAAGACCAGCGCATCTTGCTCGTCTCCTACGGGTCGGGCTCGGGCGCAGACGCGTTCCTCCTCACCATGCTCAAAGACGGCATCGCCCTCCCCCCGGACGAGCGGGGCGTGGAGTACCTCACCTACGGGCAGTACCTCGAGCATTCACACGCCATCGCCGCGTAACCCATGCAGCAGGACGTCTATCTCATCGGCGCGGGACAAACGCGGTTTGGCGAGCGCTGGGAGCAGGGCCTCAAAGAGCTGATGGACGAGGCCATGGGCGCCGCGATCGCGTCCGCGGATTGCTCGGTCTTGGACATCGACCTCATCGTCGTCGCCAACATGCTCGGCGAGGTCACGAACGGCCAGGCTCACCTGGGCTCACTCGCGTCGTCACTCCTCCCCCACCATCCGCCCGCCATCCGCGTGGAATCGGCCTGCGGATCGGGCGCGTTCGCCCTGCATACCGCGTGCGCGATGCTGGAGAGTGGCCGCGCGGAGAACGTCTTGGTGCTCGGCGTCGAGAAGATGACCGATGCCTCCACCGAGGACGTCGCCGCCGCGCTCATGGGCGCCGCGGACGCGGAGGAGGACCGCCCGAGCGGCCTCACATTCCCGGGGATCTTTGGCCTCATCGCGCAGCGCTACATGCACGACCATGGATTAACGCGTGATGACCTGAGTATCGTGAGCGCAGTGCACCACGCGCTCGCCGTGCAGAACCCCTTCGCGCAGTTCCGCGCCGCGGTGTCGCCGGAGGCGGTATCCAAGAGCGCGCTCGTCTCCGACCCGCTGCGCCTCCTGGACTGCTCCCCCATCTCCGACGGCGCCGCCGCCGTGATCCTCTCCACCGCGAAGAGATCGGACATCCGCCTCGCCGCGTCGCAGGTGGCCACGGACGCGCTGTCGCTCACCGAGCGCCCCACGCTCACCTCGTTCTCCGCCACCAAGGACGCCGCCGAGCGCGCCTTCGCGGAAGCCGGCATCGGCCCCGCGGACGTCAAGCTCCTGGAGACGCACGACTGCTTCTCTATCGCCGCACTCATCAACCTGGAAGATATCGGCTTCGCCGATCCCGGCTGCGGCATCGATCTGTACCGCGAGCTCCACGCCGGCGTCGCGTCCCCCCGGCTCTGGATCAACCGCAGCGGCGGGCTCAAGGCGTGCGGGCATCCGGTGGCCGCCACGGGCATCAAGCAGGTGGTCGATCTCAGCAAGCAGCTGAGACAAACCGGCCTCCGCTACGGCATGGCCCACAACTTCGGCGGCGCGTGCGCGACCTGCGGCGTGCACCTCTTGGAACGCGTTTCGTAAGTCCCCCTCCCCCATGCTCCCCTCGTCCCCCATCTCCGCCCGCTCCGCCTCCGAACGCTCACGCAAGATGCAGCCGGGAACCGTGGTGTCGTACACCGTCGTGCGCCACCCACCCGCGGGCTTCGGCGTCAGCGCGCGGACCATCGGGCTCATCGCGTTGGACGACGCCACGCAGGTGCTGGCCCCGCTGCTTTCGGCGGAGCCGCGCATCGGCATGCGGGTAGCGCCGCGCATGCGCCTCACGGCAGTGACGCCGGAGAAACTGCGTCTCTACGACGTCGCGTACGAGGAAGCCGTGCCCGTCACAACGGAGCTCGAACGCGCGTTCCCCGGCTACCTCGTGGCGCTCACCGGGCCCTCCGGAGTGGGCAAAACGGCGGTTGCCGCGGTGCTCCTTAAGACCCTCTCGGGCTACGCATCGCGCGTCCCGCTCGTGACCACCGCCAAGCGCGCGGAGGGCGAGCACGGCGAGCTCAAGCACGTGAGCACGCGCGTCTTTGAGGAGGCGGTGCAGTCCGGTGACATCGTGGCCATGGCGCACGAGGAGATCGACGGCGCCAAGGCGTGGTACGGCTATCGCGCCTCGGACATCGACGCCATCCGCGCCGCGGGAAAGCTACCCGTCGTCACCGGCGGCGTGCCGCTCCTGCGAGGCCTCTCCAAGCACTACGGCCGCCGCGCCATCCTCAGCTTCGGCCTCCTCCCGCCCGGGCGCAGCAAGCGCGCGATGCTCAGCTACCTGCTGCGCCAACTGCGGACGCGCGGACGCTCCACCGAGCAATGGATCGAAGAGCAGATTCGCCGCGCCGCCACGGACCTGCACGCACTGGCCGCGCACGCCGAGCTCTTCGATCGCGTACTCGTCAATGACGACGCCAGCGCGGTGGCGGAACTGCTCCGGCAGCAGGTGCCTACGGCAAAGGCTTCCTGAAGCCCTGAATCGCGATATTGACTCCCTGCAGGACTCTGGTCCTGTGGGACCCCTTGGCATGGACTTTTTGGCTTATCTCTGCTAGAATCAAGAGATTGCTCGCGCCCAAGCGCGGGCATCGCACAAATACCAACCCCATGTCCCTCCACACGCTCATGTTCGGCTGGGAGTTTCCGCCCAAGCACTCGGGCGGCCTCGGCATCGCGTGCGAGGGGCTGGTTCGCGGTCTGCGTAAGCACGGCGTACGGGTCACCTTGGTGCTGCCGTCCGCGGTCACGGGGACCGAGGAGGAGCTGGATATCCGCTACCCCACCAACGACCACGTCCGAAGCATTTTGATCCCCTCGCTCCTCGATCCGTACGACGGGGTGCAGGCCTTTACCGAGCGCCGCGAATCGTGGAAGACGGAGAACAAGATGCTCGATGAGCTCTACGGTCCCGATCTCGGCATCGCCGTGGAGCGCTACACCGCGCTCGCGGTGGAGATGACCAAGGACGTGACGCCCGACGTCGTGCACTGCCACGACTGGATGACGTACGAGGCGGGCATCCGCGCCGGCCACTACCACGACAAGCCGGTGGTCGCGCACGTGCACGCCACGGAGCTGGACCGCACGGACTTCCGCCCCAATCCCTGGATCGCCCGCACCGAGCGCGAGAACCTCTTACGCTGCGACCGCGTGGTGGCTGTAAGCCGCTACACCAAAGACCTCCTCGTCACACACTACGGCATCCCTGCCGGCAGCATCGACGTGGTCCACAACGGCCACGATCAGCCGGCCGCATACGTGGCACCCACACTGCTCTCGCAGCGCGGTGGCAAGAAGCGCCCGCTGATCCTGTTTCTGGGCCGCCTCACGGTGCAGAAGAACCCGTGGCAGTTCCTAGAGATTGCAGAGCGCGTCCACAAGCTCCGCCCCGACGCACAGTTTGTGATGGCCGGTGACGGCCCGTTGCTCCCTTCGCTCATCGACAAGACCTGCTCGATGGGCCTGCAGGATTGTGTGGTCTTCACCGGGCGCCTCGGACGCAAGGAGGTGCAGGCGCTCCACCTGGAGGCCGATTGCTTCGTGATGCCATCCCTCTCCGAACCCTTCGGCCTCGTGGCCCTGGAGGCCGTGGCACACGGTACACCCGTCATCGTCAGCCGCCAGTCGGGCGTAGCTGAGGTGCTCGACCACGCGTTCAAGGTGGACTACTGGGACGCGGACCTGATGTCCGACTGCATCCTCACAATCCTCCGCGACGCGCCCCTCGCCATGCAGCTCAAAGCCGAGGCGCCGCGCGTGCTCTCGCGCCTCACTTGGAAGAACCAAGCCGGCCTCATCCGCTCCCTCTACCGCGACCTTACTCGGTCCTAATCCCCTCTATGACCAAACATGTGCGTTCATCCAAGAAGACTCGGAACGTGACGAGTGGGCGAGTAAGAAGTGGGCGAGTCACGCGTGTGAAGTCCTCAGTTCGTTCGACGAAGAGCGACACCACTACCCACTCACCACTCGACCACTCGTCACTGCCCGTCGTGTGCTTCTACTTCCAGGTGCACCAGCCGTACCGCCTCAAGGACCTCCGGATCACCGACATCGGCAAGGGCGAGGCGGACTACTTCGATCACGCTGGCAACCGCGCCATCTTCCGGAAGGTCGCCGAGAAGTGTTACCTCCCCGCCAACCTCGCCATCTTGGAGATGGTCACGCAGCACCCCAACTTCTCCGTCGCGTACTCGCTCTCCGGCGTCTTCCTGGACCAATGCGAAGAGTACGGCCCGGACGTGCTGGACTCGTTCCGCGCACTCGCGGCCACGGGAAGGGTGGAGTTCTTGGCGGAGACGTACTACCACTCGCTCTCCAGCCTGAAGTCCATGCCGGAGTTCTGCCAGCAGGTGACCAAGCACGTCCGCAAGATCGAGGAGCTCTTCGGCCAGACGCCCAGGGTGTTTCGGAACACGGAGCTGATCTACCGCAACGAACTCGCGCACGTCGCCCGTCTGATGGGGTTTTCCGGCATCCTCGCCGAGGGCGCGGACCGCCTCCTCGGTGACCGCAGTCCCAACGCGCCCTTCGTGCCCCCGGCCTTCCCGTTGCCGCGCAACCTCGAACGCGCCGTGGCAGCCAACCGCCCCCTCCCCGCCCGGGCGAAGGACATCCACGTACTCCTCAAGAACTACCGCCTCTCCGACGACGTGGCGTTCCGCTTCTCGGACAAGTCGTGGATCGGCTTCCCACTGAACGCGGAGACCTTTACCGACTGGCTGCTCGGATCCGGCGGCTACTGCGTGAACCTCTTCATGGACTACGAGACCTTCGGCGAGCACCAGTGGGCCGCGACCGGAATCTTCGAGTTCCTCAAAGCGCTGCCACGTGTGTGGGCACAGCGCGGCATTCAGGCCGTCACACCCTCCGAAGTACTGCGCCGCTGGGCAGGCCGCGACGCCGATCGCTACGACGCACATCACTTCGTCTCCTGGGCGGACTCCGAGCGCGACCTCTCGGCGTGGCTCGGCAACGGCATCCAGAACGCCTCGCTCGACGCCGTCTATTCGTTGGAAAGCGCCGTGAAGGGCGCAAAGGATCCGGATCTCTTGGAGACGTGGCGCAAGCTCCAGACCTCCGACCACTTCTACTACATGTGCACCAAGTTCTGGAACGACGGGGACGTGCACAAGTACTTCAGCCCCTACGACTCGCCCTATGAAGCCTATCGCCGGTTCAGCCACGCCTTGCACGATCTGAGGAGCCGCTTGGGGGGAGAGGCACCAAGTACCAAGTACCAAATTACAAACCATGACTGAGTGTTCCACTTGCCCCAGGCATTCGACGCTCGCTCCCGCAGCGACTCTGTTTGATCCTTGGTGCTTGCTATTTGCCTTTTCCGCCTAGCGGCTATGCCTCGCTCTCTCGTCTTCGGCAACGGCCAGGCTCTCGCCACCTTCGATGAGCACCTGCAGATGCGCGACCTCTACTTCCCCTACGTGGGCATGGAGGATCAGACCACCTACGGCCACATGCACCGCGTGGGCGTGCTGGTGGAGGGCAAAGGCTTCTCGTGGTGGAACGACGGTACGTGGCGCATCACACCGCGGTACGAGGCCGATACGCTCACCGGCAACTCCATCCTGGAGAACGACCGCTTGGGTCTCACCATCACGGCGCTGGATTACGTCCATCCCGTGCACAACATCCTCCTGCGCCACTTCACCATCCGGTCCACCGACGGCACGGACAAGAAGGTGCGGCTCTTCTTCAACCACGACTTCCATATCTACGGTGACAAGCAGAAGGACACGGCGTTCTACGAGCCCTACACCAATAGTCTGATCCACTACCGCGAGAAGCGGTACTTTCTCATCGGCGGTCAAACCGACCGCGCTACGGAGTGTCACACGGGCATCCGCGGCGGGCGCTACGCGTCCATCCTCCGCAGCATGGAAGGGCTCAAGACCTGCGGGATCTCCTCATACACCACGGGCAAATCCGACTACCGCGGGCTAGAAGGCACGTGGCGCGATGCCGAGGACGGCGAGCTCTCCCGCCACCCCATCGAGCAGGGCTCTGTAGACTCCACGGTGGCCATCCACTGTGATGTTCCGGCGGGGAAGGAGACTGAGACCATCCTCTGGCTCTGCCTAGGGAAAAGCCTAGAAGAAGTGCTCACACTGCAGCAAAAGATCCTTCAGGAGACCCCCGAGAGATTGCACCGCAACTGCAAGAACTACTGGAAGAGCTGGGCGCTCAAAGTGCCCCGTGGCTTCGGCACGCTCAGCAAGGAATCCGTGGACCTCTACCACCGCAGCCTCCTCACCATCCGCACGCACGTGGACGCCCGCGGCGGCATCGTTGCGGCTGCGGATAGCGACATCATGGCTTTCAACCGCGACACCTACACGTATGTGTGGCCGCGCGACGGCTCCTTCGTGAGTCTGGCCCTGGACCGCGCCGGCTACGGCGAGGTGACTCGGAACTTCTTCCGCTTCTGCGTGAAGCTGCAAATGCCCGACGGCTACCTTCTCCACAAGTACAACCCCGACGGCTCCCCGGGATCGTCCTGGCACGCGTGGCTGCGCGACGGCGAGCCGCAATTGCCCATCCAGGAGGATGAGACAGCTCTCGTGGTGCACGCCATGTGGAAGCACTTCCAGAGCCAGCAGGACTTCGAGTTTTTGCAGGAGCTCTTCGAGGGCTTCATCAAGAAGGCTGCGCAGTTTATGGTGGACTTCCGTGAGGAGGGCACGGGCCTTCCGCTGCCCAGCTACGACCCGTGGGAGGAGCACCGGGGCGTCTTTACCTACACCACCGCCACTGTCATCGCTGGCCTCCACGCCGCCGCACAGGTGGCGCACATCCTGGGACACCACCGCCATTCGCAGCAGTACCAAACCGCCGCCGACGAGATGCGCCAGGCGCTCCTGTTCCACCTCTTCGACGAGAAGGAACAACGCTTCCTCAAGAAGATCAAGCGCAAGGACGGCGTGACCACGGAGCGCGACGCCACCCCTGACGCCAGCATGGCAGCCGTATGGATGCTGGACGTGCTGCCCCCGGACGATCCGCGCGTGGTCTCCACCATGAACCAGCTGGCCGAGAAGCTCGCAGTGCACACGCCGGTGGGCGGCATGTGCCGCTATCCCGTGGACTACTACCAGAGCGTCACGCCCCCCACGGCCGAAGTGCCGGGCAATCCCTGGATCATCACCACCCTCTGGGACGCCCAGTGGCGAATCGCCCTGGCCAAGACTCCGGCGGATCTGGAAGCCGCGCGCAAGACCATCGAGTGGGCCGTGCGCCACGCCTCCCCATCCGGCCTCCTCCCCGAGCAGTTGCATCCCTACACGGGCGCACCGCTCTCGGTAGCTCCCCTCACCTGGAGCCATTCCACGTACGTGGACACCGTCCTCCGCTACCTGGACAAGGAGCGCGAGGTGATCGGCAAAGAGATGTACCGGATCGTCAGCGGGAGCTGAGGGGCACAGAAGGGACAGAGGGCACAATGGGGAAAGGATGTAAGGATTGCCGCTGAGCAGGATGTCTTTGCTGCTGCACTTTTGTCCCTTCTATGCCCTTTATCCCCTTTGCCCCCTTCGCGTTTGGGTATACTGGGGCCCATGCTCCGACACACCCTCCTCGCCTCCGCCCTTCTCCTGCTCCCCGCCGCCGCCTCCGCGGCCTCGGGCGACATGCTTTCCGGATCGGGCGCGTCTGCAGCGATAGAATGGGAAGGCGATCGCGAGAGCGAGACTGTCCAGTCCCAGCGTGAAGACCGCGCCGCGACGCTCCGGTTGGATCTGGTGCAGGACCGGAAAGCCGACGCGCAGTTCCGCCAGCGCACCGCCGCGTTTGTCCGCAAGCGCGCGGAGCTGCGTCGTGACTGCCGCGAGGACCTGCGCCGCAGCAACCGCGACACGCGCCTCCCCGTGCTTCTGCGCTGCACACGCGCAGACATCGCCCTCGAACGCGAGCAGCTGAGCAAGACGCATGAGCGCGTGCAAGCCCTGCCGGGACCCAGCGACACCATCCGCTCCGCGGCGCTCTCGCGGGTCGACATCCTTGCCGACGCGCTAGACACCGTGATGTTCGCCATCGACAGCGGCGTATACCGCTCTTCCGAGGACCTTATGGAGGCCCGCAAGAACCTCCTGCAGCGCTACCGCGTGCCCCTAGCCGATGCGCTGGTTTCACTGCGCGCGGACCGCGCGGGCGCACTAGCCGGAGCACTCATCCTGCGCGTGGACGCTGCGCGGAACGCCGAGCTCACGGAGAAAGGCGAGGCCCGCGATGGCTGGGCCGAGGCGCGGCATTGCCTAAGCACCCAAGAGACTGCACTCCGGACACTGGCCGCCCAGACGGCCGCCGCTGCACCCGACCGCGCCACCCGCGCCCAGGCGGGCACCGAGGAGCTGCTGCGCTGTGCCACGCTCTTGCGCGCGCTCACCTCTAGCACTCCCTCCGGATCGGGCTCCGCACTTCCCAGTTCCGACTCCCTCCGCTGACCCGATGCACGACGACATCGATCACCGCATCGAACGCACCCGCAACAAGCACTCGCGGGCGGTGTACCGTGACGGCACGGTGATCATCCGTCTGGCGCGCGACCTCTCGGACGCCCAAGAGCACGAGCACGTGGAGTCGCTGCTCCGACGCATGGCAGGCATTGTGCGCAAGGAGCGCGAGCGCCTGGTCATCGACCCGTTCCGCCCGCTGCTGCGCGGCGAGACGAGCACCGACGTGCGCCTGCCCGATGGCACAGTACGCACCTTCCAGTTGCTCCCCGGCACCCGCACCAAGGCCTACCCCACTGCGCTGGGCTGGCGCATCACCGTGGGTCCGCGCGTGCGCCGCGCACAGCTGCACCGCTTCTTGTGGACGGTGCTGGCAAAGGGCGAGTTGCCCCGCCTGAAGGCATACGTGGAGCGGCTGGAGGCCGAAACCTTCGGCATGGGCATCCGGGGCGTGCGTCTACGCTATGCGTCGTCCCTCTGGGGTAGCTGCTCCCCGCACGGCGACGTGATGCTCAACGCCGTCCTGCTCCTGGTACCGGAGTCCTTGCTGCGCTACGTGATCATCCACGAGCTGGCCCATCGCGTCGTGCGCAACCACTCCCGCCGGTTCTGGATGGAAGTGGAGCGGTTCGTCCCGGACCAGCTGGAAATCCGCCGCACGCTGCGAAATTACCGCATCTGTTCGTTGTAGTCGTCTCATTTATCACTTCCGTACCTGTTCCCCCAGACCCCCATGACTCCCCCTCCCGGCAACGGCCCCAACGGCGGCAGCGATACCAAGGGCGACGACAACAAGAATTCCGCCAATCCCCGCGACATCAACGATCTCGGCGACGACATCGGCGAGCGCGTGGGAAAGACCGATCACAAACCCCACGAATCCACGCTCTAACTCAGCCGACCGACCAACAGCCCATCACTCAAAGAAGGGCGCCCTCGCCGTCCGCAAGAGCCCTCCCAGCAGAAAGACCGGCAGGCCCACGATGCTCGTCCAATCCCCCTCGATGCGCTCGATCATGAGCTGCCCAAGGCCGTCGATCTGGAACGCTCCCGACCTCCCCTGCCAGAGTCCCCCGCGCACCCACCACTCCGTGTCCGCATCCGACATGGCGCGGAAACGCACCGAGGAGCTGGAGACGGCGTGCCACTCGTCGCCATCGGGCGAGCGAAGACTCATGCCAGAATGCACCCACGAGGTCTTACCCGACTGCAGCCGAATCATGCGCCGCGCTTCCTCGGCGTCTGCGGGCTTCTCCAAAAGCGTGCCGTCCTCCGCCACCACGAGCGTATCGCAGCCGATGATCCAGGCATCGGGGCGTTCATGCGAAACGTCCTCGGCCTTGAGGCGGGCCAGGATCACACTGCGTGCGACGGGGTCTTGCTCGAGACAAGCAGCCTCGTCAACGGCGCTCACTACCACTTCAAAGGGCAGGCCGAGGCCCGCAAGGAGCTCCTTGCGCTGGGGACTGGCCGACGCGAGGACAAGGGGCGGGGTGCGCATCACCGGATACCGATGGCCGTACGAACGCGCTCCATGGTGGCCCGGGCCACCGTTGACGCCTTCTTGGCTCCCTCGGCCATGATCTCTCGCACGGCATCGGGCTTGGCGGCCAGCAACTCGCGTTTGGCGCGCATCGGCGCGAATGCGTCGAGGTAGGTCTGGAGGAGACGCTTCTTGGCTTCGCCGTAGGGCAGACCGTCTTTGTACTCCGCAGCCAGCGCGGTGGCGTCGACCTCCGTGAGGAAAAGCTTGTGGATCTGGAAGATGGGGCACGTGTCGGGATCCTTGGGGTCGGTCATGCCCTTGGAATCCGTCGTGATGCCCATCACGGCCTTCTTGATGTCCTTTTCCGGGGCGAAGAGCGGGATGGTGTTGCCATAGCTCTTACTCATCTTCTGACCGTCGGTACCCGGGACCACGGCGGTGTCCTCCCGGATGAGGGGCTCGGGGAGGATGAGGGTCTCGCCGTACACGGCATTGAACTTCACGGCGATGTCGCGGGTCATCTCCAGGTGCTGCTTCTGGTCTTTGCCTACGGGGACGAGGTTGGCGTCGTAGAGCAGAATATCCGCCGCCATCAGCACCGGGTACGTGAAGAGGCCCACCGAAGCCGAGATCCCTTTCTCCACCTTCTCCTTGTAGCTCACCGCGCGCTCCAAAAGACCCATGGGCGAGACGGTGGCCAGGATCCACATCAGTTCCGTGTGTTCGGGGACGTCGGACTGGTAGTACAAAATGGCCTTGTCGGGATCGAACCCGCAGGCGAGGTAGTCCAAGATGACGTCTTGTCGGTACTGCGCAAACTTAACCGGGTCCTGCACGGTGGTCAGCGCGTGGAGGTCGGCGATAAAGTAGTAACTGGACTCCGCCTTGCCCATGTACCCGAGGTTCGGCTGGATGGAACCGAAGTAATTCCCCAGATGGAGCTGGCCCGACGGTTGGATGCCTGAGAGGACTCTCATACAAGTTGAGGTAAGGATACTGGGTGTCGAACCATGCCCCCGAGGGCCGGATTCCGGAAGGGACTCGCACGGATCGACGATATCAGCCCACGGGCACGGGCTCCAGATGGACCCGCTCGCGCATATCCTGACCCAGCGCTTCGATCGGCCCTTCCGCGGGTACCAAGGCGGTGAGTCGGGTGGGGTCAAGGGTTGTTCCGCTGCGTGCGGAGTGTATGTGACGGTAGTGGAGGACGCGCACGTGGGCGGACGTGAGGGGCTCGGGCTGCGGGAACGCGCGATTGCCCCTCATCACCATCCGCAGAAGGCAGGCGCGGATGTTCCCACGCGTATTCTCCAGGTGTTGATGCAAAGCGGATCGGACCCGTGCGGCGCTGTCGGGCCCGCGCAGGAAGTGTGTGGCGAGCAGTAGACGCCCATCGTCGTCGTCCGCCACCAGGAGCTCCGCCGTGCAGCCTGTGAGCCCAGCCCACGCCACGGTGTACGGGAGATCGCCGGGGCGCAGTGTCATGGTGGTGACGCGGTTCCACGGCCGCTGGTCGATGACACTGGGATCGCCCGCATTGGCGAGGCGGAGTGCCTCTTCGCTCATCACGCTGAAGAGCTCCACCCGTTCAGCCCGCACATGGCGCCACGCTTCTTGGAGCCCACCGAGCAGCCCCGTAGGCAGCCGGTCGGCCGGGTAGTCGGGGCCCCGCTGATGTACAGGGGCATCCATGCAAATTAGCGGTCCTCCTTGCGCAGCCGCTTGAGGATGGAGGTGAACGCGAGCGGCAGCGGATCCTCGATCGTCATGGGCTCGCCCGTCACCGGGTGTGGGAACGTCACGCGCGAGGCGTGCAGGAAGAAGTTGTGGTAGCCGAACTTCTGGGAGAAGCCGTTATTCAGCTTCTTGTCGCCGTACTCGCGATCCAGCAGGAGCGGGTGCCCAATCAGGGCGAGGTGGCGGCGGATCTGGTGGCGCTTGCCGGAACTGATGTCCACTTCCACGTGCGTGGCGAAGCGGAAGCGTTCCTTCACACGGTAGGCGGTGTGCGCTTCGATATCCTCGCCCTTGGTACGGCTGGGGAGGGCCAGGCGGATGTCACCGGAGTCGCGTTTCATCACACCGGCCGTGAGGGCCTGGTACGTCTTGGTCCACCCGCGCAGTCCCCCCTCCACCATGGTGGCCAGGAGCGGCTTGCTACGGACGAAGACGACGATCCCCGACGTCTCGAAATCCAGGCGGTTGAGCGGGTGGATGCCGGGATAGTCCTTCCGGAGGAAGTCGAACAGCGGTAGCTTCTTCATGGCGCCCTTGCCGGCCACGGTCAGCTCGCCGGCGAGCTTGTGGACGACGAGGAGCCACTGGTCCTCGTGCAGAATGCGGTCGGCGTGGATGGGCATGAGGGGATGGTACAGGAGGAGGTCAGGAGCGGCGCTCCACCCGCGTACGGACGATGCGGATGCGATCGAGGTAGGCAGCCTCGGGAACGAGGTTGAATCCGTTCATGGCGCGTACGGGCATCAGCGACAGTCGATCGAGGTGGGCGATGTCTCCCGACGCTCGAATTGCGTGCAAGTCCTCGTGCGTCCCCACCTGGTACAGCGCTCCTTCGACGACGGGATACGTGCCATCGAACCGGCCTCCGTGCTGTCCGTCTGCCGGACGGCGGACGGTGCGCATGCCGAGGAACGTCTCCTGGGAGGCGTAGTTGCTACTCCCGTGCTTGAGGCTCCCGACGAGGACATCCTGCACGAAGACATAGGTGTTCTGCCCCCGCTCATCGGACAAGGAGGTCACCATATGGGCGTACTCCGAGTCGGAGCATGTCGTGAAGCGAGGCTTCTGTGCGGTCATGACCGTGCGGATGCCCGAACGCTCCACAACGTCGTCTTCGGCCCTGGGCACCCGATTCGGCGAAGCCGGATGCGGCACCGCGCCATCAGGCGTCGTGGCATACACCGCGGGCCACCGGCGATGGGCGGTTATAGCGGTCTCAAGGCACCACGAGAGCTCATCATCCCCCGAATAGAGCGTCCGCAGATCGTGGAAGTGCAGCGCCGCGAATTGGCTGAAGTCCCCCAGAGGACCCAGGGTGCCGCGTCTGATGTACTCACGCATCTGTCGAACCAGCGCATCACGCAATTCCTGCTTGTCCATCCACAGGAGCAGCAGCGAACGTGCACGCAACAGGAGCTTGGAGACGCTTCCCGCGCTCAATCTCCAGGGATCGGTGAGGAACTGCTTCTCCAAAACCTGACGGATCCGCTGGACATCCTCGCCGGACAGATCTTGCTGTTTGTAGCGCAGGGCCAGGGCGGGCAGACGGTCCAAAAGCTGCTGCAGATCGCCAGGGATTTCCCGGGTCATGTTCCGGAAGACGTTGTCGCACGTGCCGCGCTGTAGGTCCTGGATGCGCGCCTCCGGAAATCCCTCCACACGGAGATCCTCTTGGTAGGTCTCGATGGCCTGCTCGGGATCCGCGAGGAGCTGCATGATTCATGCGGGAAAACTGAAAAAGCACTCTACAGCAGAGATTGGCTTCCCGTCAATGCTCTCAGCGCCCTTTCCGCCGGTCGATCGCCCAGGCCAGCACCGGGATAAGCACGGCAAAGACGATGGGCAGGATGCCTTGCAGACGGAGCCCGAGGTTGCCGCTCTGGATGAGGGGCATGGAGAACAGGATGGCATCAATGAGGTAGTGCGCGACGATGGCCGCGAGGATGCCGCGGCGGAGGTAGAGCAGCCCAAAGAGCGCGCCGCCGACCGTGAGCTCCACGCCACGGATATGCATGGGGTACACCGGATACGTGGAGTGCAGGAACGCCCAGACGATCGCCGGGAGGATCACCGCGAGAGCCGTGGACTTGAGGAAACGCTTGGCGACCGAGACACCAAAGAACCGAAACGCGAACTCTTCCGTGAGCGCGGCACTGAGACTCAGGCCAATAGGGGCCAAGAACGGCAGCGAGCCGCCCATGTACTCCGTCACACCCGGATCCACCGGGGACCAGATACCGAGCCACTTGGTGCCCGCGTAGTAGAAGAGCGTGATGTACCCCAGAAACCCCAGCGCCGCGCCGGCGCCGACGGCGGCGTCGCCGAAGCGCTCGGCGAGGGACTTGCGCTCACCCGCCAGGTCGTCGCATCCCGGCAGCGCCTCGCGCGCGAGGGCCGAGCCCGTGGCCGCGAAGAGCAACGACGTCGCGCCCGCGATGACGAGCCCGACGCAGACGCCGACTCCCAGCACCGTGACGAACGTGAGGAGCGGCTGCTCGGTGGGGTACTGCAGGAGCAGCCCGCCTGTCGTGCCCGTAAGCGAGAGTACGTTGGCAAGGACGACCGCGAGCCCCCACCATACGAACGGCTCCAAGCGAATGTCTTTTCGCTTCATGGAGCGGAAGAGCATCACAACCCCCAGGACGACCATGGCGAAGTACGCAAGTCCCGCCAGGGCGAGGTAGAGCATCCCGAAGGAATCCTCCGTGTGCTGACGCCGCGCGAAGTCCTCCGGCACGAAGAACGTGCGCACCCAGCCGCCGATCACATCACCCTGCACCGTCACTTCCAGGCGCTTGGCGGCCTGGCCGGCGTCGGCGTCTGTGGACCAGGGAATGCGCGAACCCTTCCGCTGGAACGTGAACACGTGGTCTGTGCGCCGTGCCAGCGCCTCCACCGCGTAGTCCTTGTCCTCCCAGTCCGCGGGATCGCGTTGGAGAGTCTCGCGCAGAAAAGCCAGCGCCAACGCACGGGCCCGCTCCTTGCCGAGCACCGCGCCCGAGGCGTTCTCGGGGAGTGCGCGCCGGAGACCGGCCACCTCGCCGCGCGGATCGACCAGCACCACGTACTCCTGCGGCTCCAGCTCCTGGAAGAAGCGTGTCACGTAGCCCCACTGGGCAAGCTCGGGATCCTGGACGATCTCCGCGTTGGCGCGCTCGATTCCCCACGCGCGCTGCAGATATGTCTGCGGCAGCGGGTCGGCCTGGAACGCGGTGGCGGAGCGGTAGCCCTCCGTGTCAAAGCCACGGTCCGCAAGTGCCCGCTCGGCGATGGACGCCGCCTCGCCCTTGGTCACCTGCACACGCAGTGTGGCCTGCGGGAACGAGCGCGCGTAGAGCCCCAGGAACACCGCGAGCCCGGCAATGCCGAGGAGGCCGAAGGCGAGGAGGGGCTGCTTGCGCATGGGAACAGTCTAGCGCCCGCGGCATCCGGAACGCACGGGAGACCAGCGACGGGATCCGCACGTCACGGCGGCGGATGTGGTCGGCTCACCGCGCCACGAACGCCGTCGCTCCCAGCCACGCCAGGTCGAATACGGCCTTCATCGTCCGCGCAAACGTAGCGCTCTCCACGATGAGGCCAAGGAGTTCGTCCTTGTTGAGCGACACGATGCCCACGGAGTCGTTGAAGATGAGCACCTCGTTCCCGAACGGGAACTGGTCCTTGTTCACGAGGAGGATCTCGATGAGGTTAGGATCGCTCTTCGGGGGCAGGAACGGATCGAGCACGCGCACACTGTCCACCGTCGTCGGCGAGAGGTAGCGGGTCTTGATCCCCTTCTTCAGGCGCGTCGCGGTGTACTGGCGGAAGAACGACGGGAAGAACTCCGTGACGAGCTTGAGGTTGGTGTACCCCAGAATCTCGCCCTCGGCGGCGAGCGACTCGGTGAAGACCTTCTCCACGCCATCCTGGCCCTCGTAGAAGCGAATCTTGGGCTTGAACGCGAGCGAGCTCGCCAGCGACTTCAGTTCCGGCAGCAGCACCTTGGCGATGGTCACGCGCTCCTCAGCGAGCTTCACCACCTGCTCCGGAGGCTCGGGAGCGAAGCAGCGGACGCCGTTCTTGTTGTACTGCGAGAGGAGTCGCCTCTCCAGAAGGTTCTCCAGTGTGTGGTAGCAGCTCACGCGATTGACCCCGGCCTTACGCGCGATAATGGACACCGGCCCTCCGCTGATCTCCAGGCAGGCCAGGTACACCTTTGCCTCCTCCTGCGTCAGGCCGAGCTTGAGGAGCTCCGTAAGCACGACTCTATCATAGCACTGTTGTAGAAATTCTTCTACAGTTTCCGATGCTCGAAAAGGCACTACAGTAAGCTCTAATTCATGGTAGTGGCAAACCCATGTTGGACGGTTTTGACTCCACATGGGAGAATACCCAACCGGGAGAACGTGCATTGCGCTTCCCCCGTTTTCCATGCCCTCTACCTGTCTCCAGTGCCGGCACGCGTTCGAGGTCACGGATACGGATCTCGCGTTCTACGACAGGGTCTCGCCTGTGTTCGGCGGGCAAAAGGAGAGTGTGCCGCCGCCGACCCTCTGCCCGGACTGCCGAATGCAACGGCGGCTGAGCTTCCGCAATGAGCGAGGCCTCCACCACCGCGTCTGCGACCGCAGCGGCAAGAGCATCATCTCCATGTACTCGGCGTCCGTCCCCTTCCCCGTCTACGAGAACGCCGAGTGGTGGAGGGACGGCTGGGACGGGCGAGATTTCGGCCGAGAGTTCGACTTCTCGCGGCCGTTCTTCGCACAGTTCCGCGAGCTGTTCGACATGGTGCCCAAGATGGCGCGCGTGCAGCAGGGCGAGAACGTGAATTCGCAGTACTGCAACTGCGCATCGAACAACAAAGACTGCTATCTCATGTTCTCCGCGAACAAGGACGATGACTGCCTGTACGGCACCTGGGTGACGGATTGTCGGAGCTGCGTAGATTCCTACGGCACCTTCCGCTGCGAGCTCTGCCATGACTGCGTCAATTGCGTGGATTGCTACGGCTGCCGCTCCTTGCAGGACTGCACCAACTGCTCGGACAGCGCATTCCTGAAGGACTGCGTCGGCTGCAAGGACTGCTTCGGGTGCGTGAATTTGCGAAACAAGCGCTTCTGCGTCCTCAACGAGCAGCTCACCGAGGAGGAGTACCGCACGCGCATGAACGAGCTGCGCCTGTCGCGGCACTCGATGGTAGAAACCGCGCGCTCGATCGTCCGCGCATCCTTCCTTACATTCCCGCGCAAGGACTATCAAGGGCACAGCAACGAAGATAGCACGGGCAACTACATCCTCCATTGCCGTCGCACCTATGACTCCTATGACGTGGAAGACCTGGAGGACTGCCGCTACTGCACCAGTATCCAGAACGCCAAGGACGCCTACGATCTGAGCTACTACGGCTCTACGGGAACCAACGAGCTCCTGCTGGAGGGCGAAGGCGTGGGACACGGCACTCACCGAGTGCTCTTCTGCAAGCTGGTGTGGGGCAACGCGGCCAACGTGCTCTACTCGTACGAATGCTTCGGCGGGACGTCGCTGTTTGGCTGCGCAGGACTGCAAAAGCGCTCGCATTGCATCCTCAACAAGCAGTACACCCCAGAGGAATACGCATCTCTCGTCCCGAAGATTATCGCGCATATGCGATCCACTGGCGAATGGGGGGAATTCTTCCCATCCTCCCTGAGCCCCTTCGGTTACCAGGAGACCACAGCCCAGGAGCATTTCCCCCGTACGCGAGAAGAGGCGCGGGCGGGCGGCTTCACGGTACGGGAGCAGGAGGCGCCCAAGGACACATACCGCGGCCCCGTGGCGGAGATCCCCGAGGACATCCAAGACGTCCCCGACGCCGTGTGCGCGCAGATCCACCGCTGCGCCGTCACGGGCGCTCCCTACAAGATCACCCCGCAGGAGCTCCGGCTGTACCGCCTGATGCGCGTGCCGCTCCCTCGCACGTGCCCCGACCAGCGGCACGCGGACCGGCTGGCCCTCCGCACGCCCCGCCGTCTCTGGAGCCGCGCGTGCGCAAAGTGCTCCGCCCCCATCAAGACGACGTACGCCCCCGACCTCCCCGAGATCGTGTACTGCGAGCGTTGTTACCTCCAAACCGTCCTATGAACCGCACCTGCCCCGACTGCCGGCTAACCTTCGAGATCCCCGACGAGGATCTCGCGCTGCTCGACAAATTGTCGCCGATCGTCGCTGGACGGAAGGAGGCGCTGCCCCCGCCAACCCTGTGCCCCGACTGCCGACAGCGCCGCCGGTCGACCCAGATCAACGAACGGCACCTGTACAAGCGCAAATGCGACCTCACAGGCAAGCAGATCGTGTCCAACTTCCACCCGGACAACCCGCGGAAGGTCTACGACCAAGCAGCATGGTACTCGGACGCGTGGGATGCGCTCTCGTACGGTAGGGACGTCGACTTCTCGCGGCCGTTCTTCGAGCAGCTCCACGAACTCAGCCTCTCCGTCCCCCACCCCAATCTCTTCACGGGATACCAGTACGACGAGAACTCCGCCTACACCAACTACTCGGGGAAGAACCGAGACTGCTACCTCATTTTCGACTCCGACGAGAACCAGAACTGCTACCACTCCTACGGACTGAACGACTGCCGCGACTGCGCCGACTGCTTCCGCGTGCGCCGGAGCGAGCTGTGCCACGAGTGTGTCGACTGCCAGGACTGCTACGGCTCGGCGTTCCTACACGAATGCCTGAACTGCAGCGACAGCGCCTTCTTAAAGAACTGCGTGGGATGCAAGAACTGCCTGATGTGCAGCAATCTGCACGGCAAGGAGTACTACGTCGAGAACAAGCCTGTGACCAAGCAGCAGTTCGAGGCGTACCGCTCCCTCCTCGGCTCCCACGCGACGCTTCTGGGGACCAAGCGCCGCTTCGGGGAGCTCAAGGTGCAGTCCCCGCAAAAACACCTCTACGGCGTGCAGAACGAGCGCGTAAGCGGCGACTACCTCACGGGCTGCCAGAACGCCCGCTGGTGCTTTGACGGCGTGGGACTACGGGACTGCGCGTACATGTACCGCACGTTCTATCCCACCTCCGACTCCATGGACTGCGAGGCCGCAGGTGGCACGGAACTCCTCTACGAATGCAACACCGTCGGCTACAACGGGTCCCGAGTGGCATTCAGCGCGAGCTGCCTGGACCAGGTCTCCGATCTCCTGTGCTGCGCGTACTGCTTCCGGTCCTCGCACCTCTTCGGGTGCGTCGGTCTGGTGGGCAAGCGCTACTGCATCTTCAACAAGCAGTATACGAAGGAGGCATACGAGGCGCTTGTCCCGAAGATCATCGCCCACATGCGGACCACCAGCGAGTGGGGCGAGTTCTTCCCGGCCGCGCACTCCCCGTTCGGGTACAACGAATCCACCGCCCAGGAGTACTACCCGCTCACACGCGAGGAAGCGATAGCGCGCGGTTCGAGCTGGACCGAGGAAGTCGAACAAGAGGCCTACATGGGCCCGGCGGTCACGCTCCCCGACGACATCAAGGCTGCTGACGACGGCCTCACGCAAAAGATCCTGACGTGCGAGGTGACCGGCAAACACTACAAGATCCTCCCGCAGGAGCTGCGCCTGTGCCGCACGCTCGGCATCCCGCTGCCGAGGATGTGCCCGGACCAGCGCCATGCTGATCGCTCGGCCCAGCGGAATCCCCGTCACCTGTGGACACGCGCGTGCGCGAAGTGCGCCGCCCCGATCGAGA
>CAZYAK010000021.1:14439-21211 GCA_964645935.1 uncultured Candidatus Peribacteria bacterium | reverse complement strand
TTTGAGACGAGGGAAAACACCATCGCCCACTACGTCCCTGCGGTCATGTACCGGGCTCACGAGGGTCCTGTCTTTTGGCCATTGTTCCAAAACGTAGAAAAGCGGATGCCCTTAGGAAGGCACGGGAGGTCCAGGAGGGGGAAAGGAAATCCCTCCAGGGGCCTCGGCGCGACGTCGAGGGCTTTCTGCTGGGGCCGTATTGGCCGAATTGAGGTAGGCGAAGATCCGAACATCCTCCCCTGAACGACGTCCCATCTTCCTCTATCATGCTCCCGTGAAGCCTGAGGATTTTGTCCACCTCCACTGCCATTCCACCTATTCGCTGCTGGAGGGCCTGCCGAACGTGTACGAGATCGTAGACCGGGCAGCGGAGCTGGGGCAGACGGCGGTGGGATTGGCGGACAAGGGCTACACCTACGGCCTCATCGAGTTCTATCAGGCCTGCATGAAGAAGGGGATCAAGCCCATTCTCGGACTGGAGACATACGTAGCCACGCGCTCCCGCACGGACAAGGAGTCGGGCGTGGATACCAAGCGCTTCCCGCTCACACTCTTGGCGGAGACGCAAGAGGGGTACCAGAACCTCATCGGCCTCGCCACACAGGCGGCACTGGAAGGCATGTACTACAAGCCGCGTGTAGATGCCGAATTACTCACCAAGTACGGCAAAGGCCTCATCGCGCTCTCCGGTCCCATCGGCGGAGCCATTCCCCAGGCGGTGCTCGCGGAGGACGGAGCCAAGCTCAAGGCACTAGTGGAGCAGTACCGCGGCTTCTTCGGCCACGACAACCTGTACTTCGAGCTGATGGATCTCCCCAACGTCACGGGCCAGGCTGAGGTAAACCAGCAACTCGTCGCGTACGGCAAGGAACTGGGGGTGCCGGTGGTGGCCAGTTGCAACAGCCACTACTGCCGCATCGAGGATGCAGAGGCGCACGACGTCCTCCTCTGCATCCAGAAGAATGCGCAGATCGCGGACCCCGGGCGCTTCTCCATGCGCGATTCTGACTTCTCCATGCGTCCCTTTCTGGAGATGGAGCAGGCCTTCGCGCACGTACCCGAATCCCTCACCAACACCCGCGTCATTGCGGACCGCTGCAACGTGGGCTTCGAGTTCGGCAAGTACAAGATCCCGCGCTACCCGCTCCCAGCCGGACGCACGGAGGCGGAGGAGCTGACGGACCTCTGTGAGAAGGGCTTCAAGTGGCGCTATCCCCACGCGCCCGCCGGCCACCACGAGCGATTGGAGTACGAGATCGGAGTCATTAATCAGGTGGGCTTTTCTGGGTACTTTCTCATCGTCGCGGACTTCGTAAACGAGGCAAAGCGCCGCGGCATCACCGTGGGCCCGGGACGCGGATCTGCCGCGGGCTCCATGGTCTCGTACTGCATGGGTATCACCGGCATCGACCCCATGCCGCACGGGCTGCTGTTTGAACGCTTCCTTAACCCGGAGCGCATCTCCATGCCCGATATCGATCTGGACTTCGCGGACACGCGCCGCGACGAGGTTCTGGAATACGTGCGACAGAAGTACGGCACGGACCACGTCGTCCAGATCTGCACCTTCGGGACGCTGGCCGCGCGCGCCGCAGTGAAGGACGTGGGCCGCGCGTACGGCGTGCCCTTCCTAGAGATGAACTCCCTCGCCAAGCTCATCCCCGAGCGGCCGGGCACCAAGCTCAAGGAGGCGCTGGAGACCGATGAGCTTAAAGGTGCTTACGACGGCAATGAGACGTATCGCAAAATTATCGACACGGCCTTCAAGCTAGAGGGCAAAGCACGCCACGTCTCCATCCACGCGTGCGGTGTCATCATCTCGGAGAAGCCCGCGGCGGAGTACACCGCGCTCCAGCGCGCGCCCAAGGACGACCAGATCATCATCACGCAATACTCGGCCAAACCGCTCGAATCCTTGGGTCTCCTCAAGATGGATTTCCTTGGGCTGACCAACCTGACGGTGATCCAGACGACGCTGGAGATTATCAAGCGCCTGCACGGCCGTGACATTGACATGAACGGCCTGCCGTTGGACGACCCGGAGACGTACAAACTCCTCCAGCGTGGCGACACCACGGGCGTCTTCCAGCTGGAATCCGGTGGCATGCGGCGGTATCTCAAGCAGCTCAAGCCCACGGAATTCGGGGACATCACCGCGATGGTATCGCTCTACCGCCCGGGTCCGATGGAGTGGATTCCCAGTTACATCAAGCGCAAGCACGGCACCGAAAAGGTGAAGTACGAGCATGAAGCGCTGCGGCCCATCCTGGAGGCCACGTACGGCATCGGCGTGTACCAGGAGCAGGTGCTGCAGATCGCACAGGTGTTCGCCGGCTTCACGCTGGGAGAAGCCGATCTTCTTCGCCGCGCCATCGGCAAAAAGATCATGAAGGAGCTGATGGCACAGCGGGAGAAGTTCATCGCGGGCGCCGCGGCCAAGAGCTACCCCAAGAAGCTGGCTGAGCAGATCTTCGACGACGTCATTACGCCGTTCGCGGGCTACGGCTTCAATAAGTCACATGCAGCAGGCTACGCGCGTATCGCCTTCGAGACCGCGTACCTCAAGGCGCACTACCCGACAGAATTCATGGCGGCGCTGCTCTCCTCCGACGCGCAGCGCACAGACCGCATCATGATCGAAATCGAGGAGTGCCGCGCCATGGGCATCGACGTGCTCCCGCCAGACATCAACCAGTCTCTGGAGCAGTTCACGGCCATCCCGGCGGAGGGAAAGGATGCCTCTCCCGACGGCTCGCCCAAGGGCTCCATCCGCTTCGGGCTGGCTGCCATCAAGGGCATCGGCGAGAGCTCCGTGAAACAGATCATCGCGTCACGTTTGGAGGCCGGGCCCTTTGCAAGACTGGAGGATCTCGCCAAGCGCGTGCCGGCCAAGCTCCTCAACAAGAAAACCATCGAGGCGCTGGCCAAGAGCGGCGCGCTAGACAGCCTCGGCGAGCGTCGTGCGCTTATCGAGCACTATGAGAAGATTACGGACTTCGCCAAGGCCGCGGGCGACGTGGGCTCCGCGCAGGCGGACCTCTTTGGGGCCATGGAGGGCGGCATGGAGGAGACGCGCATCGAGTTCCCGGAAACCATCAAGGCCACCAACATCGAGAAGCTCAAATGGGAGAAGGAGACGCTCGGCATGTATGTCTCCAGCCACCCGCTGGCGGGCCTGAAGAAATACATCAGCAAGAAGGCCCAGCTCATCGCCACGCTCACACAGAAGGATGCTGGCAAGCGCGTCACGCTCGCGGGCATTGAGGAAGGCATCAAGAAGATCACCACCAAGAAGGGCGAGACCATGGCCATCCTCTTCCTGGAGGACCCCACCGGGAAGATCGAAGTGACGCTGTTCCCCAAGGTCTACCAGCAGGCCGCGGAGGCGCTGGAGACCCCCGATACCGTGCTCGTCATCGCCGGGTCGCTGGACATGCGCGGCGGGCAGCTACAGATGCGCGCAGAAGCCGTGAAGCGCGCGTCGCTCACGATGATGATCAAGAAGGCCAAGGAGGCCGGTTTCTTTGACGAAGAGGAGGCCGCCCACGGCCTGCGCTTCCGCATGCGTCCAGAAGGAGAGGAAGACGAGACCGTGGATATGCTGGACGAGGAGGGCAATGTCATCGCGGGCGAGACCGTCTCGCTAAAGAAGAAGGAGGAACCGCAACAGGTCCCCGGCACCCTCCCCGTGGACGACGGGTTCCACGGCCCACTGGGCGCATGGTTGCTCCACGGCATGCCTACGGAATCGGCCCTGAAGGCTCTTGGCCTGACGGAGCACGGGAACGCACCGGCCGGCGCGAAGGCCTCCACGGCGCCCGCCCCGGGGGGGCGTAACGGCATCCACGTCCACACCGTGGTCCTGCCCGCGCGCGCTCCGCGTCAGCTCCTCCTGGACCTCAAGGAGCTCTTCCAGACCTTCCCGGGCAAGGAGCGGCTGCAGCTGAAGATCGGCGACCAGTTGGTGCCGGTTCCCCTCGCGGTGACCCTCTCCACCATCCTGGAGACCAAGATCGACGAGGTCATCGCCCGCTACGGCGCGGTGGAGGCAGCGCCAGGAGCCTAGCGTCTATCCTGCATTCTTCTGTATAGAGCAGGATTGTGTGAAGACGCATAATGTTGGGTCCGCTGATTGACGGAGCATGAACAAGGAGGAAAATGAGGGATTCGATGGCCCTCACGCTCCTCGCCGCCGGCATCGTATTCGTCCTCGCGGTGGAGTGGGGGATGTGGCGGCTGTTCCTGCGGCGTGTGGAGGGCATCCATTTCCCGCGTGCGTCGGACACGTCGCAGTTACGGTTTTTCTCGCTCCCGCGGATCCGCCTGTGCGCAATCGCCCACACACTCTTCCTCTGCACCTCCCTCGCGCTCCTCGCCGCCGCCGCATCATGACGAAGCGGCCCACTCCCGCCGCCGGCTTCCAGGGCCAGGACGTCCACGAGACGTTTCGCCTCTACTTTCGCCAGCACTGGATCCGGATGCTCTGGCCCACCGTGCGCAGTTTGCTCCTCACAGCCCTCCTCGGCGGCATTGCCGCGGTGGCGTTCCTGGTCACGGGCATCGACAGTTCAGGGATGCGCCTGATCACGGCGCTCTTCCTGGCCGTGTGCCTGCTGGCTGTACAGCTCTGGTTCCTCGCGCGGTTCTACCGGTATTTCCTCCACGTGGTGGTGATCACCGACCGCCGCGCGCACCGCATCAAAAAGACGCTCCTCGCGTACGACGAGCATGAGTCCGTGGACCTCTGGACGTTGCAGGAAATTCGAAAGCTCCAGCGGGGGCCGGTGCAAAACACACTGGGCTTTGGGACACTGCATTTGATATCGGCGGACATGCAGCTGCGCCTGCACTTCGTACCGCACGTATCGCGGCGGGCGACGGACCTGCTGGGCTTCGTGGAGGAAGGGCGCACCTCACGCGCGGCGCCGCCCCGCGACGAGCCTCCACAGCCTAGAACGACATCTGGCTATACTGCGGCCATGCAGATCCTCCCCGCCGATTCCGCCGGCATCGCCGCCGCCTTGGATGTCCTCCGGAAGGGCGGCGTGGTCGCCCACGCCACCGAGACGTGCTACGGCCTGGCCTGTGATCTCACGAACCCGGAGGCTGTCGCCAAGGTCTTCGCCATCAAGCGCCGCCCAGGGGTGCAGCCGGTGAGCGCGCTCTTCGCTTCCGTGGAGGCCGCCAAGGCCTTCGTCGCCTGGAACCCGCGCGCGGAGGAGCTGGCCGCCGCACACCTGCCGGGGCCTCTGACGCTGATCCTGCCGCTGAGAACCGACGCGCCAGCGCGCATCTTCCCCACCCCCGCAGGCGGAACGACGGTGGGCGTACGCGTCTCGCCGCACCCGGTGGCACGCGCGCTGGCCGAAGGCTTCAGCACGCCCCTCAGTACCACGTCCGCCAATGTGCATGGGCAGCCCAATCCCTACTCCACGGAAGACATCGGTGCGCAGTTCGCGGAGGGGCCAAGGCCGGAACTCGTGCTGGATTCCGGCACGTTACCCCCCACTCCGCCGTCCACCGTGATGGATCTCTCCAGCGGGGCGGGGACTCTGCGGACGGGCGCATTGCGTATCTGACCACATCCCAAGCGGAATTCTGCGCGCGGGAAGATGATCTTTCCTCTGCCCTCGTGGACGTTTGACAAACGCCCCCGCGATTTGGCGGGAATTCCGCATGCGGCTCACGGAAGGAGCGACGCTTGATCTCGTGCGGACCCGCCCGGATCCGAGACACGGAGACCCCCCACAAGTCTTGTGGGTTGATTCGCCGGATTGGGCCTGGTGTGATTGCCAGTCCTCCGCTCACGGAGGTCGGGCCGCACGGTGCGGTCCGCCCATCCCGAAGCGGGGAACTGCTCTTTGATCGGAGATCCGATGACCCCCGAGGAACTGGTCCTGGCAGCCGCGACATACGTCGCAAACTTCCGTACATCGATGACCGAGCAGGTCCGAGCTGCGCTGGATGCGCTGCTCTGCGCATACCTAGAGGGCCGAGACACGGTCCTGGTGGATACGCTCACCTGTCTGCAGAACGCTAAGCGCCTTCCACGCGTGCGCGTTCCCCTGGATCCGAAGCTCGCGCTCAGCGTCTACTGCGATGCGCCCCGTGATATGTGGCACGAAGTGTTCTTTTGCCGCTTCGTCACGAGCGCCCCGTCGCTCATGCACGTCCGCACGCACCTCACCGGGCGGCCCGACGACCTCTGCACCGTCATGCTGGATCCGGCGGAACCGGAATGACCTCACCGAAGAGCAGCGCCCCGTACCATCGCGTGCGGGGCCTCTTTGGCATGCAGCGCGCACGGAAGTTGGCTATCCTGCCCGCGTGCACTGTCCCCGCTGCAAGTCCGACGACACGGCCGTAATCGACTCCCGCCTCACAGAGGAGGGACGTGCCGTGCGCAGGCGCCGAGAGTGCCCAACGTGCGCGCACCGCTTTACCACGTTCGAGCGCCAGGAGCTCAGCAGTCTCATCGTGGTCAAGCGCGATGGCACGCGAGAGCCGTATTCGCGCTCCAAGCTGGAGCGGGGGATCTGGCTCTCGTGCACCAAGCGTCCCGTCACGCAGGAGCAGGTGGCCGACCTCCTCACAAAACTGGAGGACAAATGGCAGAGCGCAGGCCAGGAGGTTTCCAGCAAACTCATCGGCACGGACGTGATGAAGGAGCTCAAGAAGCTGGACCAAGTCGCCTACATCCGTTTCGCGAGCGTGCACCGCGAGTTCAAGGACGTGGAGGAGTTCAAGGAGGAACTGGGGAAGCTGTTCAAGT
>CAZYAK010000021.1:11289-14339 GCA_964645935.1 uncultured Candidatus Peribacteria bacterium | reverse complement strand
CATGAAGCCCGCGCCGTGGCGCCGCAGGACCACGACGTCGGGGCAGCCGGCCACGCGCATGGCCAGCTCCGTGACGGTGTACAGCGGCCGCCCGTACGGTTCGAACTTGAACCCGCAGCGGGGACATTCGGCCCCTTCTTTGGGGCCGAGGCACAGACCACAACACTTCTCCATCGCTTCCTCGCTTTCTCGCTTTCAAGGATCGGACTGACTGCCCAGCCGCGGACCATCCGCGGCGACAGCGAGTTGCTGCCGTGATCACATTGTTGTTCCATAGCCTCCTGAACAACGAAACCGCATCCGTTTCGCGTTTTGTGAGATTCGGCGCATGGGCCTCCACGGGGCCCATTGCGCACGGCGCATTCCTTCCGCGCCTGGCCCCCGCTATCATCCCGCCCCTATACTCCGCCTACCATGATCCGAACCCACACCTGCGGCGACCTGCGCGCCTCCCACGCCGATACCACCGTCACCCTCTGCGGCTGGGTGCATCGTCGCCGCGACCACGGCGGGCTGATCTTCGTGGACGTCCGCGACCACTACGGCATCACGCAGGTGGTGTTCAACCCGGAGGAGACCAAGGAGGCCGCCTCCATGGCGGAGTCCATCCGCTCGGAGTGGGTGCTCAAGATCGAAGGCACCGTGGTGAGGCGCCGCGAGGGCGCAGAGAAGAAGGAGAACCCCACGGGGGAGATCGAGGTCCTCGCCAAGCGGCTTGAGGTGCTCAGCGAATCCAAGACGCCCCCGTTCGAGATCGATCAGGACAAGGACATCAACGAGGAGCTGCGATTGCAGTACCGCTTCCTGGACCTGCGCCGTCCCAAGATGCAGGAAATGATGATGAAGCGTGACCAGCTCATCACGCACATCCGCAAGTACATGCACGCCAAGCAGTTCACAGAGGTGCAGACGCCCATCCTCGCCAACTCCTCCCCCGAGGGCGCGCGCGACTACCTGGTGCCCAGCCGCATCCACCCGGGCATGTTCTACGCCCTCCCGCAGGCGCCGCAGCAGTTCAAGCAGCTGCTGATGGTGGCCGGCCTGGACCGCTACTTCCAGATCGCCCCCTGCTTCCGCGACGAAGACCCACGCGCGGACCGCCACCCCGGCGAGTTCTACCAGCTCGACCTGGAAATGAGCTTCGTCACACAAGAGGACGTCTTCCAGGTGGCCGAGCCCCTGATGATCGAGCTCACGCACGCGTTCTCCGACAAGAAGGTGGTATGGGATCCGTTCCCGCGCATCACCTGGAAGGACGCGCTCAACACGTACGGATCCGACAAGCCGGATCTCCGCTACGAGCTGGAGATCAAGAACGTGAGTGATCTCGTCGCCGGCTGCGGCTTTAAGGTGTTTGCCGACGCCGTCGCCCACAAGGACGTGGTGCACGCGCTCCGGGTCCCGGGCGGCGCCGGTTTCTCCCGCTCGGACATCGACGCGCTCACGGAGGTGGCCAAGATCTACGGCGCCAAGGGCCTCGCGTACCTCACGTGGAAGGACCCTTCGACAAGCTCAGGACAAGCTCCTTCCACCGGATCGAGCGACAGCGGCCCCAGTGGGCCGATCCTGAAGTTCCTCGGTGACGATCTCGCGAAGAAGATCGGCGAGACGGTGGGCGCGAAGGACGGCGACATCGTCTTCTTTGGCGCGGACAAGTGGCTCACTGCGTGCAAGGCGCTCGGCCAGGTACGCGCAGAGTGCGCCAAGCGCCTGGGGCTCATCGACCCCAAGAAGGCCGCGTGGGCCTGGATCGTGGACTTCCCCATGTACGAGTGGAACGAGGAGGACAAGAAGATCGACTTCTCCCATAACCCCTTCTCCATGCCCCAGGGCGGGATGGAGGCGCTCATGACCAAGGACCCCACGGAGATCCTGGCCTACCAGTACGACTTCGTCTGCAACGGCTTCGAACTGACGTCCGGCGCCATCCGCAACCACCGCCCGGACATCATGTACAAGGCGTTTGAGATCGCCGGGTACACCAAGGAGGACGTGGACAAGAAGTTCGGCGGCATGATCAAGGCGTTCCAGTTCGGCGCCCCGCCCCACGGCGGCTGCGCCCCGGGTATCGATCGCTTAATGATGGTGCTCTGGGAGTGCCCCTCCATCCGAGACATCTACGCCTTCCCCAAAAACGGCAAGGCACAGGACGCAATGATGGGGGCGCCGTCCGTGGTCACCGACAAGCAGCTGAAAGAGCTGCACATCAAGACGGTGCTGGACTGAGCCCGCGAGACCCGAAGACTGGCATCATCCGGGCCGTCTCCGGATCAATCTACCTACTGATCCATCTCGCTTGGCCTAGTGCTCCTCCTGCGGCGGCGGCGCGGTGGAGGCATACCGTTCCAGCATCTGCGCGAAGGCACGCGCATCGACGCCCACCTCCCGCACCGGCGCCCCGATCACGTATCCCGGGACGGTGATACGAGAACGGATCACGGAGTTGTACCCGCTTCGCAGCAGCTCAAGGCGGATCGGTTCCGGAAGGTGCGCCACCACCTCCAGCCGGTTAGTGGTGTCCATGGAAACTCGCACGCCCGCCACGCGGGCGGCGCGGACCGGATCCTGGCGGATGCGCGCCAGCGCTGCATTGAGCTCCGCCGCATCGGTGGGGATAGGCGCGTAGATGCTGTCTTGGATGAAGGTGTCCTTCTCGGCAAGCTGCTTAAGCTTGGCCTCCTCGGCCTCGGCCAGGGGACGGTCCGCGGCCCCTTGGTCGAGCCAAGCGCGCCGCTTGATGTCCATCTGCTCTTCGAGGGCGCGCTTCTCCGCGTTGATCTTCCGGCCGCGGTCGGTGTCGAGCTCGGTGTTGGGCAGGTTGTTCCATTCCCGGCGCTTAGCGTAGAAGGCTTCTTCCGCGTCCTTCAGGTCCTTGGCCTTCTCCTGGCGCTCCGGGGAATCAGTCGCCTCCCGCCAACGCTGGAGCTGGGTCCTTCGCTCTGCTCTTACGTCCTCCCACAACCTCATCAGGTTGCCATTGAACCGGCGGTCGGCCTCCGAGCGGATGGACGCGACGCGACGCTCCACCGGCGTCATCTCGCGCTCGGGCG
>CAZYAK010000021.1:8552-11189 GCA_964645935.1 uncultured Candidatus Peribacteria bacterium | reverse complement strand
GGGGCGGGGGCCGCGACGACGGGTGGCGGCGTCTCTCTGCTCTCCACAGCAGGAGGAGAAACGCCATTGGCGCCTCGTGCCACCGGGACAGGCGCCGGGGCCGCGGTCGTCTGCCTCTGGCGGAAGGCCCAGATGCCCACGGACGACCGGAAGACCTCCCAATCCGGGAGGCCGACCCGCGCGATCACCGCGTTTCCGTAGTCCTGCTGCTCCGAAGGCGGCAGGGACCCCATCGTCCCTTCCAGAGGGTAGAACATGTCGGCGATCTGCTTCTGCCGATCCTCACCCGTGAGGCCCTTGATCCGGTCCAAGAC
Organism: uncultured Candidatus Peribacteria bacterium; assembly: GCA_964645935.1. Lineage (GTDB taxonomy): Bacteria > Patescibacteriota > Gracilibacteria > Peribacterales > Peribacteraceae > CAZYAK01. Next base: position 10,875 of record CAZYAK010000021.1, on the reverse strand, counting down.
GATGGCGATCGCCTCTTCGGTTTCCGGGCGGGCGGCCACCTCCCTGCCGCGCATGGCACGCACCTGCACGATGCCGCTGGCGCCCACGTCCGCGATGACGTTGCGCCGAGCGAGGCGGGCATTGAGATGGTGCAGGAACGCCGGACGATCGGCGGGCTGCACGTCCTGCAGCGCGTCGGTGATAACCCGGGAGACTTCCCGCAGACTCTTGTCGATCTGCTCCCGTTGCCGCTGCGACACTTCGGCAGCTTCCTTCCCGTACTTCCACGCGATCTCCTCCGAACGCGCTTCGCCGTGGTCCATCTGCCGATCCGCTGCTTGTGCCGCCTCTTCCACGGCCCTCTGCACATCCGGCACCTCGCCGGACATCCATAGCAAGCGGCGCTCGGCCGAGACCCGGGGCTGGCGGGGGAGGTAGGGGCGCATCATGGTCACGCGCTGTAGATGGCGGAATCCAGAGCGCGCATACCTGCTTCATCCCCCTCACGCGCGGTGTCCTCCAGAGAGGCGGAGACGGCACGCTTGAAGGCATGGAGCTGCGCGTCCCAGCGCTCCATGTACGCCGCGAACCGCCGCGCGTACTCCTCGAAAGCGCGACGATAGCGCTCCTTGCGCTCCTTCGCTCGGTCCGGGCTCTCTCCCGCGTAACGCTCGGTGAGACCAGGGATGGCCGCACTCACGAGCTCCGGCTCGATGGGCGCCATGAGCATGTCGTAGAGCTCGGGGCCGCTGAGGATCGGCGGGGGGCCCTTTGCATCGGCAGCCGGCGGGGGTGGGGTGGAAGCCATGAAATCTGCTCATTATAGCAGAATCGCGCCGTTCTGTCACCGATCCGCACTCCTCCCCACGGCGCTACATAGCACGTGAAGCGCGACGGAAAGCCCAAAATCTGGTATACTGATCCGATATGTCGAACCCGATCCCGCCGGTCAACGAGGCCGAGCTGCCCGACGAGGAGCGGAGGCGCCGGTTGCTGGAGAAGTTCCAGGACGACAGTCTCGCGGCGATGCGGAAGGAGGAGGAGAAGACCGCGGGCCGCAAGGAGGCGCACGCCGAGGAGCAAGCCGGCTTCGCCGCGCGCGGCGAAGCGGAGGTGAAGGCGGAGGAGGCCGCGGAGATCCAGCGCAAGCGCGACGAGGCGGCGTGGCGCGTGGAGCAAAAGCGCCGCAAGGAGGCCATCGAGGCCGACAAGCGCCGCAAGGCCGCGGAGGAGCTGCGCATCAAGGAGCGACGCGACAAGGACGAGAAGTACGCCAAGCAGCGGAAGAAGTATTTTGAGTCGCTGCACGAGGACGCTGCCCGCAAAGCCCAGGCCGAGCGCGAGGCCTACGAGCGCGAGCAGCACCGCAAGGACGAGATCCACTACGCGGAGCGCGACGCCGCCGAGGCCAAGTATCGCGCCGGCACGCGCGAAACGCAGGAGAAGGAGAAGCTGGAACACGGCTCCCAGACTGAAAAACAGCAGATTGACGAGCAATTCAAGGAACGCATGAAGGAACTGCACGAGGAGGAGCAGAAGCAGCGCCAGCTGATCGACGGCGAGAAGCACCAGCTCCTCTGGCAGATGGAGGCAGATCGTTCCAAACCCGGCTACCGCGAGAACGCCGCGCGCGTCGAACGCGAGTGCGACGCCAAGCTCAAGAAGGTGCTGGAACGCATCGCCAAGGACCGCGTGCAGGCGGAGGAGGACCGCCACGTGGGCAAGGGCCTCGTGGAGCGCGAGACGGTGCAGAAGCGCGTAAAGGCCGAGGTCGCCACGCAGCAGACGCGCCGCGAGGTGGACGCGGACTTCCTGCGGAGGAAGGCGGCTGCCAACGCGGAGTTCGGGCCCAAGAAGCCGTGATGATCAGGTAAGGGCGGTCTTAAGCGCCGTGAGCTTGCCGCGCAAGTTGGCGGGGACCGTATCGGGGATCGCCTCCGTGAAGTCGCGCAGCGCGATGGCGGGTGCGGCCATGGAGTAGCGCCACTTCCCGGCTTCGAACTTGACGGTGGCGTTCACCGCGGCGCCGGATTCGGCGACGTTGGCGGTATAGTCCTCGGTGGCGTCGTTGTAGGTGGCGTTGGCGGTATGGAGCAGGTGGTGGTCGCCGTTGTCGTGCAGCGCGCGGCCGCGCTCGGCGGCCTGGGTGGCCGTGGTGTCCGTGCCTGTGAGGGCGCCCTTGAGGGAAGTGAGCTTGCCGCGCAAGTTGGCGGGGACCGTATCGGGGATCGCCTCCGTGAAGTCGCGCAGCGCGATGGCGGGTGCGGCCATGGAGTAGCGCCACTTGCCGCCCTCGAACTTGACCGTCGCGTTCACCGCGGCGCCGGATTCGGCGACGTTGGC
>CAZYAK010000021.1:0-8452 GCA_964645935.1 uncultured Candidatus Peribacteria bacterium | reverse complement strand
TGGAGCAGGTGGTGGTCGCCATTCTCGCGCATGGCACGTCCGCGAGCGGCATCCGGCGCGGAGCCCGGCGCGGCGGCGGGCGCGCGCTCCCGCGCGAGGGCGAGCAGTGATGTGGTGATTTGCTGTTTCTCTGCATCCGTCGCCGTGTTGACGCGAAGCCACTGCGGCGGGCCGGCCTCAACCGTGATGCGCCCAGGGAGGATGCCGAGCGCGGCAATGCGCGTCTGGAGCACCGGGATGTCGGCGGGAAGGCGGGGCGTAATGCGCACGTCGCGCCGGCCTGCTTCCATGACATCGGTCATCGTGGCGATCTGGTCCGCACGTGGTACCGGCGCACCCGCCGGGCCCGTCGAGGGCGCGCCAGCTGGGCCACCAGCGGCGCCCATCTCATTCTGGCGCAGCGCGGCCTCAGACTGGTTGAACGTGGGAGGGTTACTCGTAAACGACCCGAACAGCGCGATGGCGTTGCCGACGAGGCGCAGCGCGGCGCCCACGGAGTCGCGGTTGGCGTCGCCGCTACGCTGGATAGTATCCCAATCGTTACTCATCTGTCGGATGAGATAGTCGCCGCGCGTTTCGCCGGGGGCGGGCTCGCGGTCGGGGGAGCCGCCTACCGGGGAAGTACTGGCACCGGAGGCCGCGCGTTCGGCCTGGTAGGCGGTGGTGATGCTGCCATTGACCGCGATGACGGCATCTTTTTCCTGCTGCGTCGGGCGCTCCTGTGGGTCGGTTGCGCCTGTGCGGACAGGAAGTGCGCGGATGGCCGTGAGGCGCGCGCCGGCGCGCTGGCGCACGGTGGCTGGCAGGCCCAGGCAGAAGAAGAGGAACGGGTTGGTGTTCACTTGATCCGCGATCTCCGTGACACCGTTGGGCCCGGTAGCCACGCGGCGGAGAATAGATTTGATGTTCTCCGACTGCGTAGCGCTCATGCCATCCACCGTACGGAGCACCGCGCGTGCGTAGGCGGGATCCAGAGCCCGGATGTGGTTCTCCATCGATGCCTTGAGGCCGGGAGGCATGCTGGTGAGGGCGCGGCTTGAGGCCATCAGCGATTCCACGGTGCCGCCGGCGGCGGGCGCGGCTGTCTCGGCGCGGGGGCGCACGGTCATGGTGACGCTCGGTGGTGCACCAGTTTCCTCAAAGACCACGGGCACTGTTGCAAATTTGGTTCGGACCTCTTCCAGGGTCTTGCCACCGGTGTTGCGCATGAGCGCGGCGACGTCGCCGAGGCGCTTGCAGAGATTCTCGAGCGCGGCGCGCCCCTCGGTTGCCGCGACCGCGACGTTCACTCCGCGCACCGTCTCGATGTTCCCGATGGTCGGATCCGCCGTCATGGCGTCGATCGCGGCCTTCTTGATCTCCTGAGCGCGGCTCAGCGCCCGTTCAGGGGCCATGGTGGCGACGTCGACGCCCGCGGCCGGGGCCGGGTCCTCAAAGAGCAAACGGCGCTCACGGAACCGATGGGAGGAGAAGATCTGGCGCATACTCAGAGGGTGGAGATGGCGGAAGTGAGGTTGTCGAGATCAGTTTGTTCATCCGCACGGTTGTCCTGCTCCACCGAGTGGAGCGCGTCGCGCTGGAACTTGGTGATGCCGCTCTTCATACCATCCATGTACTCGCGGTACGCGACGTCGTACTTCTCAAAAGCGTCCTTGTAGCGCAGCCCGCGGGCCTTGCGCTCCTCCGGCGTCTCCGTCTTGTATTTCTCGTCCAGCGTGGGGATGACGAGCGTCACGAGGTCCGGCTCGATCTTGGCCATGAGCATGTCGTAGATGGCCGTGCCGTCCGCTTGGCCCGTCTTGGGATCGATGGGGATGACGGGCGGATTGCCGATAGGGATGGGGGTGGTGCTCATGGTCAGCTCTTCTGGATACTGGCTTCGATGGCGGTGAGGGCGTCCTCCTCCTCGGCCTTGGCGCCGAGCTCGGCGGACGACATCGCGATGCGCTGGTGGGCGCGGAGCTTCTGCTTGAGGCCTTCCATGTAGTCCTGCAGCTGTTTGTCGTACTCCGCAAAGGCCTTCTCGTAGCGCTTGGCACGAGCCTTGGACTCGTCCGGCGTCTCGCCGTGGTAGCGCTCGTCCAGGAGCGGGAGCTGGTCGGTCGTGAGCTCGGGCTCGATCTTCCCCATCAGCAAGTTGTACAGCTCGTCCCCGGAGGGGATACGCATACCCAGGTAGTCTGTGCTGCCGTCGGGGTTGGGGATCACGCTCAGTGCCGCCTGGGCAGGATCGGGGTACACCGCTCCAGGCATCGCCGCAGTCTGACCCTGATCCCACGATGCCATGCCCCCGCCGGTCATGGACGGCGACGCACCCATGCCAAACGACGCAAAGGGGTCGTAGCCGCCGCCGGCGGGCATGCCGGCTGAGGCAGAAAATGGGTCGCTACCCGCACCCCCCGCGCCATACAGCGCGGCCATCGGATCGCCGGCAGGAGTTCCCCCAGTGGGATCGGGCATGGGAAGGGATGTGGATGTAATCCGGGTATTGTAGCACGAAACGCCGATCCGCTCAATCCGGAAGCGCAATCTCCAGCCATTCACAGCGGCTGCGGGGAGGGGCCGGAAGGTCATCCGGCCAGGCAAAAGACCGCCGCCAACACATCACGAAAGCCTGCCCGAAAGCAGGGAGGGTCTGGGAGGGGCCCCTCCCCGGCAAACAATCCACCAGGCCATTTTGTCCGCGCATACTACAAACAATGGCTCGGCGGAGTGGGGAGCGATCGCGGATGGCCTGGTGCCGGGGGAGAGGGTCGAACTCTCAAGGGATGAATCCCGCCAGCTCCTAAGGCTGGTGCGTCTGCCATTCCGCCACCCCGGCACACGGGCATACTAGGGCATCCGGCGCCGTTTTTCCTGCCCTTTATGGACCCCGCGGCTTAGCGCCGGCGGTGGTAGTACAGCGTAGCCTCGCCCCACGCGAGCGGGTGCAGCTCGTGGCCGATGAGCTCGAAGTCCGGAGAGGGGAGCGACTTGGTCACGGTGATGACGCGTGCGCCCGTCCTCAGGCCCGAGAGCTTCTCGGCAAGGCGTAGCATCAGCGTGTCGTCGAAGCACGTGGAATGCGTAAAGACGATATCCGCGTCCGAGAGGTCCTGCTCCAGCATGTCACCCCGACGGAACGCCACCTCCGCGCGGTGGGGCAGCGTGTCGCGCACGCCGGCCTCGTAGCGCTCGCGCACCCGCTCGGCAGCGAGGTAGAGGTCCTCTACGAGCTCGACGCCCGTGGCCTTGGCCACGCCTCCCAGGATGGCAGCAAAGAGTACGGCCTTGCCCGTGCCGGAGCCCAGATCATAAAACACCTCGCCCGGCTGCACCTGTACTTGGCCAAGCATGCGGGATACGGACGACGGCGTGACCTCACCGTACGTAAAGGCAGGATCGGAAGCGTGCCCCAGCCGCGAGCGGCCGGAGGAGGAAAGCGCGTAGCCCTCAATGTCAGAGAACAGCGTCTGTTCCAGGGCCGAAACGTCCATGGCGGGCAGCATACAGGAGGGGTTAGGAGGCGAGACGGAGACCGGATTGGGAGATAAAGGCCTGAGCGCGCTCGGTGAGGTCGGCGCACTGCTTGATCTGCGCCTCGGTGTAGACGCGTGTCTCAAAGCCCTGCAGGAGCGAGCGGTGAAGATCGACGATGCGGTTATCAATGGTCACGGCTTCCTGCGTGATGTCGTGGTAGACGTCCTCGCGGGAACGCGGGGGGCGTAGAGGAATCTGGTCGTTCGCACGCAGTGCGCCGTGGCCGTAGATGTCACGCAAGCCCGCGCGCTTGGTACGCATGTACTCGGCGGCGGTCCGGAGATTCTCGCGGTTGGCGCCCTGGAACGTGTATGTGACCTCCAGCGGTGCGGCAATGCCGTTCCAGAAGCGCAAGCGGCGCTCGCCGGAGGGCGGATTGGTGGTGGCGGGGGCGGGATCCATCCGCAGCTTGCCGTTGACGATGGAGAGCCACAGGTCGTCCGTGCGCACCGTGCTCGGGCTTGCGGGCACGCGCGCCCAGCTGCCCACGTGGTCTCGCACGACGAGATCGGGAGCCGGGGAAGGGAGATCGACGTCGCGTGGGGCGCCGATGGGCAGGGCGCCGCCGAACGTGGCAACAAGCTCGGCGGAGGGCGGCGCGAGCGGGGGGCCGAGACGGATCTCCTTCTTGCCGCCGTTCGGGGCGCCGGGAAGCGTGATCTCCAGGACCGGAGGCGTCTCGGCGCCCGTACCGAGTCCGGCAGTGATGGAAACCCAGGTGGTGAAGGGCATCACCGTCGCGTCGCGACCCCGCAGCGTATCGGAGCCCAGGGGGACGAGCTCACCGGCGGGGTTCTGCGCGCGCAGTGTCGCACCGGCGGGCAGATCCAGGCGCAGCTCCCCGCCGCGCTGGATGACGCCGGGCAGCGCGCTGAAGACACGCAGGGCCTCGACGGAAGGCGCGGAGGGCTGCACGCGGGTGATGGGAGCCAGCGTGATGCGATCCATGGTAACGGGCTGCACTCCCTGGTCCTCCTGCGCGCGGCGGCGCAGCACCGAAGACGTCGCGTACCCTATCGGGGCCGGGGCATCGGCCACGGTGGCATCGGGCACCGTCAGGCCCGCGAGCGCCAGACGACCGCCCTCCAGGGCCGGCGCCGTGAGAGTGAACGGCGGGTCTTCCTGGGTTTGGCCCACCAGCGGAACAGCGGCGTCGAGCACCTGCTGCAGGCGGGGCTTGCGCGTCCGCAGCGCCGCAAAGTAGTCCTGAGAACCCGTAATGGCATTCCGTCCAATGCGCATCCACGCGCTGAGCTCATAGGCCCAGCGGGCCACGTCGTTTAGAGCGTTGCGGTTGCGCTGGAGGCGTTCTGTTTCCACGGGGGTAGCGCCGTTGGTCCAGAGCGCGGCGTTGCCAGCTCGGGCAGAGGCCAGCGCATGAATGATCTGGAGCAGGTTCGCCAGCGTTTCGTGGTGCTCGGCGTGCTCGGCCGGTCCGGCCGTGACGGTGAGGCGGTGCTCGGTGGAGCCCACGCGGAAAACGTGCGCGGTGGCAGAGGCCGTCACGCCCCGCAACACCAAGGTGCCGTCGGCACGCAGTTGCGCGGTGCCGCCGAGCCACGGCGTGGCCGTGGGGGCGCCGCTCACCAGGCGCGCGCCGCCGGGGAGGGTGACGTGACCGTTGGCGGGCATGATGCGCACGGTCTGCTCCAGACCCGCGGCGACGTGCGAGGGCCAGGGGCCAATGACACGGGCGGTCTCGGGCGTCTCGGCGAGAACGTGGAACACAAAGGTGCGGCCGTCTACAGAGAAGCGGTACGGGCCGGGGAGGGCGGTGGCGGTGGTAGAGAAGAGCAGGCGTCCGTTGCCCTCCTCATTGGAGTAACGGCGCAGCGACACGCCGTTAAACGTGGAGGTGGCCCCCACGTAGATGGCGGAGAAGGGCTCGCCGATGGTGCCGTACCCGGGCTGCGTGCCGGCGGGCCCGGATTGGAAGACAACGGGTGCGGCGGGCGGCGCGTAGCGCACCAGCGGGGCGTCGGACCCCGCGCGCACCACGGCAGCTACGACCTCGTCGGGATGCTCCTTCTGCAGGCGCTCGGCCTCGGCGGCCAGGCCGGTGACGGGAGCTATCGCTACGCTCGGCCGCGAAATTACCCGCGCAAGGGGGCGAGTTACGGCATCCGAGACGACGGCTGTGGGCAGAACGTCGGCGGAAACGAGGCTGGTAGCCGCAGGCACTACGCGGCGTACCGGGCGGATCCGCGAGAGTGACGGCGCGGCCGTCTCGTCCCGACGAATGGAGAGCGACGCGCCGCCGATAGGTCGCCGCGCGAATGCCATCAGGAGGCGCGTGAGCCAGTTGCCCGTGCGTGTGCGCTCTCCTGTGACGCCTGCATGCGCGGCATCGTTGACGTCGGCAGTGGTGTCCGGGCCCCGCAGGAGATCCGGGCTCATCGACAGCGGCTGGAACCGATCCGGTCCAGGCGGGGGCGTGACGATGCCGATCATGCGGTGCTCGGCAGAGCTGATGCGCGGGAAGCGTCGGGAAGCGTGCATGGAGAAAGATGTGGGTATCGGGCTATCGTATCACGAAATCATCGCATTCACCAGACCGGGATCAGTCCCGACCATGATCGCGAAGATCGCTTGTCCCGTGAAAACCACATATCTTCTCTGGATCACGCCAGAAAACGGGCCCGTACGCCTACCCGCACGGAAGAACGGATCAGGCGACCGTGGGGCGCGTCGGGGCGGCCTCCGCCACGCTGGTCTTCTCGGCGGACTGCTTGGCTGCGACCTGCTTGTTTCCCTGTTCGGCCTGCACTCCGGCCGTCTGGTTCACGGCTGCAGCGGCAGCGGAGGCTGTATTCTTGTCGGCGACCTCGGTCTTGGATGTATTGACCACATCGCCACCCAAGACGGAATCGGCCAGGGCGTTACGCCCCTTGCTGGCTTCCTGCTCACGCTGAAGCTTGGCCTGCAACTGCAAGATGTCGTGGGCCACCTTGTCGGCACGCTGTCGCTCGCGGCCTCCGTCTTGGTCCGCGGTCTTGATACGCTTGTCACGTTGCTGGATTGCCTCCTGCGTGGGGTCGCGCTCGGCAGCCTCGGACTTCTCGTCCTTTTCCTTGGTTTCCTTCTCACCCTTCTGCTTGGCCTCTTTCTCCTTGCGCTGCCTCTGCGCCTCCTCGGTATCGCCCTCTTCGGTGGTCCGCACCTCATCGGAGACGGTGCCACGATCACCGGGCATCTGCTCGCCACCCACGACTCGCAGGAGGCGGCTCTCGCGCCCGTCCGGCCGGAGGAAGAGGAGAGGGTGACTCATGCGAGCGTAAGCAAGTGGTGGCCAAGAGAAGCAAGGACGCCGTCCTCGCGGGCCCGATCCTCGGTCTCCACGCGTTCGAACGACTGTTTGCGAAAGCGTTGCACCTGGGCGTGGAGCGTCGCCATGTAGCCCTCATAGGCCTGCTCGTAACGCTCGAACGCGAGTGTGTAGCGCTTTCGGCGCGCATCGCGGGCGGCAGGAGCCTCGTCCTTGTACTTGGCATCTACGGTCTTCAGCCCCTCTGTGGTGAGCTCGGGCTCGATGTGCTGCATGATCGCGTCGAAGATCTCCTGACCCGTGGGGATCTTGGGTGGCGTCAGCGCGGAGGGCGGTGTGGGATCTGGCATGTGGGTTTCCGATGAGTATACCAAAAAAACCCTCCCAGGGGAAGCAGCTCATACAAGAGAACCCCTGGCTTGGCAGCCAGGGGTGGTCCGGAAACTTGGGGAGTTCCGGGGTCCCGTTGTCTGGGGAATCAGGACTTGGGGGTGGGAGCGGCCTTGGGCTTCCACGTCGGGTCACGATCCACGTGGATCGTGTACGTCTTCGCCTCGGAGTCCACCGTGGCGATGTCGTACGTGGGCATGCCCACGAAGCCGAACGCGGTCACGCCGGACTGGCCCAGCCGGCGCGCATCGCCGGTCTTGGAGACCTGCATCTCATCGGTGACGAGCTGGTCTGCCTCGGACACGGACAGGTGCTCCGTGAAGAGGACGATCTCACCCTGGACGACGCGCAGGACCCAGCCGGTCTTTTTCTGCTGGCGACGCTTCTCGGCGCGCTCCTTGACCCAGTCGCGGATCGTGTAGATCGCGACCAGGACGAAGGTGACCAGAGAGGTCAGGACATCGACGCGCGACAGCGACTCGAACAGTTCAGACATTGGACTTTCCTCACATTGCCCACCACGGCACCCCGTCCCCGCATGGGACGGCGGACACCGCGGGAACAATGGCCTTTCAACGGCCGCAGGATAATGTGAGGTTCCTGATTCTCCCCGCGCAGGGTCCGGCGCGCGGGCCCTCGGCGGGGAGAACATGCCGATGTTGCCAAAGACGTGAAATAGTATACTCAGTACGAAGAGCGTGTTAATGTACTATTACACTAAAACATCCTTTCCGCTGCTCCTGCGGAATCCGACGGTCAGGCCTCCTCGGCCTCCTTCTTCGGCTCCTTCTCCTTCTTGCACTCCAGATGGGCCCCCTCGGTGGCCAGCTGCGAGATCCAGTGCTTGCCCTTGGCACGGGACACGAGGAGGTTCTCGGAGTGGCGAAGCGTGGAGCCGGAGATCTTCCAGTGGGGGTTTACCGAGAGCAGCTGCATGATCTCCTTGGCCGTGACGCGCGCGCCGAGGCTGAGGAGCACGAAACGGTCGCCGCCCTGGTCTTCCATCTTCACACGGAGCACTCCCGCGCGGCGGCAAGCGAGACGGAGCCTGAGCACCTGGAAGAGGCTGCGCACTTGCTCTGGAGGTTCGCCGTATTCCTCGCGGAGGTCCGATTCAAACTCGCCGAGGATGGTCTCGTCCTCGCTGCCCGCGAGCTTCTGGTACACCGAGATCTTCTCGTCGGACTCGGGGATGTAGAAGCTGGGGATAAACGCTTCCACGGGGAGCTGGATCTCCACGGTGCCGCCCTCGTCGGCGTCGTCCCCACCCTTGCGACC
>CAZYAK010000020.1:0-21386 GCA_964645935.1 uncultured Candidatus Peribacteria bacterium | reverse complement strand
GTAGCCCTTGCCCGCGTCGCGCGCAGCTTCGATACCAAGGTAGCGTTCGTTCTTTGCGCGATATTCCTCTAGCGACCCGATGGGCGCAAGAGTCCATCCGGAGAGCGTCTTCACCGGAATCCCGGGTTTTACGCGAACGCGCTCATGCACGGGCTTCTCCCACGCCTCGACGGCCTCGTGATGAAAGAAATAGATACGCGTGTTGGGATAGGTGCTGGCGCGTGCCACGATGCGTCCGTCGGGCAACACATAGCGGCGGGGGACGAGGTACGCGGCCGGAGGCCCACCGGCCAGAGCGATGCGAGCGATCTCGTCGCGAAGCTCCACCGAGAGCGTCTCGTCGCTGTCCAGGGCCAGGATCCAGGGGAAACGGGCTTCCTTGAGCAGTGCGTTGCGTTCCGCGGAGAAATCCGTCACGGCGCCCTCAGCCAGTTGCGCGATCACGCGCGCCCCGGCCGCACGGGCGATCTCCACGGTGCGGTCCGTGCTGCCGCCGTCGGCCACCACGGTCTCGGCAAACCCGGATGCGCTCGCCAGGCACGCGGCCAGAGAAGCCGCGGAATTGCGCGCCAGCACCTGCACGGAGACCGGTGCAGCGGATCCCGATGGCAGAGTCCGGTCAGGCATAGACGAAGAACTTGTACAGAAGGAAGTTCCACGACACCGAGCAGCCGATCGTAACAGTTTTACTGATGGTGGGATGGACTCCGAAGGCCTTCACGAGCAGGAGGAAGATGGCGTTTTGGACCACGAAGTTCCCCACCGTGAGTATCGCGTAGCGAATGGTCTGGCGTCCCGTGTTCTGATGGGCCTGAAATGCGAAGTACTTGTGGAACAGGAACGCACATACCACGCCCACGATGCTGCTCACAGGTCCACTGATCTCCGGGATGACGCTTGCCATAGACAGCAGGTGCACCGCCAGAATCTCTGTGGCGGCGGCTCCACCCCCGCTCATCAAGTAGCGCAAGAACTGCGGCGCGTGCGGGCGGACGAAGGCGTGCGCGCGGCGGATGGTTTGGCGAATCATGGGACAATGCGGGGGCAGGGATAGGGCGGTATTACAACGTGGTAGCGTCCGGAGAGCCGGGTGAGCTGTAGAGGGTCCAGTGCCGCTATCTCTTCCTCGTTGAGTTTGCGTACGTACGGGGTCGCGCACTGGCTGCCCGAGATGGTGCGGAATTCCGCCGGCATGCTGAAGGACAGCGGCGGGACGAGCAGCTGCCAGCGGGAATTGTCCGGCAGGAGCGCGTACACCTCCGGTTGCTCGATGAAGAGGGCGCGGTCGGCGTAGCCGACCTCGATGGCTTGCACGGCTTCCAGTGCCTCGGGGCTGGGATTGGATCCCCGGTGGTCCAGCTGCCAGGCGAACTGCGCCACGATGATGGCCGCGAGCGCCGCGCCCGCGAGCGGCCGGATGCGCAGGAGCGCGCGGGCCCCGGCCGGGACGAAGGGCAGCAACAGGAGGTGGCCCGGCAGCAGCAGGCGGTACCAGCCGTAGCCGTTGAGGAAGTAGAGCGTGAAGAGCGCGATGAACGTGGATACCGTCAGCGCCAGCGAGCGCGGCGCGGTCTCGCGGGCGCGCAGCATCCCGGCGACGCCGAGGACCAGTAGCACCGCGAACGCGAGATAGGGGAGGCGCAGCAGCACCTGCGGCGTGACGCGCAGGACGTAGAGCAGCTCGGAATCGCCGCCACCCAGCATGAAGTTGTGGAACTCCTCCGAGAGGCTGCCGCCCAGTGTATGCGCTATCTCCAGGATTCGCCACGGCAGGAACACGAGCGCCGCGACCGCGCCCGACACCGTGAGTGCGCGCACCTCCGGCCAGTCGCGCTTCCAGCACGCGCGGAGCCACGCCACGCCCAGGGCGGGCAGAATGAGCCCGAAGGTGATCTTGGTGAGGAACGCGAGTCCGAACCCCAGGCCGCTCCCCACGCTCCGTTTCCAGCCCCGGCCCCAGCCGAGCACGAGCAGGCCCATCAGCAGGAACGCGAAGGCGGGGATCTCCCCGAGCACGGGCTTGCCGGTGTTCACGTACCCTGAGAACGTGACGAGCAGTAGTGTGGCCCATCGCGCGTCGCCGCGCCCGCGAAGCTTCCGGGTGAAGACGTAGAAGAGCGCGGTGGCCAGAGCGAGGTAGAGCGCCATGGGGATGCGCGCCGCGACGCTGGAGATGCCGAAGAGCTTGAGCGACAGTGCCACCGGATAGATGAGCGTGGGACCCACGTTGAGGAAGTAGGGGTACTCCCACAGCCGGTCCAGGAGGGGCAACGCGTAGCCCTTGCCTAGCGTCACGGTCTTGGCCACGGCGATGAAAAGCCCCTCATCCGCCCACGGCGCGGGGAAGGAGCCCAGCTCGCGCAGGAAGAAGTACCCGGCGAGGACCGCGATCAGGAATTCGGGCAGCCAGGATTTGGCTTTCGTCAGCACGGAGATGAGTATACGGGCTGATCTCCTGGGGAAAAAGCACTATCTGTCCTGGTGAGCCCGTCGAACCGTGATGCGTTGGAAGTCGCTTCCTCGGAATCCGCCTGTCGCCCTTCGATACGCCCAAGCCCGGGCTTGGGCTACTCAGGGTGACACGCTGGGCTCTTGTCACGTGTCATGCTGAGTAGCCCGAACAGCAGTTCGGGCGTATCGAAGCACGCGGGCCTATTCAGGGTGACACGCTGGGTTTCAAGCCGTCTTCCGCAGCACCGCGATGAGGCTCACGCCCTTGCGAAACGGCGGCGCGCTCCTCGTGTCCATTGCGCGGAGCAGCGGCCCGGCCTCGGCCCGGAAGATCGCGGCGAGCAGGGCGTTGACGGGGGCGATCGGCTGCGCGAGATCCGTGTCGCCCGGTCCCCACGCGGAGCCTTTCTTGCGCGCCAGGAAGCGGACGAGCTTGGCGAGGAGGTACAGGTGCGAATTGCACGGAGACACCAGCAATTCCTCCACCGGCGCGCCGGCCCAGAGCGCCCGGAAGCCCGCGTCGTCGTAGCGGCGGTAGTGGCCGAACCCCGCGTCATGCGGGCTCCAGAGGCTCTTGTCCGCGGGCGCCATGGTGACGAAGACAGCCCCGGGCTTCATCGCCGCGAGGAGACTCTGGACGAACGCGCGATCCTGCTCCACGTGCTCCAACACCTCCAGCAGCAGCACGGCGTCGGCCGCCGCGAGCTCCGTCTGTACGTCCTCGGGCGCGTTGCCGCGGATGAAGCGGGCATGCGGGAAGCGCTGCTTGGCGAAGGAGATGCCTTCTTCCGTCGGGTCGATGCCCGTGCAGGCGTAGTCTTTGGAGAAGAAGTCCGTCACCCCGCCCGTGCCGCAGCCCACGTCCACGATGGGACGGCCTTGGCCCGCGGGGACCAGGCGGTTGAGCAGCGCCTTCACGAGGTGGCGGCGTCCCAGGAACCACCAGTGGGAGCGTTCCAGATCGGCGTGGACTTGGAATTGAGCGAGATCCATCGTCAGAACATCTTATTGGTCCACGTCTTCGGCGTCTTGTCGTTGATGATCTCGATGTCGAAGGTGTAGCGGAACTTCTTGGCACCGCGCTTCTGGATCCATTCCGCCATCTCCGTGAGGCCGCGGCGCATGGTGTACTCGGTCTTGTAGCCGAGGAGCTTCCGGGCTTTGTCCGCGGAGCAGGTCGCCAGCTTCACCTCCTGCGGGCGGCCGGGGACGTAGACGGGATCCAGTTTGAAGTGAAGGATGTCGGCCGTGACGCGCGCCAGCTCGTTGATCTCCACGAACTCCTCGTCGGGGCCGATGTTGATGATCTCGCCCTCGACGGCGGGATGGTCGATGAGCTGCTCCAGGATGCCGATGTCGTCCTGGACGAAGCTGAAACAGCGCTTCTGCGTGCCGTCGCCGTAGATGATGGGCTGCCGGCCCTGGAGCATCAGGTTGATCATGATGCTGGCGACGTTGCGGTACGGGTCGTCGTACTTCTGCCGCGGCCCGATGATGTTGTGGGGCACCGCGATGACGTACTCCATGCCGTGCACGCGCGCGAGGTTCTGGAGCGTGAGCTCGCCCGCGAGCTTGGCGATGCCGTAGGGGTCCTGGGGCTTGGGCGTCATGTCCTCCGTGAACGGCACGCGGTCCTGGGTGCCGTAGCGGGCCATGCTGGAGCAGTACACGAACCGGCGGACACCCGAGGAGATGGCGGCCGTCATCACGGAGATGGAGATGCCGTAGGTGTTCTGGGTGACCAGGTGCGGCGAGAAGACGGACAGGCCCTCGTACGCCGTGGCGGCGCAGTGGTAGACGGTGTCCACGCCCTGCATCACCTTCTTCATGGAGTTGAGGTACTTGCAGTCGTACTGGAAGAACTCCACGCCGTCGGGGACGTTATCCAGGTACCCACCGATCAGGTTGTCGCACCCCACCACCTCGTACCCCAGCTCCAGGCAACGGTCGGCCAGATGGCTTCCGAGGAAGCCGGCGACGCCGGTAATGAAGACTTTCTTGGTCATGGCGATGGGCCCGGGCGCGCGGAGCGGAGCCACGCGACAAGCGGAGCCACGATGGCATGTGGCTGGAACGCGCGCAAGGAGAGCGCCAGCCCCTTTTCTGCGAGTCGCAAACGCAGCGCGGGATCCGCATGCAGCTGCGTGAGCGCGTCGGCTAGCGCGAGCGGGTCGCCCGGGGTCACGAGGAGCGCATCCTCGCCGTCCTGCAGGGCCCGCAGTGCCGCCGGGGTGCGGCCGGTTACGAGCGCCGCGCCGGCGCTGAGCACCTCGTAGGCCTTGTTGGGGATCACGCGCAGCGCCTTGTCCGTGGTGCCGAAGATCCCTAAGCACACGTCCGCCTCCCGTACGAGCGTGGGCAGATCCGCCATGGGCACCTGGCCGGCAAATTCCACGTTGGTCAGCAGGAGCGACTGCGCCAAGGCCCGCATCGCCGCGTACGTTTGGCCCTTGCCGATGATGCGGAACCGGATGTCTTCCTCGTGGTCCTGCAAGATCTTGGCTGCCTGGAGGATGACCTCGATGCCCTGGAGGGGGATGAACGTGCCATGGAACTCCACCTGCAGCGGCTGCGTACCGGAAGCGACGGTGTCATCCTGAGCTCGTCGAAGGGCGGCACCGTCGCGGGCGTTAGGGTTCGACCGACTCACCAGGATATCGTGTTTTGGGGTGAAGAGATCCGTCCGGCAGCCGATGGGCAGTGGCAGCATCTTCGCAGTCGGGACGCCGAACGTCTGGGTGAAGTACGCGGCGTGTTCAGGCGTATCTATGAGGACGACGTCGTTGAGCCGGCAACACAGCCAGTCGGTGACCCAGAAGAACCACGCCGTAGGGTGCCAGGCTCCGTAGCGCTTCCGGTCATGTACCTCCGTGTCGTAGAGCGAGAGGAACGCGTCGAAGACCAGGGGGATGCGCGGGCGGCGGGTGAGCCACCAGGCCAGCGGCAGAATCCAGTGCCCCAGGAAGGGGACGTACACGGCGTCGGGCTTGGCCTTCAGGGCTTTCCACTGGCGGAGGAGATCTCGGTACTTGCCCGTAATGCCCTTGGCTTCGGTGCGGCAGAGGATCACTTCGCAGCCGTGCTCGGCCAACCCCGTGCGGATCGCCCAGGAGCGTCCTCCGTCGAGGTCGTAGTGGCCGAAGGCGACGATCCGGGTTCCCATGGGGTCGGGAGAAGTGTACCGCACCGATGCCTTGGGGTTTGGCTCCGTCGTCGCTACGCTTCGGGGGTGCGGATCGCGTACGTCACGCAGAGCCGGTTCCCCACGGAGAAGGCTCACGGCAACCAAGTGGCGCAGGTCTGCCATGCGCTGGCCGACCTTGGCCACGACGTGACGCTCCTGGCGCCCACGGTGGGGAATGCCATCACAGAAGACCCGCACCGATACTACGGTCTCCCGGCCGATTTCCGCGTGGTGCATCCGGGCTCTTTTGATGCGCTCGGCAGCCCAGTGGTGCCGGGGCTGCTCAGCTTTGCGGTGAGTATGTGGTCGTACCGGAGGACGCTGCGGCGCTACCTGCGCGATCACCCCGCCGACCTCCTCTACGTCCGTTCGCCCGCGCTGCTCGCTCCGCTCCTCGCCACCGGCAAGCCCGTGATGCTCGAGCTGCACACCTTGCCCAAGGCTTTCCGCGCCGCGTTCCTGCGCCGGTGCCGCCGGTGCTTCCGCGTCATCTGCCTCACAACGCCCATGCGCGACGAGCTTGTGCGCTGGGGCGTGGATCCGCTGCGGGTCTCGGTGGAAGGCGACGCCGTGGACCTCTCGCGCTTCACGCCCATGCCCGACGCCGCCTCCTCGCGCGAGCGGTGGGGTGTGCCCGAGGGCGTTCCCGTGGTCGGCTACGCCGGATCACTGGTGGCGCGCAACACTCTAGAGAAGGGCGTCGCTGAGCTCGTCGACGCGTTTGTGCTGCTCAAGGAGCGCGGCATCCGCGTGGCCGGGCTCATCGTGGGCGGGCCCCGGGAGCGTCGTCTCCTGGAGGAGCAGCGTGCCCGCGCCAAAGGGCTTACCGAGGCAGAGCTGCGCTTCCACGATAAGGTGCCTTCCACAGATGTCCCCTCGGTCCTGGCCGCGTGCGACGTATGCGTATACCCCGCGCCGCCCTCGCCGGACGCCTTTTTCTTGCGCGACACCTCGCCTCTCAAGCTCTTTGAGTACCTCGCGTCCGGTCGACCCACCGTGTGCGCCGACCTCCCGCCCGTCCGTGATGTGGTGGATGCCTCTTCGGTACGGCTGGTGACGCCAGGGGACACCATTTCCCTCGCCGACGGCATTGCTTGGGTGCTGGAGCATACGGCCGAAGCCGCTACCCTGGCCGCCCGGGGCCGGGCGATCGTGGAACGGCACACCTGGAGCGAGCGGATGCGGAGAATCGTGGGTGAGGTGCAGGACTGAAGCGTCGTGTTCTGGTACCATTCCGGCGTGGATCCCGTCACGCGCGTCACCAAAAATGGCCAGACCTATGCCCTCTTCATCCCCGCGCCCACAGACGCGGATGGGGTGCGCTTCGTTACGGAAGACCGCGACGAATTCCAGGTGGGCGTGATGCGTCGCCCTGCTGGCCACCTCGTGAAGCCGCACACGCATCCGCGCAAGGCCAAGACGGTGGAGGGCATTAGCGAGTTTTTGCTCATCCGGTCAGGGAAGGTGAAGATCACGGTCTTCGACGAAGAATGGATGCAGTTGGACCAGCGAGTTCTCAGTGGTGGCGACTGTCTCGTGTTCTTCCGCGGGGGGCATTCGCTGGAGATGCTGGAGGAGACGCGACTCATCGAGGTAAAGCAGGGGCCGTATGAGGGGGATGCGGCGAGCAAGACCTTTCGAGCGGATTCAAAGGATCGGAAGGATGAAAAGGAGTAAAAGGAAGGAGAAGAATGGCGTGAATCCTTTCAATCCTTCCGATCTTCTTCATCTTTTTTTATCCTCGTCCCATGAAGGTCCCCGTCAACGAGCCCATCATCACCGACGCCTCCAAGCGCTACGTGACGGAAGCCATGGAGAGCGGCTGGATCTCCTCCGCGGGGAAGTACATCGACGCGTTCGAGAAGAAATTCGCGGAGTTCCTGGGCGTGAAGCATGCCATCACCACGACGAGCGGCACCACTGCGCTGCACCTGGCGCTCGTAGCGCTGGGGGTAGGCGAGCGTGATGAGGTCATCGTGGCGGACTTCACCATGTTCGGGAGCATCGCCGCCATCCTCTACACAGGAGCGACTCCGGTCTTTGTGGACGCAGAGGCGGACATCTACACACTGGATGTCTCTCAGATCGAAGCCAAGATCACCCCGCGCACCAAGGCCATCATGCCGGTGCACCTCTACGGTCACAGCGCGGACATGGATCCGCTGCTGGCGCTCGCGAAGAAGCACGGCATCGCCGTGGTGGAGGACGCCGCCGAGGCGCACGGTGCTACGTACAAGGGCCGCATGTGCGGTGCGATGGGCACGCTCAACGCCTTTAGCTTCTACGGCAACAAGATCCTCACCACGGGCGAGGGCGGCATGGTCACCACGAATGACGATGCGCTTGCCGCCAAGGCCCGCATGCTCAAAGACCTCGCGCACGTTCCGGGCCAGAGGTTCTGGCACGAGGAGCTCGGATTCAACTACCGCATGACCAACCTGCAGGCCGCCTGCGGCCTCGGCCAGCTGGAGCATGTCGCCGAGTTTCTGGAGCGTAAGAAGACAATGGCCGAGCGCTACGCCAAAGGCCTGGCCGGCATCCCGGGTCTGCGTTTGCCTATTACCAGGGACTGGGCGCACAACGTGTACTGGATGTACACGGTCCTCCTACAAGACGCCTTCCCGATGACGCGGGAGGAGTTCCGCAAGAAGCTGGCAGACAAGGGCATCGACACGCGCGACTTCTTTCACTCGTCGGCCCGACAGCCGGCGGTACGGACCCGGGTGGGCGTGCAGGGACCGTTTACGGTCTCGGAGCGCATCGCGGAACGGGGCATGTATCTGCCGTCGGGGTTAGCGCTGACGGATGAGCAGATCGAGTATGTGTGTGAGATGGTGCGGGAGGTGGCGGGGGCGTGAATGCTTGAAGCTGCGACCTCGGCGATCGCTCGTTTTTTGGCGATCAAGGCAGCCGCGACCAAACACACACATACCCAGCCGCACTGGTCCCGCGGTGCGGACTGGCGAGGGAAGCGGTCTCATTGATCGCCACCCGCAGGTCGAAGACTTGTGGGTGGGTTACAGGGAGGGCTGACCCGGGAAGCAGCCGTTGGAATGTGTGTTGTCCGGCCGATGCGGCATTGATTGCCACACGCGGGGCGGGACCCCCGCGGCTGGGTATTGGGGGCGACACGCGGGCAGCCGTGTGCGGAATGCGGTACGTCACGGAATTTCCGTTATCATCCCCCCATGAAGCCGATCCGCCTCGTCTCCATCGTCCTCCCCACCTACAACGAAGCAGGGAACATCGTGGCGCTCTGCGAGGCCATCCATTCGGCCGTTTCCCATCCTCACGAGATCATCGTGGTGGACGACAATTCCCCGGACGGGACGTCCAAGCTGGTGCGTGACCTCATCGCCACTGGCACGGTGCCGAACTTGCGCGTGGAGACGCGCCTCACGGACCGCGGCCTGACTAAGAGCATCCGCCGCGGCATCGAGCTTTCCACGGGCGACGTGGTGGCGTGGATGGACTGCGACTTCTCCATGCCCCCTGATGTCATCCCCTCGCTCCTCGGCGCGCTGGAGGCGGGGGCGGACGCGGCCGTGGGATCGCGGTTCGTGGAGGGAGGCAAGTCCAAGGAGGGGGAGGGGAACGAGTCCAGGCTCGCGATCTTCCTCAGCGGCGTGCTCAATGTCCTCACGCGGCTGCTGCTCTTCCGGTCGTTCCACGACTACACGTCCGGGTTCATCGCGGTCCGGAAGACCGTTCTGGATGCCATCCCGCTCCGGGGCGACTACGGCGAGTACTTCATGGACTTCATCACACGGGCGATCCTTGCAGGTGTGAAGGTTACGGAGATCGGCTACGTCTGCGTCCCGCGCCAGGCGGGCGAGTCCAAGACCGGCGCGCAGATGTGGAAATTTGGGAAGAACTATCTCCTCACGCTGGGGCGACTGTTCGCGCTCAAGCTTCGCACGCCTCAGGGCAGGCGGAAGCTGTAATTCCGGGTTCGGGCATCGGAAGGGTTGCCATGCGTCAAGAACGCTTTACACTCCCGCCGGTTACGATCCGATCCTTCAAGGAGTCTTCAGTTATGGGGACCTATCCCCTCCCTGACGATCTGCGGGCAGTCATGCCCTGCAGCCCCGAACAGATGACGTTCGCCCCCTACCTCGCGCCCAACATCCCCGATCGCGGGATGGCCGAGGCGGCCGGCCGCCTCCTCAGCTACTCCCGTCAGGAGGGAGTCTGGGTGGGCGTGTGCTGGACGCACCTCCTGGCGGACTGGCAGAACGATGCCGTTCTGCTCAAGGAAGCCCAGAACAACGCGGCGATCAACGAGTCCCGCCGGCTGGAAGTCTACGTGTTCGCCGCGCTGCACTGGATCCTCGTCGTCGCCACACTGGGTCTGCTGCGCCTCGCCTGGCGCTACAGCCCGGCGTGGCTGCCCACGGATCCGCCCCAAGGAGATTCGCCCTCCGTCCGATCCGACGACTCGCGTGTCCTGTCGCGCGGGATGTCGCACCTCAGTCTCGAGGAACTGGTCATCATCGTGAATCCCAGTCGGCCCGAGGATCCCCAGATCCTCTACCCGACGCCGAAGCTGATCGACCTGATCCTCGGCTTCCCCAGTGAAGCCGCCCCGTAACCACCCCCAGGCCCCCCGGGACCTGGACGCCACCTCTGTCGCAGCGCGACGGAGGTGGGAACGTGCTCAAATACTTGTGTTCTTTATAGAATCTTCTATAACCCTGCGGGTTTTTTCCACCAACGCATCCCTAGCTATGAGAGGAGCCTGGCGTGCACACGCAGGTCTACCCGCTCCCCGAAACCGATCTGGCCCAGATTGGCAGCGTTATTCCCGACCAGCTGCAATGGCAGCGATACGTCATCCGCGGCATCGGATCCGCGGAAGAAGAGGAGGCCGCCGCGCGCCTCCTCGAACTCTCGATCCGTGCTGCTCAGTGGACGGGCGCCTCGTGGCGCCAGATCTTGGCCATCCGCGAAGGCGACCTCAGCGACATGCGCGCGCAGATCGTCACGGTGACGATTGTCGCGCTGTCGTTGCTCGAGGGTCTCGATGTCCTCGGGCGCGGCTTTGGCAGCTTGCAAAAGCGAGGACTGATCCGCATCGAGATCGTCGGCGTGGAGGAAGTGATCTTCCCCACGTCGCTGCTCATCCTCCATGCCACCGGCGCCCAACCGCTGGCTCCCTCGTAAAAACCCGCTCCCGATGCCGGCCCGTCCGGCATCCCGCACCCTGTCGCTTCTGGCGACGGGGTGTTCACGGTTCAGCGCGGAAGCAGCGGCGTGAGCGCCTCGTGCACTTCCTTCGCGGCCCGCGCGAGCGTCTCCGCGTTCGGGTGCACGGTGTCCCACGAGAGCGTGGGCGCGTCGTTGCCAAACACGTCGTAGAGGTCCAGCACGGCGAAGCCGTTTTGCTCCGCGAGGGCCTTTAGCCGCGGGCGCAGCGCCGTGTGCAGCGGCCGCTCGGGCCAGATCACGAAGAGCCGGGGCATGTCCTGGGGAAGCGTCTCCGCGAATTCCGTCAATTCCGCGGCGTAGCGGGCTACCCGGTCCTCCGGCACGTACTCGTAGTCCGGCTTTGCGGCGAGTTCTTGTACCTGCTCGGCTTGATTCCGCTTCTCCGTACGTGCGATGACCAACTTTTTCATGACGCGGTAGAGAGCCGAATGGGTGTCTAGCCAGCACTTGCCGGGGACGAGCCCGAGCAGACCCTCCGTGACGGGCGCGCAGCCTTCCGGGGACGGCTCCACACCGGGCGGGTAGAGGTTGCCGTTTTGGTGCAGCACGGCCGGGTCCATGTCCGCGAGGTCGTTCCAGTAGAACACGAGCACCAGGGCCTCCGGCGCCAGCGGCGACAGCGAGCGCGCGTACGTGGCGGATTCCTGCATCAGGTTGTAGCCCGGCACCGCGCCGTTTTGGACGTCGTATCCCGGCAGCAGCGCCTGGAGGCGGGCGGGGAGACTTTCGTTGTCCTGCACGCCGTAGCCGAAGGTGATGGAATCACCGAGCACCGCGATCACGGGGCGTTCGCCGTCAGGCTCGGGGGATCGGAGCCCGAGGGAGTTGGTGGTTATGACGGACCTAAACGCGCGCTCCCGGAGGTGGGGCTTGAGCGCGTAGCTGATCTGGGGATCGTCGCTCCGCACGTAGATCGGCGGCGGGACCACCTTGCCCTTCTCGATGCCCGTCACGCGCAGCGCGATCTCCCCGGCTGCGAGGAAGAGGGAGAGGCTCCCCAGGAGGAGACCGCCGTTGAGGAGAGCGTTTTGTAGTCGCGGATGCACGGGGGCATCGTACCGCGGGCTCAATCCAGCTGGAACTGCTTCAGGTACGCCTCGGTATCCCGTTTCACACCCTCGGGCAGGTCCGTTTTGGAAACCAAGAAGTGCCCCAGGACCAGGTAGTCCATGTGCGTGTGCAGGAAGCAGTTGATGGCGTCCTTGGGGCTCTCCACGATGGGCTCCCCACGCACGTTGAAGCTGGTGTTGATGATGACAGGGCAGCCCGTGCGCTTGGCGAAGGCCGAGATGAGGTCGTGGTACAGCGGGTTTTGGTCCCGCCGGATGGTCTGGATGCGCGCGGAGCCGTCCACGTGCGTGACGGCGGGGATCATGTCACGCTTGTCTTTGCGCGTGTCGGCGACGAGCAGCATGTAGGGGCTCTCGCGGTCGAGGTCGAACCACTCGGAGGCCTTCTCCTCCAGCACGGTGGGTGCGAAGGGCCGGAAGCTCTCGCGGAACTTGATCTTGAGGTTCACCTTTTGCCAGTTCTCCTTGTTCCGCGCGTCCGCGATGATGGAGCGGTTGCCGAGCGACCGCGGGCCGTACTCCATCCGCCCTTGGAACCATCCGATGACATTCTCGCCCTCCAGCAGGTGCGAGACGTTCTCGAGGAGTGCCAGCTCGTCCAAGTGCTCGTAGGGCAATCCGGCCTCATTGAGGGCCTTCTGGATCTCTGCATCTGCGTAGGCGTTGCCCCAGTACGCGTGCTCCATGCGCGGCATGCGCTTGCCCTTGAACTCCAAGTGCCACGCCGCCGCCGCGGCTCCCAGCGCCCCGCCTGCGTCGCCCGAGGCAGGCTGGATGAAGATCCGCTCGAACATCCCTGTGCGGAGGATCTTGCCGTTGGCCACGCAGTTGAGTGCCACGCCGCCGGCCAAGCAGAGGTTTGGGGAACCCGTGAGCCGCTTCGCCTCCGCGGAAATCTTCAGCATGATCTCGTCGGTAATCTCCTGGAGGCTGCGGGCTACGTCCTTGTGGAACTGCGTGAGGGGGGATTCGGCCTTGCGCGTCGGCTGGCCGAACAAGGTCTCGATCTTCCGGCCCGTCATCCGCTGGCCGTACGCGTAGGTGAAGTACGACATGTCGAGCGCAAAGCTGCCATCTGCGCGAATGGTGATGAGCTTTCGCATCTGGTCCACGTACTTTGGCTCCCCGTACGGCGCCAAGCCCATCACCTTGTACTCCGCGGAGTTCACCTTAAAGCCCAGGTAGTACGTGATGGCCGAATACAACAGCCCCAGCGAGTGCGGGAAGCGGATCTCCTTGAGGAGCATCAGATCGGTGCCCT
The DNA here is from genome assembly GCA_964645935.1 of uncultured Candidatus Peribacteria bacterium. GTDB lineage: Bacteria > Patescibacteriota > Gracilibacteria > Peribacterales > Peribacteraceae > CAZYAK01. The sequence goes on along the minus strand of CAZYAK010000020.1, from coordinate 8,212 downwards.
TCCCGTGCGCGATGGTCGTCGTGGCCCATTCGCCCACGCCGTCCACCGTGACCACCGCGGCTTCGTCGAAGCCGGACGGGTAGTAGGCCGAGGCCGCGTGCGACTGGTGGTGGGATGTGAAGAAGATCTGGCCGTCGTAGCCGAGCTCCTTCTGGATGTCCTGGGGGGTCCAGAGTTTCTTGTGCAGCCAATCCTGCATCGCGCGGTGGTACATGATGAAGCCGCGTGGCCACACCTGGAACGATGTCTGGAGGATGCGGTCAAAGAATTTCTGGAACGGCTTCTCGTAGAAGACCACCGCAGAGAGGTCTTTGGCAGTGATGCCGGCTTGCGCGAAGGCGTGCTCCACGGCCTTCTTGGGGAACGCCTCGTCGTGCTTCTTGCGCGTGTAGCGCTCCTCGTGCGCGGCAAAGACGATCTCGCCGTCCTTGAGCAGGCACGCCGCGGAGTCGTGGTAGTAGCAGGAGAGGCCAAGGATGTAGACGGGCGTGTCCATCAGAACTGCTGGCGGAGGGAATCTTCTGGGGAGTGCGGCACGTCCAACCAGAAGCTCGCGGAAGCAGGATTGTCCTTCCTCATCAGCCGGATGACCTTGAGTACCAGCGCATAGATCCCAAAGCCCACAATCCAGAGGATCGTGAGGATGAGAAAGCTCATCACCTTGCCGAGGGCCCTGGAGAAGGCCATCCAGAGGTCGTAGAGCTGCCGGAGGGGCGGGGGGAGGCGCATCGGGCGAGGATGTAGGCGGTTAGGAAGTAGACGGTAGGGAGGGGGACGAGGCGGGAACCAAGGCTCTACGGCCTAACGCCTAGATAAGCGTGTAGATGAATGGCGCCAGCGGGCTCGCCTGGGCGAACACCAGCAAGAACCCCAGCAGCACGATGAGGAGGAAGATTGGCATGAGCCACCACTTCTTACGCACGCTGAGGAACATCCACAGCTCCCGGAAGATCGCAGCTTTTCCCATGGATCCTATCCTATCAGCCTGCGGCCCTGGCGGAAGCCGCTTCCGCCGGAACCGGCGGCGCGGGGGGTGCAGGACGACGCGTGCGCACCAGCACCTCTGCGAGGATGCCGCAGAGCAGCATCTGGAGCGCGGCCATGAGGAACGCCATACCCCAAGAGCGCCCATCTCCAGCAAACGCCAGCGGTAGGCCAGCGGCCGTGAGCAGCGCGGCCGGCCACAGGAAGAACCGGAGCGGGCGGAAGTAGCTCACCACCCGCAGCAGCACGTGCAGGAACCGCACGAAGTTCAAAAATCCGTCAGCGCCGGACGAGAGCTTGCTGCGTCCGATGCGCTTCCCGTAGGTGATGGGTACGTACCGCACCAGGAAGCCGTTGCACAGCCCCCCCAGTGTGATAGTGATGTGAAACGAAAAGCCCTGTGGGTAGAGGTTCCAGAAGCGTTCGGCCAACGGGCGGCGGAACACGCGCATGCCAGAGTTGATGTCGGGGATCCGCACGCCTGTGAGGTAGCGCGCGAGCCTAATGAGGATGGCCTTGGCGACGCGGTGCGGCGTGGGGATGTGCTCGCCGTCGTGGGCGCGGGCGCCCACCACCATGTCTGCGCCCGCGGATTCCAGCTCGTCCACCAGTCGCGGGATGTCCGCGATGGGGTACGTGCCGTCGGCGTCTACGGTACCCAGCATCTCGCCGCGGGCGTGGCGGATGCCCGTCTTGATGGAGGCGCCGTTGCCAAGGTTTTGGGGGTGAGTGACCACGCGCACCCGCGGCAAACCCAGGTCCCGCGCCATGCAACCCGATCCGTCGGTGCTGCCATCGTCCACTACCACAATTTCCCAGTCGCCCCCGCGAGCCGACAGCGCCGCATGCAGCTGCCGCACCGTGGATTCCACGGCGTCGTGCTCGTTGAAGACCGGGACAATCAGCGACAGCATCGCGAGGAGTGTAGCGCATGAATCCGAGGGTAGATTTTTGCTTTTACACACGATCCGCAGCTTCAACCGGTCTTCCTCCTCTATCATCACCCCATGCGCCCCGTTCTCCTGCTCGACCGCGACGGCACCCTCATCCGCGACGTAGACCGCCAGCTCTGGGACCCCGCCGCCGTGGAGCTCCTGCCCGGCGTCCTCCCGGGTCTGGGCCGTTTGCGCGACGCCGGGTGGACGTTCTTCATGCTCACCAACCAAGCGGGAATCGCCATCGGGCGATACCGCCTGGAGGATTTCCAGGCTGTGCAGGCGCGCACGCTGGAGCTGCTGAGGGAGGGTGGCATCACCATCGAGGCGTACCGGTTTTGCCCGCACCTGGGCCTCTGTCACTGCCGTAAGCCCCGGCCGGGGATGTGGGAGAGCCTCCGTGCGGAGTTTCCGTGGATCAACCCCGCTGCGTGTGTGATGGTGGGGGACAAGGATGGCGACACGGGCATTGGCCAAGCCATTGGTTGTCGCACGGCGCGTATCCCATCTCGGTTCCCCACCAAGCTCACGGCGGACATGACCATCCGGGACTTCGACGATCTCGCGGACCGGCTGCTCCGCGCTTAAATCCCGGTCCTCGCCGGGGGCGAATGGCGCAGGATCCACCACGCGTAGCCCACGTATGTCAGGCGGAACATGCCGCGGGCGATCAGCGCCCCCACGGGTCCGAGTGTCGGCACCAGCGCCACGAGCGTGAGGCAGAACACGGCAGCGGACCCCCACTGACACGACCGCAGCTCTTTCACCATGCCCCGCGCTTCCAGATACTGCGGGAAGAGCACGGCAGGCGCGGTGAGGAGAATGAGCGAAGACAGACGTGTATACAGCACGATGTCGCCCATCTGGCCGAGGTACTTGGGGAACAGCAGCGGCAAGAGCCACGGCGCCACGAGCACGTACACCGCCACGCCCATCGCAAACAGCACCGTGGCTCCGCCGATAAGCCTGGCCATCTTGCGCCGCCGCTCCCGCGTGTCGTCGCCGGCGGCTTGCTTCGCGAAGCCCACGGGAAGGAGGTACTTGGACCACGTCTTCGCCTGCTCCGGGATGAGGATGGCCACCGAGAATACGGCCAGTGTATTGAGCCCGAAGAACGCGGAGACGAGCAGGGCATCCAGATAGCTCGAAAGGGAGATGGGGATGGTGTTGAGACTAAGCTGCGTGCCGTAGCGGATGACCTCATTGGATTTCTCCTCCGACGGGAAGCGCCTCCATGCCTTGGCCACTTCTCGGAGGTAGAGGGTCGCGGGGATACCCACCCCGAAGGCCATCAAGAGGACAGGAGATGGGCGAAGCCAGAGCATGAGCAGTACCGACGGGATCACGAGCGCGCTCCCCAATGCCGTCACGCGTAGTGACCTGCCGAAGGATTCCGTCCCTGTGACCACGGCGCTGAAGAACGTGGAGCCCACCTGGTTGGGGACGAAGAGCACCGCCGCGATGACGAACAGCGGCCACAAGTCCTCGCGGTTCCAGAGGGGCAGGAGCGGGATGGCGGCCAGGAGGACGAGCGCCCCGGCGAGGCAGAGCAGCACGTTCATCTTCAGTGTCCAGCGCAAGGGCGTCTTGTCCTTTCGGTGGATGAGGGTGCGGCTGAGCGCGGAGCCCAGCCCCGGCAGACTGATGAGTCCCACAGCGCCCACAATCGTCACCACGAACTTGTACTTGCCGTACAGCTCCGGAGGGAAGAAGCGGGCCACAAGGTACCCCGTCACGAGGCCGCTGAGAACCGTGGCGCCGTACGTGAGTGTGGCGATGACGGTGTTGCGTACAGCGTAGCCGGCGTCGATGCCCAGGCGCTTGCCCAGCCACGCGACGGCCTTCGACACCGGCCGGCGAAACGGGGCGGGGACCATCCTCATGCGCGCGCGGAAACGATCATGCGTCGCCCTTCGGCCACTAAGCAGCGATCGCACGCACGGTCGTACCAGCCGCGGTAGGCCGCCAGGAGCGGCTTCCAGCGTACGGCCCACAGGCGGTTCTCGAGGAGGCCGTGCAGGAGCGTCTGGAGTCGTGAGACTCGGTGCTGGCCCTCGAACACGGCGCCTTGGAAGCCAGCGCCGTTGAGGTACGCGCGCATGGAGGTCTCCGTGAAGTGCTGGAAATGTGCCTTGGAGACCTTCTTCTCCCGGGTGGTGGGCGTGGTGATGATGATGCGGCCGCCGGGCTTGAGGATGCGCTTGGCCTCGGCGAGGACATGCGGGAGCTTGTGCGGCTCAAAGTGCTCCACTACCTCGATACACGTGACGGCGTCGAATGAGGCATCGGGGAAGGGAACCGTGCCAAGCAGGTTCGCTACGTGGAACGTCGCGCCTGGGTTGAAGAGTCTGGCGAAGGCGATGGCGGTTTCGGAGTAGTCTGCGCCTTCGATAGGGCACATCCTGTCCGCCTCGCGCACGTATGCCACAAACCTCCCGTCACCGCAGCCGGCGTCGAGCGCACGGCCGGGCTTGGTGGCCAGGAGCAGCTCTCGCGCGCGGGCGAGGTACGCGAGGTAGGTGATGCCGGCCACGGTCCAGCGCGTCTGGAGGTAGTGGTATGGCACGTGGTACTTCGCTTCCTGCTGGGATTGGTGGGTGTCCAGGGGCATCGCGGCGGGGGAACGCGCTCGGTCAGAGTGCGAGGTACCTGCGTCCGGCGTCTTCGAAGACGGAGGGATCAAGCAGGGACTTCAGGTCGAAGCAGACGCCGCCCGGCGCGAGCGCCTTCAAGATTGCCGGAGCGCCGGCGGCGAGGTATTCGCGGTGGGGGACCAGGAGCAGCACGGCGTCGTACGTGCCGTCGTCCAGGGATCCGGGAGCGTACCCACGGGAGCGCACGTCGTCGTCCGTCAGGAACGGGTCGTGCACGAACGTCTCGACGCCCGCGCCCGTTAGGGCCACCACCACCTCGCCGGACTTGCTGTTGCGAGTGTCGGGGATGTCCTCTTTAAAGGTCATGCCCAGCACCAGTGCCCGTCCGCCGCGTTGTAGCGCCGCTGCGGTCCGCTCTGCCACGTACGCGGCCATCCCGTCGTTCACCGCGCGTCCGGCGGTGATGATGTGGGTGGCCATGCCGAGCTGCTTCGCCTTCTCCACGAGGTAGTACGGATCCACCCCGATGCAGTGCCCGCCCACCAGGCCTGGCTGGAACCGGAGAAAGTTCCACTTGGTTCCGGCGGCTGTCAGCACCGCCTTGGTGGGGATGCCGATCCTCCCGCAGAGCATCGCCACCTCGTTGATGAAGGCGATGTTGAGGTCCCGCTGGGCGTTCTCGATGGCCTTGGCCATCTCCGCCACCTTGATGCTCGGGGCCCGGTGGATGCCGGCCGTCACCACGGAGCCATACAGCGCCACGAGCGTGTCGGTGGTCAGTTCGTCCTGCCCCGCCACGATCTTGACGATGCGATCAATGGTATGGAGCTTGTCGCCAGGGTTGATGCGCTCGGGCGAGTAGCCGAGCGTGAAGTCGGTGCCGCTCTTCAAACCCGACTCCTTCTCCAGGATGGGACCGCAAAACTCCTCCGTCACGCCGGGGTACACCGTGCTCTCATATACGACGATGGCTCCTTTCTTGAGGTGCTTCCCCACGGCCACCGACGCGTTCTCCACCAGGCTGAGATCGGGGATGTTGTTGGCGTCCACGGGAGTGGGGATGGCCAGGATCACGATATCGCGATCCACCATCACCGCCGGGTCCGTGGAGTAGCGGATGGTGACGGCCTGGAGCTCCATATCCGTGAGCTCGTTGGTGCGGTCGTGGCCGCCTTGCAGCTCCGCGATGCGCTTCTCGGAGATGTCGTAGCCCGTCACGTCATGGCCCGCGCGCGCGAAGGCGGCAGCCAGTGGCAGGCCCACGTATCCCATGCCGACGACACAGATCTTCTGCTTCTTCATCGTGTGGAGTGTAGCAGCCGCGGGCCCGTTCCACCCTCCCCGGAGCAGCTCCTTCAGGACTTGCAATTCATAAGGATTCATTGTACCAAATCTTTTAACGGAAGGCGCAGTGCCATCCGTGTCGTCCTGCTCATTCGCAAGGAGTCTCACGTGTCCAAGCCGCCGATCCAGTGGATGCCCTTCCTGGCCTGCATGGTGCCGGCCGCCGCCATCATGGTGTTCCTGCTCATCATGAGCTGGGACAAGTCGGGGGCCTTCTGGGCCATGGTCGTCCTCTGCGTCCTCGTGTTCGGGACCGTGGGCTACGCGGTGGACGACCATTACCGCCGCTGACACGACACCCTTCCTGCGACGCAGGACGCCCCCCCCGCCGCATCGGCGGGGGGAAGTTCGTTGTTCCTGGGCATGACACGGCCCCTTCCGCGCCCTACAATCCCTCGGAATGGCACGCCCCATCGCCCTCATCACCGGCATCACGGGCCAGGATGGCTCCTACCTGGCGGAGTTTCTCTTGGAGAAGGGCTACGAAGTGCATGGTCTGGTGCGCCGGGCGTCCACATTCAACCGCGGGCGCATCGACCACCTCTTCTCAGACATCAATACGCCCGACCGCCCCATCACGCTCCACTACGGCGACCTCGCGGACTCGTCCTCTCTCATGCGCGTGCTGCAACTGTGCAAGCCCGCGGAGGTCTACAACCTCGCCGCGCAAAGCCATGTGGGCATCTCCTTCGACACCCCCGAGTACACTGGCGACGTTACGGGCCTCGGCACCGCGCGCCTTCTGGAGGCCATTCGCACGTCCGGCCTGCCCGCCAAGTTCTACCAGGCGTCCTCCTCGGAGCTGTACGGCAAGACCTCCGAGAAATTCCAGTCCGAGTCCACGCCCTTCTATCCGCGCTCGCCCTACGGCTGTGCCAAAGCCTTCGCGTTCCATCTCACGCGCAACTACCGTGAGAGCTACGGGATGTACGCGGTGAACGGCATCCTCTTCAACCACGAGTCGCCCCGCCGCGGCGAGAACTTCGTCACCCGCAAGATCACCCTCTCTATTGCGCGCATCCTCGCCGGCAAGCAGGAGCAACTGCTCCTGGGAAACCTGGAGGCCAAGCGCGACTGGGGCTACGCCAAGGAGTACGTGGAAGGGATGTGGCTGATACTCCAGCAGCAGAAGCCCGACGACTACGTGCTCGCCACCGGCGCCGTCTACACCGTGCGCCAGTTCTTGGAGCTCTGTCTCGCGCAGGCAGGCATCCGTTGGGAGCGCAAAGGCAATGGGAAGGACGAGGTCTACGTGGATACCAAGACGGGCAAGACCATCGTGGGCATCAACCCGCACTACTACCGCCCGGCCGAGGTGGACTTCCTCTGTGGGGACGCCTCCAAAGCCCGCAAGGAACTCGGTTGGACTCCCAAGACCGACCTCGCCGCCCTCGCACACCTGATGCTTGAGGCCGACTGTGCCGCGCTTGGCGTCTCCCTTCCGCGCGCGTGATCGTCCAGGCACTGCAGCGACTGGCGTTCCGGAAGACCCGCGATCCCAAGATCCAGTTCTTGCGCTACCTCGTTGTGGGCGGATCTTCCTCGGTGGTGGATCTGGTGTTCTACGCGTTTTGTACCGAGATTCTCCACCTCAATGTGTACCTCGCCGCGTTGGCCGGCTACACGCTTGGGTTCGCGTGGAATCACTTCCTCAGCGTGCTCTGGATCTTTGAGAGCAAGCACAGCCGCCGCAAGGAGATCGTGATCGCGTACGGCATCGCGCTCGGGGGGCTGTTGTGGACCGAATCGCTCCTCTTCCTCTTCGTAGAGGCCGCGAACGTGCACCACCTGCCGGCCAAGATGCTCACGCAGGTGCTGGTGCTCGCGTGGAACTTCACCATGCGCAAGAAGTTCGTGTTCCACTGATCGGCTCGCATCGGTGCGTGTGCTGCCGGCACTCTTCAGCTGCTCGACTATTCACCCTTGGTGGCTTCTTCAGCAGTAGCCGTAGCGTGTCTCGCTGCTCTTCATCAGTGACCACGTGCCACCGTTCTCCGTGCGACCGGTCCACACGGTCCCTGGCAACGAGGACGCTGCCACGCCCGGGGATGGCACCCCCCGTGCGTTCCTGGAGACGAGTTCCTGCAGAGCGGTCTCAAGGACGGTCGTCATGAGGGGAGGGGGGAAGTGGCAAGAGTGTGACGGATGGAGGTGGGGGACGGCACCGGACTTCAGCGGCTCTTCCTCCGTCCGTCCCGGATGCTGCATGTCCGCTGTGGGGGGACTTCGGTTTCGGGGAATGATGGACAGGGGAGGGGGAGGGTGAGGCAAGCATGTCTTTCAGAAGCGCTCGATTTCCACGCCACCCCAATAACCCAGCCGCGCGGTCTTCGACCCGCGGGTGGCGATCATGGC
>CAZYAK010000019.1:0-23806 GCA_964645935.1 uncultured Candidatus Peribacteria bacterium | reverse complement strand
TCGTCACTCGTCACTCGTCACTCGTCACTCGTCACTCGTCACTCGTCACTCGTCAAACCGTCTCCATGGGATCCACATCTACTGCCGCGTCGGTGACATCCAGATCGTCTAAGACTTTGAGCGGATCCGCTCCGCGCAGCAGCACGTGCCACACCTTCCCGCCACCGAAGAACGTGGGCGAGACGGAGACGCGGGTATCGCTGCCCAGGCGCGAAACAGCCGCGAGCGCCTGGCCGTGCAGTGCCTTGGCTCGCACGTCCGCGCGCTCGTTGCGGAACATCACGCGCACCATGCGCGAGGCTGGCGGGTAACCGCTGTAGAGACGAATTTTTAGCTCGGTATCCAGGTATTTTTCCGTCTCGTGCTTGGCCGCGGCCTGAATCTCCGGTGCGTCGGGCCGGAAAGTTTGGATAACAACCTCACCGGGCTTGGCACGGCCGCTGCGCCCCGTGAGCTGCGTGAGAAGCTGGAACACGCGCTCGCCCGCACGGAAGTGGGGGAGCGAGAGCCCGACGTCCGCGATAAGAACGCCCGCGAGCGTGACGTTGGGGAGGTCCAGACCCTTTACCACGGACTGCGTCCCAAGGAGGATATCGGCCTCGTTGGCACGCATGGCGCGCAGAAGCTCGCGCATCTGCTCGGGTTCCTGGATGGTATCGCTGTCCGCTCGCAGGAGCCGGGCGGTGGGAAACAGTCGCTGCAGGAGGATCTCTAGGCGCTGCGTGCCGGCCCCGATGGGATGGAGATTGACGCTGTGACAGTGCGGACACTCCGCAGGCACATCGGCAATGAGCCCCGACGTGTGGTCCAGCAAGTACGGGCGGCCGCGACCCGTGAGATGAAGGGTGTAGGGAAGCTGTGACTCCGGGCAAGTCACCCGGCGGCGGCACTGGAGGCAAAGAAGCGCGGTGGCCACTCCGCGGCGGTTGAGGAAGAGCACGGATTGCTCTTTACGTTCTAGTCGGACGCGGATGGCGTCGATGAGTGAAGGCGAGAACGGATAGACGCTGCCAAACTGCACGGTGGCGAGATCCACCACTTTCACGTCGGGCAGTGGCATGTCCTTATACCGCGACGGAAGCCGCGCTAAGTGATAGCGCCCGGATTTGGCACGTGCCCAGGACTCCAGTGACGGGGTCGCCGAGCCCAAAATGAGCGTGGCACCGGCCGCGGCGGAAAGTGCTTCTGCAGTCTCGCGCGCGTGGTATCTGGGGGATTGTTCGTTCTTGTACGTCCATTCATGCTCCTCATCTAAGATGACGAGCTTCAGCCTCTTGAGGGGCGCGAACAGCGCACTGCGCGACCCGATGACGAGCGACACCTCGCCGGCGTGGATACGCCGCCACTCCTCCCGACGCTGTGCCTCGGTGAGGCGGCTATGGAGGATGGAAATGGCATCACGCCTCAGCAGCACCTCGAAGCGACCGATGAAGTGCTCGGTCAGTAGGATTTCGGGAAGAAGGAGCACTGCTTGGTTCCCGGCGGCGATGACGTTGGCGATGAGCTTGGCGTAGATCTCGGTCTTGCCTGAACCCGTCACGCCAAAGAGCAGGGTAGGGCGCTTCTCCGCGAGGATGGCTGCTTCCACCGCCTCCTGCACGGGCGTGAGAATGGGAAGCGCCAGCAGCGGTGACGGACGTTCGATGACCTCGGGAGCGTCGGGCTTGCGCTTCTCGGAGGCCACGACGCCGTTGCGCTCCAACGTGGAGAGTACGGCGGCAGAGGCCCCGGACTCGCGTAGCAGCTGGGCCTTAGGCGTCCAGTCACGTCCCATGAGGTAGTCCACCACTACCTGCTGCTTCATTCCCCGTACCATGGCGGTGTCCGATCTCTTCAGCGTGTAGCCCAAAACGGCCTTGGGTAGTACGGACGACCACGGGCGCGGTGGCAGCCACGGGCCCACGGCGGCGCGCAGCGAGCAGCGGTATTCGCCCACCATCCAGTGCGCCGTGGCGATGGCGTGGGGGGAGAGAAGGGGATCGGTCCCCAGGATCTCGGCCACCTGCTTCACGTCATACGTCTGCTGGGCTCGATCCTCAGTGACGGCCACGACGACCGCCTCCACGAACGCGTTGCGCAGCGGCACCCGCACCGGCGAACCCACATCTACGCGCCCGGGCGTCACCTCGTAGGTGAGGCCGTTGCCGATACCGAGGGACTTGGACGACGTGACTACCGTGCAGAACATACGCGGAGTGTGCGCCAGCCACGCAGGAAACGGAAGGAAAACGGGTGGATTTTCGTACACCTCCTCGCTCAGCTAAACGCCACAAGCGAGAACACCGTGCCGCGATCGTAGAAATCCTCGCCCTCCGCGCGCTTGAGAGAACGGACGACGGCGTAGGTGACGGGGGTGAAAGCAATCTCGATTAGGACCTTGAAGACGTAGTTGGAGAGGAGCAGCGAAGGCGCAATCTCCCACGGGAAGACCCCAAGCGCGCACGCAATTGTGACGAACACCACGGTATCGACTCCTTCTCCCACCAGTGTGGAGCCGATGGTGCGCATCCAGAGGCGGCGCCCGGACATCGCCACCTTTATCTTGGCCAGTACCACGGAGTTGCAGAACTCGCCGAAGAGGTAGGCCACCAGGCTGGCCACCACAATGCCCCCGCCACTCACGCCGCTAAGGATGGCGGAGAAGGCGCCATCTCCCGCGTACTCCTGCCACCCGGCCTCACCGGGCATACGCTGGATCGCGAAGAGACAGAGGGCCATCAGCACGAGCGCCCCAAATCCCGTCCAGATCACCCGCCGCGCTTTGGCAAATCCGTACACCTCTGTGAGCACATCGCCAAACACGTAGCTCAGCGGGAAGAGCAGTGTGCCGGCATCAAAGGCGAGGCGCAGACCGAAGGGGGAGACTCCCCAGTCGATGATTTTGGCTGAAGAGGCGATGTTGCTAATAAGGAGCACCGCGACGAAGGCGGCCATGACGAGATCGAAGTAACGGTGGGGCTTCATGGGGCGAGGAGGAGCTTGCGCATGGTCGCGCTCCTCGGCGCGGACGGCAAGGCCATCGCGACATCCCGGCCACCGTGCGCTCTTTCCTGGAGGCCAGGCGTGGCATTGTTGCACCAACGGTTCTTTTACGGCAGCGTAGACGACCGTACTCGTTTTCCCTACTGCCATGTCCGTACACGAAGTCGACTCGTCCTCCTTCGAAGGTCACTACGTTACCGTCTCCCCCGAGCCCATGCAGACGCACCGCGACGCTGTACAGCCACTCGGTAACGCATCAAGCGAAGTTCGCGCAAACCGCGTGGCGGAGTACCGCCAGGAAATCGCCAGGATGATCCGGGAAGAGTTGACGAGCCTGGGCCTCGCGCACGTTCTCGCTAACGAGGAAGGGACGATCCACGCCGTGCCAGTGGATTCCGCCCAAGATCTGCACGCGCTGCATGCGCGGCTCCAGGAGGTCTTCCCAAAGGACATGTTCCTCGTGGGCGAATGGAGTGTGGGAGCGCGCGCTGTGGACGAGCTGGATACCAAACCGGAGGCGGCCCTCGAAGAGGGAGCTGATACAGAACCTGAGCCGCAGACCACGGATTCTCCCCAGCTCACGGAAGTGTCGACCTGAGTGTGGCCTAGCGTACCGGCCGCAGTGCATTGGCGAAGGTGTAGTCCGCGATGTCCGTACCCATGCGCATGCCAGACGTGGCGTCGAACTGCCAGTGCACGCCCAGGTAAATGCGACTCTGCGCGTTCTCGCGCGTGGCGTCGCTGAGGCGGGCGAAGCTGCGCGGGGCGTAGGGGCGAGGCCGGCCCTGCTGGTCGGTGGTCACGCCGTTGAGCTCGTCCGAGACGAATGTGAACGGAATCTCGTCCGTGCCGTAGAAGAGTTCGACCGTGCGGAAGACGGCGGCCCCGAACGTAGCGTGACCGGAAGGGTACGCCGGGAACGGGGGTGTAAAGCTCAAGGCGGTCGAGTTGCTCATGGGCGCGCCCAGCGGCGTCCACGCCGCATCGCCGGCCGTGAGCGGGTTGTTGTCACCGAGGCCCGAGGGGCCCGTGCCGGCGTCGGCCTCGCGGATGCCCACGACAGGGCGCCAGTAGTCATGGAGGTACTTGGACTCCCAGCACCCGATGCCAGCGTCCGCTTGCGCCAGGTTAATGAGTGCGAAGAGCCGAGCGTTCTGCACGACGGTGTTGCTCTTCTGCTGAGCGATTTGGCGGACGATCTGGTTGAAGAGGCGAGGCGGCGTGCCAATCTTCTTCACGCCGTCGTACGCCCAGAAGAGACCAATGTTCGTCTGCTCCTGGGTGCGCTCAGTCGGCGTCGTCACTCCGTCTCCGCCCAGGCGCTTGACCTCATTGAAGGCCGCGGCGTACTCGGAGCTGGTAAGGGCGGGTGCGGGAGGGGCGCGGAACTGTGTGCCGCTGCGGATGACGAACGGCTTCACATACCCCCACTGCACTCCCACAAGCAGCTGGAGCGGATTGATGGGATCGGGGCGGTGGCGACCCGGCATTTGGCTGAACACGTGCGGCTCGTTGTTGAGGGCGCCGTCTCCGACGCGTGCCTGCAGAACTCCGGCAGCGGCCGTTTCGCCCACTACCTGGCCAATGGCCTTGGCCGTCCCCTCGGGGATGAGACTGAGATGCCCTTGCAGTGCGGCGTCAAACACCGCGCGCTGCTTGGGGTACAGCGCAAAGAGCGTGCGGTGCGCGGCGACGGCCACGGCCGCGTCGGCGGAGATAGGATTGTCCGAGGGTACGGGCACGAGCGCGATGTACGGTTGGTAACTTCGATCGATGGAATTCACGGCGTCGTAGACGGCGGCGTGCACGATGGCCAGGGCGCGGGACGACGCGCCCGGCCCGCCCTGCTCGGGCGCGCCGTAGATGCCGGTATGGTCATCCGCATTGGCCTGAAGCGCTACGGCGTTCCAGCGCAGCACGGGGTCTCCGAGCGACGTCTCAGGCGCGATCCCGCGCACCCGGACCGTGCGGGCACTGCGCGCGCCGGCGGATTGGGCGACAAGCTCCAGCGTTTCTCCAGCGACCAGCGAGCTTGTCGGAACGGCCACCAGCACGAGCGTGGTACTGCCACCGGCATCGAGCACAAGGTTCCGCCAGGTGGCGCGCGACGCGTCACGCTGCGCCCCGGGCGCCTCGCGGATCTCGAGCTTGGTTCTGGCTGTGACCGTCACGTCGAGTGTGCGGCGCGTCGAGTCCTCGTTTTGCACGGTCAGGAGCGCGGTGACGGAAGTTCCGGCCGCCACCTGGTCTGGCGTCACGGAAAGGGAGAGTGTCGGATCATTGCCGTCGGGCTCGGGCTCAGGTTCAGGTTCAGGTTCAGCGTCGACCTCGATTTGCGTCTCGCTCGCACGCCAGAGGATGAACGCCGTCTCCCCGCGAGTCAGGGGGGAGTTCATGGCCCGCACGGTGGGTGGGATAGCGTCCCACTCCTGGAGCCGTAGGACGTACGGCGTGTACCAGGTGCCACCGCCGGAAGGAAGAGGACCGTCGATCTCGCGCACCACGAGCGCCGCGGCCTCCATGAGTGTCACGTACTGACCAGGACGGAACGAGCCATCGGGATAGCCCGTCACCATGCCGTGCGCTCGAGCGGCGCAGACGTAGCCGGCAAACCACTGCTGCTGAACGTCGGAGAAGCAGGACGATCCCGCTCCCGGGACGTGGCCCGCGGTCATGAGCATCTTCACCAGCTCTGCCCGTGTCACCATCCGGTTGGTCCCAAAGGAGCCGTCGGGATAGCCCGAGGCGATACCCTTCTGGCGGACGTAGGTCACCGCCTCGTCGTACAGGTTGCCAGACGGGGCGTTCACGGAAACCTGCGCATGCGCCTGTGTCATCGTGAGGCACAGCAGGAGGAGGATAGCGGAACAACGCTTGAGCATGAGAGAAGACGAAAAGTGCTCTACTGTACGTTTTTTTCTTTCTTTGTCAAGTGTTCACAAAGGCCTTTTCCTGGCTTCACGCTCAAGAGAGGCATAGGACAACCGAAAGCCCGTTGACCCCGGTTGCGGGCACCAAACCAGGCGCGGACTGTGTTCTGGCAGCTCGATCCGCTCGCTCGGGCCCAACTGCGTCCACCTCAAGACGAGGTCCCTGTGAAGGAAAGGAGAGTGCGAGAGGGAAAACATCAGGTTTCCCTCTCGCAAAAAAAGATGACCAGCCAACCCGCCAGCTCACACGCAATCGCTTCCTTCCGCGCTCTACAGTGAATCTATTTGGCTGGTCGGGACGGGGGGACTTGAACCCACGGCCTCCTGGTCCCAAACCAGGCGCTCTAGCCAACTGAGCTACGTCCCGACAGAGAGATGATGAAGGAACAACGGAGGCACGCCAGGCGATTGTCTTCTGACGCCCCGTTCGACGGGGCTGGGCCAACTGAGCTACGTCCGGACTGCGGGCATCATAAACCACACCCGAGGACGCGCCAGGCGATCGTGTCGCGCTCGCGCACTGCCGTGCCGTCAGCGGATGCGCGCACCCGCCGGGAACCCGACGGACCCGGAACGGAAAACACGCGGGTGCTCGCGAGGAGCGCGAGCGCTTCCGAAGCCCCCGGCCCTGCGGTAGGATCGGCTCATGGCGAAACGCACCGGAAACCCCCTCGGCGAAGACCTGGCCCGCATGCTCAAAGGCGGTGTCATCATGGACGTTGTCACACCCGAGCAGGCCAAGGTAGCCGAGGCCGCCGGCGCCTGCGCTGTGATGGCGCTGGAACGCGTGCCCTCCGACATCCGCGCCCAGGGCGGCGTGGCACGCATGAGCGACCCCAAGCTGATCCAGGGCATCCAGGCTGCCGTGAGCATTCCTGTCATGGCCAAGATCCGCATCGGCCACATCGCGGAGGCGCGCATCTTGCAGGCGCTGAAGGTGGACTTCATCGACGAGTCCGAGGTCCTCACACCCGCAGACCCCTTTGAGCATGTGCAAAAGTCCGACTTCACGGTGCCCTTTGTATGCGGCGCCACAGACCTGGGCGAAGCACTGCGAAGAATTCATGAGGGTGCGGCGATGATCCGCACCAAGGGCGAGGCCGGCACCGGCAATGTCATCGAGGCAGTGCGACACTTAAAGCTCATTAAGAAGGAGATCACCGATCTCAAGAAGATGACCTCCGGCAACATGGAGGACTGGGCGAAGGAACGCCGCGTCCCGAAAGCCTTGGTGGAACGCGTGGCCGAGGACGGCCGTCTCCCGGTAGTGACGTTTGTGGCCGGCGGCATCGCCACGCCTGCCGACGCCGCGATGCTCATGGAGCTGGGGGCCGAGGGCATCTTCGTGGGCTCGGGCATCTTCAAGTCCAAGGACCCGGCACGCACGGCATCGGCCATCGTGCAGGCCACCATCCACTGGAATACCCCCCAGAGGCTCGCTGAGCTCTCCACAGGGCTGCCCGAGGCAATGCCAGGGCTGGAGATCGAGTCATTACCCGTGAAGATGCAGGGGAGAGGGTGGTAGCGCCGGCGTCAGACAATTCGACTCTGCACTCTAGGATTGCTCTCCGAAGACGGATTTCACACGCAAATCTGTTCATGTTGAAAATTGCGTCATTGCTCAATTTATTGTATAATGTACACAAAACACACGCCCCTCACCATGATCCGTACGACACGTCTCACGTTGCCCATCGCCGTGGTCTCGGCACTGATCTTCTCTGTCGGCATCGCCGGGAGCGAACGCCACGCACTCACCGGGCAAACCCAGCAATGGGTCTGGGAACAGGAAGGACATTCCGACGACGGCGTGTTCGACTGGGAGTTCGGCTGGCAGGAAGGATGGGAGGAGCCGGTTTCCGAGAACATGCTGGAGGGGGAAGATGTGCCCGAAGAGGAGACGATGCGTGAGGATATAGAAGCGTTGCTGCAAGAGACGCCGGCAGTTGAAGCAGAACACGGCGGTCCGTTTATCGACTCGCCTGCGTCCTGGATGCCGGTACCCGCCGAAGCGACCCCAGGCGGCCCCGTCGCCGATCGACGGGGAATTCCTCTGGTGGACGGATGTCAGGCCGGTGAATTCTGCTCCGATGGTCTTTCATTCGATCACTGCCCCGATTCCGCGAACATCGGCACCGTACGGTTCTGTGGTGCAGGTATGTGTTACGCGTGCCCCTCGTTGCCGCAGGCAGATCCGATCGAGGAGGCGACGGGAGATGCATTGCGGGACACGACCGCGAGCGCTCGACAGGGAACAGCAAGCCGCGTCGGTTCGGTGGAGGCTCGTGCATCATCCGTCGGATCCGGTACGGAATCGCTCGAACAGTCAGTCCAATCCTCGCAGTGTCGCTCCACGATATCCCGTCCGGCAGAATGCTTTGCGGCAGGCGGCGGATTGCGGTGCCCGATTTGCGGAAACTCTTCGTGTCCTTGCGTATGCGACTGCCAAACTCAGCGACCCGTTGAACCGGGGCAGGATCTGAGCAAGTGCGGCAACGCACAGATTGATTCATCTGGTGAGTACTGCGATGACGGCAACCGAACACCCGGTGACGGATGCACTGCGACGTGCAAACACGAACCGGGCTACTCCTGTGCGACCAATGTCGGCGACATGCAGTGTGTATCGAAAGCAGTGCCCGTCTGCGGAAACGGCAGACTGGAGATCAATGAAGAGTGTGATGACGGCGATGGCGATGGCCTTGCAGTGTCCATGGGGGGCATCACTGTGGTTTGCGGTTCCGACTGCACACATGCTCCGCCCGTATGCGCAAACGGCATCGCCCGAAATATCCTGGGCACCGGACAGGCGCCGTTTGTCACCCGTGACGGCGACGTAGTGTTCCACTCGTGGGGAATTGCAACGGATCCCTCGTATCTCTCGCATGATGCTGCAAACTTCATCACGTATGACCGGGAAACGGACAGAAGCGCCGCAACCGTGCTCAAGGCGCATCCGCTCTTGGGACCAGTACACGGATCGTTTACGCTGATGGATGCCTCCGGGCGATTCCTGGTTGCGAGAGTGCAGTACAGCGTGAGCGACGGAGCTTCATCCCTGAACAACGTCCTCTATGATCGGGAGACGAACATATACCACACACTGGGCTTGGGCGACCCTCTCGGCGTCAGCGGGCGAGGGGATGTGTTGCTACAAAAGGCTAAGACTCTGACGATCGTCAATCCGATACTCCACGAAGATGCGGTGATCGCGAGGCAGGGGACAGACCCCGCGTTCCAGTATTTCGATTGGGGAAAGTACCGCACGACCGTCTTCGAGAGGCAAACGGGTGCCATCAGTGATGATGGCGGGACTGTCGCCTTCAACGGCACTCAGCAGGACGGCGCGCGAGGGATCTACGTGTTCGACCGCGAAACAGCTTCCGTGCAGCGCATCGCGGAAGTCGCCGATGCATCCGAGCTTTTCCTCAGCCGAGACGGGGGCTGGGTGGCCTACAGTCAGGCAGGAAACGCGCACAGGATCCGCACGTCGGGCGATACACCCGCGGAGACACTCCCTGTTGGGAGCGCGGTCACCGGCATTCGGGGTATGAGCGACGACGGCTCAGTATTCCTCCTGAATACCGGTGGAGACAGGTATCTGCATTACGTAGTGGGTCAAGCACCAACCCCTGTGAAGGGCGAATCTCAGTACAGGATGATCGGCCTCAGCGCCGACGGAACATGGGTCGCAACCGTGGACGGATTTTACAGCGTCCGACTGGAACGACCGGGGTCCGATGAAGACTTCCACCTGC
Organism: uncultured Candidatus Peribacteria bacterium; assembly: GCA_964645935.1. GTDB lineage: Bacteria > Patescibacteriota > Gracilibacteria > Peribacterales > Peribacteraceae > CAZYAK01. The sequence continues at coordinate 14,136 of CAZYAK010000019.1, read as the reverse complement.
CTACGGAATACACGTGCCCCAACGAAGCCGCCCGTTCTCAGGTCACCGCACTCGACCTGCGCGATCCGAAACCTGTTGAAGTGCAGCAGTCATCTTCGCAGTCGTCCCAGGAACGCTCCTCACAGGCTAGCAGCGCGTCTTCGCAAGGACTGTCTCCGCGTTACGCGCAGAGCATCCAATGCACCGTGTTCCCAACACCCATTGTAGAGAACGGCCCGCCCGCCGCAGAGTGCGGCCAGGCTCCTCAGGCGTGCCCCGCCTACCAGAAAGCTCAGGCAATGGGCTTTGCGTTCAAGACGACAGACGATCGGCCGCAAATCGGCATCGTGGATCAGAACGGCTCTCGGCTCCTCTACATCGAGAAGGATGGCGCCACCTATCCGCTTCGCGCGTCGGGCATCGATTTCCCGCTCACGACGCGCAATGGACGCTTCGCGTTCGGATCGAGCGTCTCGCTCGGCCAGGTTGGGCTGTTCGACACACAGGACGGGCGTTTCTATCCGATGCCAGCAAAGACCAAACACGCCTGCTTCGCGTTCAATGCAGGGAAATCTCCCCTCATTCACTCCGATGAGACCGGCAAGTATGTAGCGATCTCCTCACCCGGAGAACGAGAAGGAAACGGGAGTGATGAAACGAGAAACGGCGTGATAACGCTCATCGATGCGTCGAATCCAGACGATCCTGTCGCGACAAAACTGTTGCAAGGATATCGGGCCATCGTGAGTCCCGACGGTGCGTACGTCTCCTATTTCAAAGGCACCTCGTCGTCAGAACACCTGTATCTGACTTCCTTTGCGACTGGGAAAGAGCACGATCTCGGGGAGGCACAGAGCTACCAACCGGTTCTCTTCAACGGACGGGGTCACTACGTGGTCTTTACCGGTACCTACAACCCCATCACGGGCAACAACCAGCTGATGTTCGATACACGCACAAAGCGGGACACGGACATCAACCCTTGGAAATATTTTGCCATATCGACCGACGGAAGCCAGTTCCTCACCCGCGAGCCGGAGTACGATCCCATCACCGGGAAGCCTTCAGGCTACACGTACTGGATTGCCACGAAGCAGACGCCCTGGGCGCTCGCGAAGTTCCACTCCTTCGCCGAAACGGAACAGGCAGGCTTCAAGCCGCTGAACAAGAACTGGGAGTACCTGGATTTCTCCGTGTATTCACCGCTGCAGGACTGGAAGTACCTGGATTTCTCGACCGCGACCTCCTTGGCGAAGCAGCGGAAGTTCTACGAAACGGTCCAAGATTGTCCATCGGTGCCGTTCTGCGCGTCATTCACGGATGCCCATCGCTTGAGTATCGCCCCAGGCGGAGGAGTGGCATCAAGTACCCGGAGATAACCAGTGCAGGACACCATGAACTGGAACTGTTTCCTCCGAGGCCGCATGCCACTTTTCGAAAAAGCGGTTGCGATTGCCGCCAACACCTCAGGATGACATGCTTTGCGCCATGACCGTCGGTGTCCTCGCGCTCCAGGGCGACTTCGCGGAGCACCTCGCGGTGCTGACGTCCTTAAACGTACACGTCCGCGAGGTGCGCTCGTCGGAGGACCTTACGATGGTCGACGCCCTGGTCATCCCCGGCGGCGAGAGCACGGTGATGAGCCGGTTCCTGCACCTCTTTGCCATGGATGCGCCGATCAAAGCGCGCGCTGCCAAGGGCATGCCCATTTTCGGGACATGTGCCGGCGCCATCCTGCTCGGAAAGGAGGCGCTCGGGAAGCACGCCCCAAAGACCCTCGGACTCCTGGATATGGACGTAGACCGCAACGCGTACGGCTCGCAAGTAGATAGCTTCGACGCCACACTCAACATCACGGGCATCCAAACACCCGTGACTGGCGCGTTCATCCGGGCGCCTATCCTTGCGCGGGTAGGGAAGGGGATCGAGATCCTCGCCACACATGACGGCAAGCCCGTCTGTGTGCGACAAGGCGCCATCTTGGCGGCGACATTCCATCCGGAAGTGAGGGGACAGGCGGCGCTCCACAAGCTGTTTCTGCGGATGGTGACGAAGAAGAAGCCTGGCCTGTCACGTTGAGGCCGTCGAAGCTCGGCGGGCGGTCTCCCGCAAGGGAGCCCCGAGGCAGCCGAAGCGCATTTGCCCTCGGCAATCCTTGATGTTTTCGCTACTATGCGGTGGAATGGACATCCGCAATTTCTGCATCATCGCGCACATCGACCATGGCAAATCCACGCTCTCGGATCGCATGATCGAAGTGACGGGTACGCTCCAAAAGCGCGAGATGAAGGAGCAGACGCTGGACATGATGGATCTGGAGCGCGAGCGTGGCATCACCATCAAGCTTCAGCCGGTGCGCATGACCTTTGCGGGCGTGCAGCTCAATCTCATCGACACGCCCGGTCACACGGACTTCCGGTACGAAGTAAGTCGCTCTCTGGCCGCGTGTGAGGGGGCCATCCTCCTTGTAGACGCTTCCCAGGGGATCCAGGCGCAAACACTCGCGGTGCTGTACATGGCGCTGGAGCATGATCTGCAACTGATCCCCGTGCTCAACAAAATCGATCTCCCCGCGGCCGAGCCCGACCGCGTGAGCGAGGAGGTCATCAAACTCCTCGGCTGCAAGAAGGAGGACATCCTTCTCATCTCCGCCAAGGAGGGAAAAGGCGTCCCCGAGGTCCTGCAGGCGGTGGTCGACCGTATCAAGCCGCCAACTCGCCACGACTCGCACACGACAGGCGCCTCCCGCGCGCTGATCTTCGATGCCATCATGGATACCTACCGCGGCGGCGTCGCGTACTGCCGCGTCATGGAGGGCCAGATCCGCAAAGGTGACAGGGTCCATCTGCGCGGCACGCAGACACCCTTTGAGGTGTTGGATGTCGGTCACTTTTCCCCCAAGTACGTGTCGGATCCCGTCCTGGAGGAGGGGCAGATCGGCTACGTGGTGACCGGCCTGAAGGATGTCCATCAAGTGCGCGTCGGCGACACCATTGCCTCCGAGGAGCGTGCGGAGATGCTCCCGGGCTACAAGCAGGTACAGCCCATGGTCTTCGCGGGCCTCTACCCGAGCGAAGCCGACAACTTCGCGGACTTGCGCGAGGCTTTGGAGAAGCTCTCCCTCAACGATGCGGCCCTCAGTATCGAGCCAGAGCGTAACACCGCCCTCGGCAACGGCTTCCGCTGCGGTTTCCTTGGTCTCCTGCACCTGGACATCATCCAGGAACGCCTAGAACGCGAGTACGACTGCGACCTCATCGTGACAGCCCCCTCCGTGCTCTACGAAGTACAAGTGAACGCTCGTAACGTAGGCGAAATCATTCGGAGCTCCCTCATGAAGGAGGACGAACATAACGTGGCAAGCCTCTCCAATCCCGCCGACTTTCCAGATCCCACGTACATCGAGGAGGTGCGCGAACCGTGGGTGAAATTGGAAATCGTCTGCCGCAAGATCGACGTGGGCCCGTCCATGTCGCTCGTGCAGACGCGCCGCGGCATCTACAAGTCGCTGGAGTACCTCGACGCCGACCGCGCACTCCTGGAGTTCGAAGTGCCGCTCCAAGGAATCGTGCTGGATTTTTTCGACCAGCTGAAGTCCGCGACCTCCGGTTACGCATCCATGAGCTACGAGCAGCTGGGCTTCCGCGCCGGTGACCTCGTAAAGATGGATATCCTGCTACTGGGCGACCCCGCCGATGCGCTCTCCACCATCGTGCACCGCAGCGAGGCCCACCATGTGGGCTCCGTCATCTGCAAGCAGCTGAAGGAGGTGCTCCCCAAGGCGCAGTTTCAAATACCAATCCAGGCGGCCATCGGCAGCAAGGTGGTGGCGCGCGAGACCGTGGCGGCTCTCCGCAAAGACGTGACCGGCTACCTCTACGGCGGCGACGTCTCCCGCAAGAACAAGCTCCTCGACAAGCAGAAGAAAGGCAAGAAGCGCATGAAGCAGATGGGCAAGGTGACCTTAAGCCAGGAGGCCTTCCTCGCCGTCCTCAAACGCTGAGCATGGAGATCCCGAAGACCGCAGACCAGGCGCAGGAGGAGATCCGGGGATTCCTGGAGCGGCTCAACGAGCTCGCCACGAGCCTCAGCGCCGACGTGGCGGTGCGGGTGCTCAGCGTCACCGGGCAGGTAGCCGTCAACGTCCGACTGCTCATCGAGACATCCCGTAACGGTGCCATGCTCGATCTCCTGGAAGGGCAGACCGCCTCGCTGAAACGCCAAGTGGGACGGACACCGGATCCCCGCCGCGACCGCTCCGAAGAGAACGAAGAGGGCGCCCGGGCGCTCGCCGCGCAGATCAACGAGGTGCCGCCGCTCCTTATCGGACATGTGGACCTTTCCACTCTGGGGAGGATCACGGACTTGGTGTCCCGCATCGCGTGGCGGGTGCGCCTGATCCCGTCGCTCGCCGGGCTGGAGGGCGCTTCCGGCCTCGTGGAGGCGCAGAACCGTAGCCTCGAGCGCTGGCTGGGGATCGAGCAGAAGACCACGACCTGAGGGCGTGGCGGATCCCGCGACGGATGCGGTAGGGTCTGCACATGGTCTTCGTCTTCCCGCTGCGCGCTGCCTTCTTCGCCATCCCCCTGGAAGGGGAGGCGAGGGCCGCGTTCCGCGCGCTCCAAGGCGCGTTGTCGGAGTACACGGAGATCCTCTCGTTCCAGAGTCCCGAGACGCCGCATATCACGCTCCAGTTCTGGCGCGAGTTAATGGAGATCGAGTACGGGCAGGTCGTGCCACAGTGCGTGAAGATCGCCGCGGCCACGGAGCCGTTCGCGCTCAAGGTGGAGGGCGTCGGCACCTTCAGTGATCGCGGCCGGGACCGCGTGTTGTACCTGGGTATCCCGTTCTCCGATGAGCTGGCGCGCCTCAAGAAGCGCTGCCCGTGGCCGTCGGCAACCCCGGAAGGCGAGAAGGCCGACGGCTTCCGGCCGCATCTCACGCTGGCGCGCATCAAGCACCCGGAACGCTTCGCCGTCGCCAAGAAGAAGGTCCTCAGGCTCCTCGGGCATCCCTCGTTCGCCATCCCCGTGGACCGCATCCGGCTCTACGCGGAGGTTGGCGGGAAGAAACAGACGCTCATCGCGGAGTTCCCGCTCGGCTGATCAATCGTCGTCCTCATCGTCGCCCTCCTTCTTAGGCGGTGCGAGCAGGGTCTTGTCGATGGCGTCCAAGAACGGTTCGAAGACGGTCTGGAGCGTGCTCGCGGCCAGGCCGTGGAGGCTCTCGAAGGGGATGTCGCGGCGTCCGCCCACGTCGCTGCGGAAGAACTCCTGCAGCACGAAGGTGGAGAGCTGCAGCACCGTGCCGTCGATATTGGTCTCGTCCACCATCAGCTTGAGGAGGATGCCTTGCGGATCGAGCGCCATCACCATCTGCATGCGCGTGATCCAGTCCACGAGTGCCTTGTTGGCGACGGGGTTGGCGTCGCCCGGCACCACCTGGAGCTCCTCGGCCACGGTCTCCTCCGCGGTCTTCTGATTCTCTTCCTGTAAATACTCCTGCACCACAGACTTGCTGTCTTCGTTGATGAGCGAGAGCACCGCCAGGATGAAGATAGACGGGCAGTCGCGCGCCACGAGGCGGGAGATCAGCACGAAGAGGTGCGTGTAGCGGGGGTCGTTGAGAAACTGGATGATGGTCTTGGCCACCCGCGAGTCGCGTTTCTTGCTGCGTTTCTCTTCGCGCTGGATGGCTGCCATCGCGGCGCCAGCCGCGGCGAACCGCTGCCGCGCCTCCTCGCTCAACTGCTCGGGTGCCCCCGTTGAGCCTTCTCCAGGCGCGCCGACATCAAGACCTCCTACTTCGGACATGCGCAGATGGTAGCGTCGGAAACCGCATGCTCAAAGAAAATATGGGGACGGGGCCCCGTAGCATCCACGGCAAATGTGTCACCGTGAGCCCGACGAAGGGTTACGCGGCGACCGGCGTGATGCTGATGACCGTGCAACGCTCGCGCGCGCCATCAAACTTGAGGCGTCGCTTCTGCGAGAACGTGACCACGCCGTCGACATCGGCGTGAATGGTCCAGTCCTTACCCACATGCGTGTTGGCGCCGGGGAAATACCAGTATCCCTTCTGTCGGACGAGCACTTCGCCCGCAGAGACGCGTTCACCGCCGAAGCGCTTTACGCCACGTCGTTTTGCAACGCTGTCTCGGCCGTTCTGGGTAGATCCACCTGCCTTTTTGTGAGCCATAGCGCAGATATTGTAAGCAAACTTTCCTTGCACGCAAGAGCAACTTCTCTGCTATAGTCCGCTTCGCACCCGACGCGGGGTGGAGCAGCCTGGTAGCTCGCGAGGCTCATAACCTCGAGGTCGGAGGTTCAAATCCTCCCCCCGCAACCATGTACCAGAACGCCGCAGGCGCCGTTAGGTGCCTGTTTTGCGTGTGCGGCGTTCGATACATGGCAGGCCGCCCCTAGCCGAGGACGTTCTAGGACATGCCCTGAACCGATGCGCCCATTGGCCTATCCTCAACAAAAAGTGCATCTGGTTCAGGGCTATCAGCCGCAAAACCAACGATTTTGAGTCCTTACAAGCCCCGCTTGAGCCGGTCGATGGCCTCCCGATCGAAGAGATAGAGCCTCCAGTGCTGCAGAATGGGCATCTGGCGGAGGAGTTCCTGGTACGCGGCCTCCTGGGCCTCGGTGGAAGTGAGGCTCTCCCCCGCGGCCACGTCCGGAGTCTGGGGCTGCTCGGTGATGACCAGGATCTTCTCGCCCGGGCTCAGGCGGCTGAGGTTCTCCTTGGCGTACTTGTCCTTGTACTGAGCCGAGCGGTAGTACTCCAGGTTCCGTTGGCTCTCCACGATGGCGTCCTGCAGGGCGCCGTTCTCGGCTTCGATGCGTCGAAGCGTGTCCTCGAAGAGGATGTTGCGATAGAACGACAGCGCCAATCCGAACGCCATGAACCCTACGACGGTGAGGCCCACAACAATCGTGAGCTGCTTACTGACGGGTTCTAGGTCGCGGTACGGCACGGGGCTGAGTATCGCACGGATGGGGGCCTGGGGGTAAGATGCGGATATGAAGATCTTCTGTTCCGGCATCGGCGGTATCGGGCTCAGCGCGTACGCATCCCTCCAGAAGCTGGCGGGCCACGAGGTGCACGGATCGGATCGCTCGCGCAGCGCGCTCCTCGACGACCTCGAGAGCCAGGGCATCGTGGTGGGCACGGAACAGGACGGGTCGCTCATCCCCGAAGGCTGCGACCTCCTGGTGTACTCCGAGGCTATCCCGCCGGAGGCACCCGAGCGCGTGAAGGCGGTGGAGAAGGGGATCGCACAGATGTCGTACCCACAGGCGGTGGGCGAGCTCACAAGAGGCAAAACACTCATCGCCGTCTGCGGCACACATGGCAAGAGCTCTACAACGGGTATGTGCGCGCGGCTGCTCATCGAGACAGGCAAGGATCCCACGGTGGTGGTGGGCACGAAGCTCCGCGAGCTCAACGGCCGCAACTGGCGTCAGGGCTCGAGCGACCTCTTCCTCCTGGAGGCGTGCGAGTACCGCCGGTCGTTCCGCTTCTACCATCCGGCCGTGGTCCTCATGACCAATGTCGACGGCGACCACTTTGACTACTACGAGTCCCCGGACGACTACCGTTCCGCGTTTTCGGACTTCATCAGTGCGCTGCCCGAGAACGGCGCGCTCGTGACACATTTGGAGGACGCCGACTGCAAGGCTCTCGCGGAGAAGAGCGGCAAGCGAGTGGTTGACGGCGATCGCTTACCGCTGATACCCCTCCAGACACCCGGCGTCCACATGCAGCAGAACGCGCAACTGGCCCTTGGGCTTGCCGATGTCCTCGGTATTCCGCAAGCGGATGCCCAGAAAGCGGTATCTGGATATGCCGGAAGTTGGCGGCGTCTGGAGGTAAAAGGCACGACGAAAGACGGCGTCACCGTCATCGACGATTACGCGCACCACCCCAAGGAGATCCGCGCCACGGTGGACGCGATCGTTACGGCCTACAAACCGCGGCGCATCGTCGCGGTGTTCCAGCCACACACACACGACCGCACGCTCAAACTCTACAAGGAATTCCTCGGCGCATTTAGAGGCCTCGATCTCGTCTTCGTCACGGATGTCTACGAGGCGCGAAAGGAAGCCGTGCGCTACAAGGCCAACGTGCGACGCATGGTGGGGGACATCGGCAACGAGAGCGGCGTTGCCGCGGGTTGGACCGGCGACCTCTCCTCCACGGAAGTGGCTCTGCGAAAGGAGCTCAAATCCGGCGACGTGCTGCTCGTCATGGGGGCGGGGGATGTGACGAAGCTGGCGGGAACGATGGCGGGGGCATCGTGATGAGCGGTCGAGTGGACCACTGATCAGGACGGTGATATCGAAGACGAGCACACCACCCGTCACTCGTCCAAAACCGGCTCACTCTGGTATTTCTCCTGGATGGTGATGAGGATTTTGGCCATCTCCGCACGGGTGATGGGGTCGCTCGGACGGAATTCACCAGTGGACTTGCCGTTTTCGCCCGTAGCACCCGAGACGATGCCTTCGGCTGCGGCCGTCTCGATGGCATGAGCGTAGGGAGTGCGCAGCGTCACATCGGTGAACGCCTGCCCTGTTTGCCACTTCAGTGGCATATCCAGCACCTGGAGGAGCGTTACCATCACCTCACCGCGCGTGGCGGGACGCGCGAGGTCGAGCGAGGGGTTCTGGTAAATCGCCCATCCGCGCTGCTCTGCAGAGGCCACGTACTTGGTAAACCATTTGCCAAACGCACCCGGGTTTATGGGCGCTGCTGAGATGCCCAGCTCGTCAATCTCGGCCATCTCGTGCACGATTTTTGCGAGCTCCGCGGTGGTCACAGGATTGCCAGGGCCAAACAGTCCGGTGGAGTGTCCGGCGGAGTTCTTGTAGCCCGTGAGAATGCCGCGCCTAGACACCGTGGACACAAACGGCGCGTACCACGCGTTCTTGGGAACATCTGTGAACATCACCAACTCGCCTTTCACCTCCGCGCCCACCTGTGTCTCCTCCGTCTCCTGCAGCTCCGGCTCGAACGTCTCACACGTGAGCGTGACGGAGAAGTATACCGCACCGTTCTTTTTGAGTGCGTCGGACTTCGCGGGGGGTGTGGGGCAACCGGCTGGCACGTACTTCACGCTGTAGTTACCAGTGGGCATGCGCTCAAAGCTCGTGGGCGTTACGCCTTCACGCTTGATACCGTCGGGGCCCTGGAGTTGGAAGGGCATCGCCGCGGGATCGCTACTCACGCCGACCTTGCCAAAGTTGGTGAGTGTGAGCGTGATGGCCACACTGGCCGTATCATCGGCCGCAAGATCGAAGGTTACTTGCGGCAGTGCAACCTCTTTCAGGAGGGTACCGCTGCGCATCACGGAGATAGCGGTGGTCTCGCCCTCAGGCGGCTGCACAAACACGGTATAGAGACCGGCGGGAAGGTCGGGAATGGTGAGCGACTTGTCGGTGCGGTCGAGAACGGTGTGGTCGGGTTTGGAAAGAGTCCACGAGGCAACGGCTTCCAGCTCGCTGGTCTGTGCAATGGTAAGCGTGGCGGCCAGGGCGAGCTGTGGAAGCGCACATGCAGCTGTCGCAAGAAACAGACCGACGACGGAGGGAAGGCGAAGAGGCATGTGACCAGTGTTCCGCTACGCGCAGGGGAACGCAATTGCGCGCCGTCCGAAGACCCGTGCAACCTCAGGCGTCCAGCGCATCCCGCAGTCCCGCAGTCCAGAGACTGTGGAGGTTGGCGAGCGTCTCATCTAGCAGTACTGCGGATCCGGAGCGGACGACGAGCTTTGGCGCTTCCGACGTAGAACCCACGCGCACCGGAGTGGCTCCGACAGTCTTCGCGGCTGCGAGGAACTCCTTCTCGCGCGACGGGTCGATCTCCAGAAGAAACCCTGGCGTCTGGGTGAAGAGCGCGGTATCCGGGCGCAGCCCATCAGCCCATCCTGCAAGATCGAGTTCCGCACCGATGTGTCCCCCTAACTTGCGACGTGGTGTGGTCATTTCGAACGCTGCCAGCAGAAGTCCCCCCTCGGAGACGTCGTGGCACGAGCGTACGAGGCCGGCATCCGCGGCGGCGAGCACCGCGCGGATGTCCTTGAGGAGCGACGAGAAGTCGGGAGAGGGGACGCGCGATCCCAGGAAGGAATCACGCGGGGCACCTGCCATGGCTTCCAGCACCTCGTGGTACGCGGATGCGCCACACTCATCCTTGCGTCGCCCCAGCAAGTAGAGCGCGGAATCGACAGCGGTGAATGCGGCGGTGAGGGCCTTGGTAGCGTCGGGCATGGCGCCTGCACAGCACACAATGGCGCTGGGCGGGATAGCCGAGCCGTCGGCGGTGCCGTTGTAGAGGCTCACGTTGCCAGAGATGACGGGGACGGAGCCCCCTTCCAGTCCGAGGCCTCGCGCCGCGTCTGCGATGCCCTTCACTCCGCGCTCCAGCGCTCCGAGCTGAGCGGGTACCTCGGGGTTGCCGTAGTTGAGACAATCCGTAAGCGCGCGGGGCGTGGCTCCCGTGGCGACCACGTTGCAGATGGCTTCGGCCGCTGCGTTGGCTCCCTGAAGGTACGAGGAGACGCGGCCGTACCGCGCGGAGCCGCCAGCAGAGAACGCCACCCCCACCTTGCCGAGGGTATCGTCGTCCTCCCAGCCAGGATGTGTCCCGTCTGGGACGTAGGCGGGTAGATCCTGGAAAGGCGTGATGACGGATGCGTCCGCCTCGCCCGGCTCCACCCGGGTGTTCCCGATGACGGAGCGATCGTACTTGCGGATCACCGGCCATTTGGAGGCGTGGTTGGGATGCGCAAGCATGGAGCACAAGACGTTCTTCAGTGTCGTCTGAAAGCCATCGACCGCGATGGTTCCGTCGGTCCATGTGATGGTCGGATCGGCTCGAGGGCGATCCGGCTCTGCGGTGGGGCGCTCGTAGCGCAAGCCGCTCGTGATGTCCTCGGACTTGGCCTCGCAAACGACCTTTCCTTCGTGCCACAGACGGTATACTCCTCCCTCCGTTACTGTGCCGATGACACTAGCGCGCGCGTGCTCCGCGACACTGGGAAGATCCCAATCCTCATTGTAGTGCTTGAGCACTTGCGCCGTCAGGGACGGGTGCACGATCCAACAGAACCGCTCCTGCGTCTCCGCGCACGCGATGACCTCGGGTGGGAGACCTGGGAGCGAGACGTGCACCTTGCCAAGATCCACCTCCGCGCCATAACCCCGTGACGCTACCTGCTCCACCGACGCGCAGACCACGCCGCCGGCTCCGAGATCCTTAAAGCTCACTTTGGGGAGGTTGCCGGTGGCCACAAGCCAATCAAACAGCGCGTAGGTGGAGAGGAGGATGTGACGCTCGAGGAAGGGATTGGGCTCCTGAACCGCGCCCGTGTTCTGTTCCTTCTTCTCCTCCTCCATAGAGACGGATGCAAACGCCGCGCCACCGAAGCCGCTGCGGTCCGTAGGCTTACCTACAAGGATAATCTGGTAACCCTCCTTGGCCGCCTCCTCGGGGACGAAACTATGGATGATCTCGTCCTCGCGCACGATGCCAATGGCCACGGCATTGACCAGGCAGTTGGTGTCGTAGGCCGCATCAAAGACTGTGTCACCACCGAGGTTGGGGACTCCGAGTGGGTTGCCGTACCCTGCGATGCCGCGGATCACCTCCTTTGCGATATTCCGGGACTCGGTGTTACGCAGATCCCCGAGGCGCAGCATGTCCATGCAGCCAATCACTCGCGCGCCCATGCACGCGACGTCGCGCACTGTACCGCCAACGCCCGTGGCCGCGCCCTCGAAGGGCACGATCTGCGACGGATGGTTGTGCGATTCATGGGAAATAACAATACCCCATCGTTTACCTACTGGACCGTCGGTGACGGCGACGATTCCGCTGTCCTCGCCCGGTCCCAGGATGACATGGGGGCCCGAGGTGGGGAACTCGCGCAGGAACCGACGAGACGACTTGTAGCTGCAGTGCTCGCTCCCCTGGATGCCCCAAATAACGGCTTCCACCACAGTAGGAGGCCGCCCGAGCATCTTCTGGACCGCCTTGGCCTCGTCCGGCGTGAGTCCGATGGAGTATTTCCTCAGCACCAAGCGGATATCGGCATCCGTCATGTCCGCAAAGGCGAGAGTGGGGGCGTCCATGGGGAAAGGATACTGAAGCCACGCCGTCTGGGCAAAAGGTCGTCAGGGCAATTGCGTGGCGGCGAGACGGAGCCCGCGCTAGGGTTTAGCGCATGGGGCTCCGCCGAATCTTCAGTCAGCAGCACATCATAGGCGGCACCGTGGTCTTGGCGCTCACGCAGCTGGCTGCCTCGGTGATGGGCTTCGTCCGTGACACAGCGTTCGCCCGGACGTTCCCCGATTCGTCCATCGTGGACGTGTACGTGGCGGCCTTCCGGCCCAGCGACTTCCTGTTCCAGACCTGTATCATCGCCGCTCTCGGCACGGTGCTGGTACCGGTGCTCGCCAGCCACAAAGCGCACGACCGCCACGGCGACATGAGTACGGTGCTCAGCGGCAGCATGCTCCTGGGCGCGACGGCCTTCGGGATCATCTCGCTGCTTCTGGCAGCCGCGCTCCCATCCATTGCACACTGGTTTGTAGACTTCCAGGGGGAGCGACTCGCGCTGTACGTGGGCTTTGGACGGATCGCCCTCTTTTCCAACTTTCTCTTCGTCTTCGGCAACACGCTCGGTCAGTACCTCATCACCTCACAACGGTACTGGATCTACGGCCTGACGCCGGTGCTGTACACACTAGGCACCGTACTCGGCACCGTGCTGCTCACCCCATCGCTCGGTGCCTACGGCCCGATCACGGGCACCATCATCGGGACGGCACTCTACGTGGTGCTGCGGTCGTGGGATGCGTTCCGGCTGGGCTTCCGCTTCACGTGGACGTTTTGGCACCCGGATTTTCCGCGCATGGGCGCGCTCATGCTGCCGCGAATTCTCTCACTTGGTGCGCTTCAGTTTCAGCTCCTGGCTTTCGACAAGCTGGGCTCCGGGCTGCAGGTGGGTTCTGTCGCTGTAAACGCGTACGCACGGAACTTCCAGTCCGTACTCGTAGGCATCACCGGCATCGCCCTCGCGCAATCGGCATACTCCCTGCTGGGCCAGGCGGCAGCGTGGAAGAATGAGAAACTGTTTACCAAGTACCTGCTCTGGGGCACAGGAGCGCTCCTGGCCATCACCCTCCCCGGCAGCGTGGCGTTGGTGCTCCTGGCGCCATTCGTGGCCAAGGCCATGGGCATCCAAGCGCTGTCGCTGTTCTCATCCGCCCTGCTCGTCTACGCCGTAAGCATCCCCTTCGAGAGCATGAACCACCTCCTCCTGCGCGCGTACTACGCCACCAAACGCACGCTCGTTCCGGCTCTCGCTACGGTGGCCGGAGCGATCGTGGCCATCAGTGTTTCGCACGCGTTCGCAGACCGGCTCTCCGTGCAGAGCATTGGTTTGGGCTTCGCGATTGGACAAGTCACCGTACTGACGGTTCTCGCTGTCTGTTTTACAACGGTGCTTCGGCGCGTACGTCGCTAAAGGTCGCTATCGCACCGCAAACTCCGCGTAGCCCTCTTCCGCGACCTCCTCAACATCCACCATATCTACTCGGGCTCCCTCGGGGCCCTTCTTGCACCACGCGGCAAAGTCGTCGACGGCTTTACGCGACCCTTCCGCATGCGCCTCCACGGCGCCGTCCGGGGTGTTACGCACCCACCCGCGCACGCCGAGCTCGGCGGCCTTCTTCTCCGCGGACGCGCGGAAGGACACGCCTTGAACGCGGCCGGTGACGAAGAGGCGGAGAGCGGGCACGGGGGGATGATAGCGAGGCAGCGGGAACCGGCAATATGCTGATCATGGACCGAGCCTTCGCGGCCGCAGCCAAGGATTTCCCATTTCTTTGTACGCGATCCCCGTCACCCAGCCAAGGACGTCGCGTCGTGGGCTTGGGACGCGATCCCCTGGGACAAAGAACTGGAGAACGAAAGCCTCGATCTGCGAAGAGCTTCCCATTTCTTTGTACGCGACAAAGAAATGGGAGAAAGAACGCGCCGACCTGCCAAGCCGCCGGCCTCCAGCGGATAGGGTCCACACCCGTTCCTGAAAAAAGTGCTCTTCCGGACCTACGGCCGCAACCACTGACCTGCCGTGGCAGGTCG
>CAZYAK010000018.1:6440-24158 GCA_964645935.1 uncultured Candidatus Peribacteria bacterium | reverse complement strand
TGGTGGGCCGGGAGGGACTCGAACCCCCGGAGCCGTGAGGCGCCGCGTCTACAGCGCGGTGCAATTGCCGCTATGCGACCGACCCACGTGGATGAGAAAGACCGCCGTGCCCCACTGGGCTCGACGGGGGGAGTGTATGGGGTCGGGCTGCGGGTTTCAACCGTTTCGGGCGGTTCCCGGGCGGGTTTCAGCCGCTGGAGAGCAGATCCGCGATCTCGCCCCGGATGCGTTCCTGGTTTCGGGAGAGGTGGATCACCTGCTGGCAGGTGGCGGCGGCGTCGCAGGCCAGGCGCCGGACGCGTTCCAGCGCCGCCTGGGTTTCGGGGGGCAGTGAGGACTCTGGGCGCGCGGCGCACGCGTGGCGGATCCGTTCGAACGCGTCGCGCAGCACGGTGCACCTCCGGGTGCGGCTCTCTGCTATCACCACGGTGGCGCGGTGGTATCCGCTCACCGTCGTACCGTGGACGAGAACATGCAGTGCGTTGTCCAGGAAACGGGCGACGGGCTCGAGCATCTCTTGCAGTCGGGTGAGTGCGCCCACCTCCACTTCTTCCTCCATTTTCTTCTTCATGCGGACGTCACACGCGTGTGCTCGCTGGACGCGGTTGAGGAATGTCTCGACAAGCGCCAGCTGCCCACGGAGCGTCGCTTCCAGTGTGTTGAGGACTTCCGCATCTGTGGGAGGAGACGCCAATTCTACAAAGAGTGTTGCCGTGCGCCCGCGCGTCCGTGTGCGGATGGCGACGGAGGGAGATTCGCCCTCGCGGATCTCCGCGGAAAGCAGAGATTTGCCCTCCCGCGTGTGGACGCCCAGGCGCGCGGTACGGACCTGAGGGTCGGCGGTGGATGGAGCGTCCATGCAGCGACTATCGGATGTGGATTGCCGCCCGTCAATCCCGCGGCGGCGCGCCGAAAGAGCCGGCAAGGCCCGACGCGCAAAACAGCACGAGGGAACCCCTTCTCTGATGGGCTATACTGGCTCTGAACCATGGGAAAGAACCCTTTCTGCATGCAGCCGGCCCTTCGTCTCCACCGCTTGAGCGCCCTGCTCGAGAAGGCGGCGGACCACGCGTTGCACCAGGAGCTGGATCTCACTTTCTCCCAGTGCATGATCCTCCTCTCGCTCCGCGACAATCCCGACTGCTCGCAGCGCTCCATTGCCCGGTGTCGCGATCTCACACAGGCCGCCGTCAGTCGACAGACGGAGATGCTCTGCGAGAAGGGACTGCTCACACGTGAGGAGAACGAGCGCAACCGCCGCGAGCACGTTCTCGCGCTCACCGCCAAGGGCACGCGCCTCCTCGAGAAAGGGATGGAGATCGTTACCGCCAAGTTTGAGGCTGGCTTTGCCTGCCTTACGCAGGGCGAGACGGGAGCGCTGCGCGCGAGTGTGGACAAGCTGCTGGACTCCATGCGCAGCCAGCGGAAGGGCGACGGGTGCTGCGACGAGTGATACGCTACGCGCATGCGTGACGACCTCATCGCGTGGGCGGACCAGCGCTTCCTTTCTGATCCCGCGTTCTCCAAGCGCAAGACCTTCGGCGAGATCTCGTACTACCGCGGCAAGAAACTCTTCGCGTTTGTCTTCGAGGACGGCATCTGCGTGAAGCTCCCGCCTCAGCGCGTCTTGGCGAAGATCGCCGAGGACCCCGAGACGTACGCCGAGTTCGCGCCCATGGAAGGAGGGGGCGTGATGAAGAACTGGTTGCACATCCGTCTGCCGGATGCGGACGAGTACGCCACGCAGGAGCCGCTCTTTACCGAAGCCCTCGCGCAATTCTGAGAGGGCGTACCCTGCACCAAGACGCGGCTTCGGTGTTGGGTGTACGATCAAACACCATGAGACCGAGAAACCGCAATCGCTCTTGTCCAAATGCCCTTGCGGTCGAGGTGTACGTGCGTACACTCCAAACATGCACACCGCACTCGCCACCCCCGTTCGCTCCACCGCCACTTCCCGCGCCAGCGGATGGACCAAAGCCGCCCGCGTCATCGTGGACTGGTCGCAGGAGACCTCCTCCGACTCCGTCGGGGCGGAGATGAAGATCGACCACCTGCGTGAGTGGGTGCGCACGTACTCCCAGCGCGCCGCGGTGCACGTGGTGCTTCGCCGCTCGCTCCACCAGGCGCACGACCGACGTCTGCAGAGCAGGCTCCAGTCGCTCGGCTGGCAGGTGACCATGCGCAGCCGCCAGACGCCGGTGGCCGCCTAAGAGGATCCCGTTGCTACTGATTTGTTTTTTCCGATCTTTCCCTCGTCCGTCTCCGGGTGACTCACCCCAGCGGTCGCGGTCAGACACACACCAAACCCCCCTCCGTCTTTCAACCATCGGATCCCCCCAGGATCCGATGGTTTTATTCTGGAAAGTTTCACGCCAAGACAAAATGATGGTGTAGGGTGTCTTGGTATGCGAACGCGAGCCCCTCGAGCGTGGTCCGCCGCCGTGCCGTTCCTCTTGCTCTTTGCTGTATCCGTCCCCGCGCAGGCCGCGGGATTCTCCGACGTTACCGAGGGCACCACGTACCGCGAAGCCATCGAGGCCCTGCAGGCTGACGGAGTACTCGGAGGCTACGCTGACAGGAGCTTCCGTCCGTACCGCTCGCTCAACCGCGCAGAATTTATCACACTCGTGGTGACCTCCCGGGGGGATCCGCTGAGCGAGAATTGCAAGAAGTTGCCGACGAAGACGTTCTCGGATGTGCCCAAGGACGCCTGGTTTGCCCAAAGCGTCTGCGTCGCCAAGGAGAAGGGGATCATCAAAGGCTACGGCGATGGCTCGTTTGGGGGGAGCCGCTCGGTCACGTTGGCGGAGGCCTCGGTTGTGCTCGCGCGCGTGTTCGGGGAAGAACTACCGGAGTCAGAGACACCTTGGTATCGCTCTGCCATCGCATACCTTATTGAGCACGGCGCCGTCCCGTTGAGCCTGGGGAACCTCGGGCAGACCGTCATGCGCGGGGAGTTTGCAGAGATGCTCTGGCGCCTACGCGAGGGCAAGCGCGATCTTGCGCGCCCGAAGCTCGATGACCTGCTTACCTCCAAATGCCAGCAGGTGGGTGACCGGTCCATCCCCTCGGCAGATGTACAGGAGGCCGAGCGCATGTGGCTCCAGTGGACAAACGAAGCACGTGAGGCGGAAGGCCTGCTTGCCTACGCCATGCACCGCCAGCTGCAACGCACCGCGCTTCTTTGGTCCCGTCAGGCGCAAGCGAGCGGCACCATCACCCACAAGCGCGCCGGTCAAACCTCGTACTACGACTACCCGCGCATGGTGAGCTGGTTTGAGGGGCAGGATCTGGAGTTCCGCAACGACGCGCGCATGACCTTTACCGAGAATATCGGCTACGGCCACTACTCCTGCCGCGATGCAGACTGCACCGACGATCTCGTCGGCAGCATTCGCAGCACGTTTGACTTCTTCATGTCGGAGAAAGGGAAGGAGTACCGTCCGCACTACAACAGCATCATGAACGGGAAATTCAAGGAGGTCGGCGTGGGCATCGTGGTTGGCCCTGGTACCGGGAGGTACTACATCACCGTCCACTACGGGACGGAGATTGTCTCGAATCCGGCTCCGGTTTGTCTGTGAACACCCCAACATATCCGTCCAGATCAGCCGAACGGGTGTATGCTTGCAAAGCTTCATTCCTCCCTTCCCACTTATGAAGAGCAAGCTCGTCCTCGGCGCGGCGGCCGTCTCCCTGTTTACGTTTGTGACGCCCGCGTTTGCTATCCCCGCGTATTCCTCGTCCTCCTCCGCAGGCGGGAACGTCGATATCGTCTGTGTGCAAGGCTATGTCGCAACCCGCGAGTCTGCATTGATGTCCGCGTGGAGTAGCTACGCGTCAGGAATGACCTCTGCGTACGACATCCGGAAGGCCGCTCTCGCCAGCGCCTGGGGCACCACCGAGGCCGCTGCCCGGCGCACGGCCGTCAAGGCAGCATGGACCACGTTTAGGTCGTCCAAGAAGGTCACCGTGAAGTCTTGGAACGATACCCGGAAGTCCGCGTGGAAGGCGTTCCGCCAGAGCGTGAAGGCCTGCAAGGGTGCCGCAACCGAAACGGCTGTGGAGTCCGCCGGGGAGGCCAACGACCAGTAATCACTCAATACATCCGTCCCGAAGGGCCTCCTCGCGGAGGCTTTTTGGCGTTCTTGTAGGAGCACGGCGCCCTCGGTAGAGTCTGTCCGTGCGCGCATCCGATCTGTTCGTCCGGCAATTGGAGGAGGAGGGCGTCACCCACGTTTTTGGCGTGCCAGGCGAGGAGAACCTTGATCTACTCGACAGTCTCCGTACCTCCAAGATCCAACTCGTGGTGACGCGCCACGAGCAAGCTGCGGCATTTATGGCCGCCACGTTCGGCCGCTTCACCGGCAAGGCGGGAGTGTGTTTGGCCACGCTCGGGCCCGGTGCCACCAACCTCGTCACCGGTATCGCGCACGCACAGCTTTGCGGCTTTCCGCTTCTCGCGATCACCGGCCAGAAGGGCCTGCGCGAAAACTGGCAGGGCGCGTTTCAGATCGTCGATGTACCAGACATGATGCGCCCGCTTACCAAGTCTGCGCGCATCATCACGGCACCGCGCAAGGTTGTGTCGGTCGTGCACGACGCCGTGCATCTCGCGGAGAGCGAGCGTCCGGGCGCTACGCACGTGGAGCTGCCGGAGGACGTGGCGGGAGAAGAGACCACCGACATGCCCGTCCACCGCCGCATGCCCATCCAGGCTCCGGCGCCGGACCAGACCTATGTAGACGAGGCCAAGGTGCTTCTCAAAACCGCCAGGCGTCCATTCCTCATCGTGAGCGGTGGCGCCAACCGCACCGGCGTGTCGGAGGCGCTCACGGCGTTTGCGGACCGCACGGGCATTCCCGTCGTCTCCACGCAGATGGGCAAGGGAGTCTTACGGGATGATCATCCCTGCTCGCTCTTCGCCACCGGCATTCATAAACGAGACTATGTGCACTGTGGCTTGGAACGGGCGGACCTCGTCATCACGCTTGGCTACGACATCGTGGAGCATCCGCCGCGCGTGTGGAACCCGGAGGGAAAGAAGACCATCATTCACGTAAACGCCGTCTCTCCGCGCAGCGACGAGTTCTACAATCCCCGTTGCTCGCTCGTCGGCGACCTGCGCAAGTCGCTGGAGGCACTGGCCGAAGGGTTCACGCCCGCCCCGTCACGCGCCGCAGAAGTGAAGCGCCTCAAGGATTTTCTGGTCCAGCATCTGCATGATCACGACACCGATTCCCGCTTCCCGCTCATCCCGCAGCGCATCGTTGCAGACGTGCGGTCCGTCATGGGTCGCGAGGACGTGGTGTCGCTGGACAACGGCATCTACAAGATCTGGTTTGCGCGCTGCTATCCCACGTATTCTCCGCTCACGATGCTCGTGGACAACGCCTTGGCCACTATGGGTGCGGGCCTGCCTGTGGCGATGGCCGTGCATATGCTGCACCCCAAGAAGCGCGTCCTCGCCGTCTGCGGCGACGGAGGCTTCATGATGAACAGCCAGGAACTGGAGACAGCCGTGCGTCTCAAGATGAACGTCACGGTTCTTATTCTCAACGACAACGCCTACGGCTTTATCCGCTGGAAGCAGGCCAACATGGGCTACGCCGATTTCGGCATGCAGTTGGGTAATCCCGACTTTGTGAAGTATGCCGAAGCGTACGGTGCTAAGGGGTACCGCGTGGAGAAGACGGAGGACCTTAAGGTCCTCCTGGAACAATCCTTCTCCGAGCCCGGCGTGAAGCTCGTGGAGTGTCCCATCGACTACTCCGAGAACCTGCGCGTGTTCAACGAGGAGCTAGAAAAACTGGTCTGCCCGGTGTAGTCCCGGGGCCGAGGGCGTAGTAGGCTCTGAGCATGCATCCTAAACCGCTCTACCTCGCCGGAACCTTCCTCCTGACGGATTCTATCCTGGAGGTGAAGAGCCCCTACGACGGATCCGTCGTGGCTATCGTCGCGCAGGGCGGCAAAGCGGAGGTGGAACAGGCCATCGCGGCCGCGGAGGTGTCGCTCACGGAGACCCGCGCACTGGAGCCGCACGTGCGTGGCGCGGTGCTGACGCACATCGCCCGCCGCATGGGCGAGCGCGCGGAGGAGTTCGCTCAGGCGCTCACCACCGAGAATGGCAAAACCATCAAAGAAGCCCGCATCGAGGCGGCACGCGCCATCTCCACGTTTCAGATAGCCGCGGGCGAAGCCTGGAAAGTCCACGGTGAGGCCTACGACGCGGGCATCGTGCCGTCCGCCGCCGGGCGCCGCATTCTTGTGCGCAAGTTTCCCATTGGTGTAGTGGCGGGTATCGCGCCATTTAACTTTCCGCTCAATCTTGCCGCGCATAAGGTGGCTCCGGCCATTGCCGCGGGGTGCCCCATCGTACTCAAGCCCGCGTCCAAGACGCCGCTCACGGGCTTGCTGCTAGCCGAACTCATCGCCGAGACCGCGTGGCCCAAAGGCGCATTCAGTTGCATTCCGTGCGGGCGCGAGGCGGGGCAGTTGCTCGTCGAAGACGACCGCATCAAGCTGCTCAGTTTTACAGGTTCTGGCCCTGTTGGGTGGAAAATGAAGGCGCAAGCGGGGATGAAAAAGGTCGTCTTAGAGCTGGGCGGCAACGCTGGTCTCATCGTGGACAAGGATGTGCGCGATTGGGACTGGGCCATCTCCCGCACCGTGGCGGGCGCGTTTACGCAGGCCGGGCAGTCGTGCATCTCTGTGCAGCGCATTTTCTGCCACGAGGCCGTCTACGACGAGTTCAAGCGCCGGCTCGTGGAAGCGGCGCAGAAACTCAAAGCGGGCGATCCGATGGACGAAGCGACCACGGTCGCCCCGCTGATCGATGCCCATAACCGCGACCGCGTGCTCGCATGGATCGATGAGGCCGTGCAGAACGGCGCCACACTACTCTGCGGCGGTACGGCCGTCGGCAACGCGGTGATGCCCGCCCTCCTGGAAGGCGTGCAGCCGAACATGAAGCTCTCATGCGACGAGGTGTTCGGGCCGGTCGCAATTCTGGAAAAGGTTGCGTCTGTGGACAAGGCGATCGACCGCGTCAACGATTCCGTGTTTGGGCTGCAATGTGGCATCCTCAGTCACGACTTCGGCGCCATCCAGCGTGCGTTCAACCGGCTGGAGGTAGGAGGGCTCGTGGTGGGTGATGTGCCGTCCTTCCGCGTGGACCACATGCCCTATGGCGGCGTGAAGATGTCTGGCCTTGGACGTGAGGGTGTTCGCTACGCGATGGAAGACATGCTGGAACCCAAGGTCATGGTGTACCCGTCTACCTTCTGATTAGCGGTACGCCTTGAGCGTGCGGCGATGGAGCAGCGGCACGGCGCTGGCGCTCAGCGCGAGCGCGATCCACACCTCCGGTCCGGAGCTGGGCTGACTCGGAGCGCGTGGCCCGGTGTGCACGGACGCCGTGGTACTCATCGTCCCGGACTTCGAGGAGGCCTTGTTCCCGCTCGTCGTGGCTGTGGGGATGACGCTGGAGCCGCGAGAGTCGACGGTGTAGGGGTTGAACGGAATGAGGTCGGACGCCGATGCTTGCGTCGTCGTAGTCGTAGTCGCGGTCGTGGTCGTCGTGTCGGCGGGTTGCTCGGTCTGGGTGGGCGTGACCGTAGTGACGACGACTGCTGCGGCCGACGAGCGTGCGGCCAGAGGAGCCGCGGACGAGGCGGGTACGTCGGCCTTCGTGGCAACCGAGGCGGATGTGCCACTCACTTCCTCACCGGAAACGGATACCTGCACGGGCGGGGTCTGGGCGATGGAGGCCGTGGCGGAAGAGCGGGAGCGTGTGGTGTTGGAGCCGGAGCGGCCGTTGCCGAGGCCCGGGAGGTCGATGCCGTCGGTGCCGCCGAATATGGCCTTAGCGGACGAACGGGCACGGGGGACGACGGCGACGGTCCCGGCGATGATGGGGTCCGTAATGGACGCGTAGTTGTGCTTGGGGGGGTCGCCGGGCACGGGGCCTGCTGCCACGTCAAAGGTTACTCGGGATCCCGGGAAGATGGCAGCGGTGTACAGCAGCTTGTTGTCTTTGTCGCGCAACGTCTCAGACTGAAGGATCTGCGCCGTCTCCGTCTCGTTGATGAAGGCGATTACGGAGCCGCCGGGTACTTCGACGTCCTTGGGATCTGGGCCCTGGGACGTGAGGCGAATGATCACCTCGTTGGCACCGGTCACGGCCTGGCCGAGGAGCGAGGTCCAGCCGCTCATAGCCAAGAAGCCCACGGCCACGACGAGCACGATACCCACCACGGCGGCGGGCGTGCGGGAGACGCCGGCGAAGGAGGGCCCCGCGCCGCGGATCGTCACGTGCGCAGATCCCGGGGAAGCGGGAACATCGGATGACGTGGAACGCCAGCGGGGGTCAATCTCGGTCATGCGTAGTGGGAAGGGCGATGGCCTGGCGGCGGAAGGCGAAGAGCGCGCCTACCACGGCGGCGGCCACGAGGAACGGAGCCACGTCCTCGGGCAATCCGGCCTCGCCGGGCACCAGTGTGGCGGCGCTCCCGGTGGTGACGGGGTTCACCGGGGCGGCGGCCGAGCGGGTCGTACCGCCCTGCGCGACGGCTAGAGGGGTGGTGGCGGATTTGGGATCGCCAATAGAGACACCCACCTCCTGGCTGAAGGCACTCTCCTGGTCCTGCGCGTTTACGGCGCGGACGGCGGCGTAGTACGTAACGCCTGTGGCGAGGTTTGGAATCTCGGCGGAGCTGATAGTGGGCCCCAGACTGCGTCGCTGGATGTAGCGGCCCTGCTGCGTGCCATAATAGAGATTGTAGCCCTTGAGCTGCGTGGTGCGCAGCGCCTCCCAGGCCACGAACATGGACGAGTCCCTGGTGGTGATCCGTACGTTTTGCACCTGTAGCAACGGGAAGGCCACGGGAACGGGGGCGGCCGAGGAGCGCGCAGCGGAAGACGCTCCGGCGACCTGAGTGGGCTGCGAGGATGCGGCGGCAACCGCGAGCGCGGCAGACGAGGCTTGGGTGACAGGCGCGGTGGGCGTGCTGGATGTGGGAGCGGTGGAGGGCTCGGACGACGCGACGGCGGGTGCAGGCGTGTCCCCGGCGGCCGCATGGACTGTGACGAGGGAGACGAGCGGCTGCACGAGCAGGTTCTGCGTATCGGTGTTAATGACGTAGACGTGGCCACTGGTATTCTCCTTAGGATCGTAGAAGCTGATCGGCGAGCGGCCCTTGGCTCCCTCTTTCACCGTAAAGCGCACACGCGCCACTACGATGAATTTCTCCTTGAGCACCTCGCCGGACTTTACGAAGCCGATGCGCGCCAGTCCATCGGCAGGGGAGAAGCTCACCTCGCCCGGGAGTGGCGTCTTGATGGTGGGGCCCGCGGTGATTTCCACGCCTTCCAGGATCTGGGGGTCGTACGACAACCACGCGCGCACGCGGCGCACGGGATTCTGGACCGCATTGGTGAGGATGATGTCGAGATCCAGCGTTTCGCCGGGCTTGAGCGTGGGTGTTTGAAGTGCGGTGGGATCCAAGGTCTCGAACGCCGGGCACTCCTCGGGCTTCTCCTTCTCGCAGTGCGGGCGAAAGGAGATCACAAGCGTACCCGCCGCGAAGGTCGGCAACGCGGGAGTGAACGCGAGCGTCGCCCCCAGGAGGAGCGCGGGAACCCGCCGGAGGAGAACGGAGCGGATGCCCATGGGGATTTAGCGGAGGGAAAGCGCGTGCAGCACGCGCATGACGTCCTTAGTGGTCACCTGACCGTCGCCGTCGAAGTCCGCGCGGCGGAGTTCATCGGGCATGGGATCGGAGAGACCGTCGGCGAAGGCCAGCACGGCCATCGCGTCGGAGATCTCCAGCTCGCCGTCCGCATCCACGTCGCCGGGTGCAGCATGCTCTACGGTTTCCTGCACGGCGGCTTCGCTGGTGTCGTAGGTTCGTACGTCGCCTGCGGTCTGCAGACCGATGCCGAATGCTGCGACCATGCACAAGGCCCCGAAGGCCGCAGCTTGCACGGGACGCAGGCGCAGGCCCGTCATGCGGGACGCGCTGGTGCGCTGGGAACGCTTCTTGGTGGGTGTGGGTTTGGTACGCATACTTCACGTAAGTATAGCGCACTTTCCGCAGTCGCTCAATTCGCTGGTCATTGACTTCTTCGTAGAGTGACGCCGAATATAGTGGTTCGAAGGGGCGTTTGCGCTCTGCTATCATCGCACTGTGGCTCAGATCACACTGTTTACCGGCGAAAACGCGTTCCGGTTGCGGGAAGAGCGCCAGCGCTGGAAGGAGAATTTTGCGGAGAAGCATGGTGACCAGAATCTCCTCGTGATCCCCGCGCAACAGGTGACATTCCGGACCCTCCTAGACGATGCCGCAGTCGCGCCGTTCCTCGGCGACAAGCGTCTCATTGTGATCGACGGCATCCCGCGCTTCGAGAAGGAAGAAGTAGAAGCGCTCCCCACGACCATTCATCCAGACACGCTGCTCCTCTTCTGCGAAGCCAAGCCAGACAAGCGCCTGGGCGGCGTGAAAGCGCTCCTCAAGGTGGCAGAGCTCAAGGAGTTTGGTCCGCCCTCCGATGTGACGCTCCAGAGCTGGATGCGCGAGCGCGCAGCGAGGGGCG
Source organism: uncultured Candidatus Peribacteria bacterium (assembly GCA_964645935.1). Lineage (GTDB taxonomy): Bacteria > Patescibacteriota > Gracilibacteria > Peribacterales > Peribacteraceae > CAZYAK01. The sequence continues at coordinate 13,562 of CAZYAK010000018.1, read as the reverse complement.
GCGGGTCGCTCACCACAGACGCCATCACGGAGCTCTTGCGCATTGCGGGTGCAGACCAAGATACCCTTGCCGGGGAAATCGACAAACTCACGATGTATGCGGATGGTAAGCCCGTGGACGGCACGATGGTGCGTGTACTCGCGGTGCCTTCGGGCGAGCAGGAGGTGTGGCAGCTCACGGGCTACCTGGCTCAGGGCAAAGTGACGGAGGCCCTTGCCTACGCTCGGTCGCTGCAGTCCGGCGGCGAGGACCCCTACTCGCTGTGGTCGGTGCTCCTCTGGATGCTCAGGAGCCTCGTGGCCGTGCACGCAGCCGCTCCGGATGGACGGGGAAACCCCGCCGCCATCGCGTCTTCTGCGGGTGTGCCGTTTCCCACAGTAAAAAACCTTCTCCCGCTTGCGAGTAGAGCCACTGAAGAGGGCCTTCGGCGTGCGGTGTCGTGGGCGGCGCAGGCGGACGTGGACCTGAAAACAGGTGGCTATAAAGCCACGGGCGAAGCCCCACAGGAGTTGCAGGCGCTCATCGACCGACTCATCTTGCTGTGTGGCGCAGTGACGGCGTGAGGCTCAGGCAGCCTTTCCAGCGTCGTCGATCTGTTTGAGCAGATCTTCTGTTGCTTCGGTGTCCTCGGCGGCTGCGGTCTGTTCCGTGCTCTGTCGCTCCTCGCGGCGCTTGCGGCGCTCCTCCTCTACCTGCTTCACGCTTTGGGCGCTGCCGAGCTTCTGCATCTCGGTTTGGTATTTGGCGTCGATGGCTGCCAATTGCTTCCGTTCATTGTCCAGAATCTCGTAGAGGTTCTTGATCTGATCCGGCGTCATGATCGGCAGGATGTTGATCCAGTACTGCCGCTCCTCGTTGTTCATGCTCTCCGAACCCTTCACGAGCGCAATGAGTTCGGGGAATTTCTTCTGCACGTCCTCAGGGATCGTCAGTGCCCCCGCGCCGCCTGCGGTGGCACCGGGAGGCGTTCCGGTGGCGGGAGCAGGAGTCGGATCGGCCATACGGAAGACGGAAGACGGAAGACGGAAGACGGCGCGAACGCGCCGGGAGGATCAGCTGACCTGAAGGAGTTCGTACTTGATCATGCCTGAGGGCGTGACGATCTCGAACTCATCGCCCTTGTGTTTGCCGAGGAGGGCCTTGCCAAGCGGGGACTCGTTGCTGATCTTGTGGTCGAGCGGGTCCGCCTCGGTGGAGCCGACGATGGTGTACTTCTCGGGCTCATCGGGAGCGTCGGTCTTGTTGCTGAGCGTCACCGTAGAACCGATGTCGACCTCTTTGGAGCGGGTGTCGGACCTCTTCTCGGCGATGATCTTGGCGTTCTTGATTTTGGCCTCGAGCTCCAAGATGCGCCCCTCCACGAAGGCCTGCTCGTTCTTGGCCTCCTCGTACTCGGAGTTCTCAGAAAGGTCTCCGTAGGAGATGGCTTCCTTCAGGCGCTGAGCGACCTCCTGGCGGCGTGTGGTCTTGAGGTATTCCAGCTCCTCCTTGAGCTTCTTCAAGCCCTCCTTCGTGATCAGGGTCTGATCGTCGTCGGAGAAGCCCGTGGCCGGGGCGCTGGAGAGGATGTCGTCGTCGGGCAGGATGTCATCAGCCATGGAAAAACGGAGGAAAGCCCAGGGAGTGTACTGAAAAAGCGGAAAGTGACAAGCCAGGAGAGGGGTTTGGCCCTAGGAATTAGGCCAAAGAGAAGCCTTCCTGTCGGAAAACCACTGTTTTCTCATCCTGATCCTACGATCTACCGTCTAAGGACTCGTTACCTCCCCAGCAAGTCCGGCCAGCGAACAAGCGGCAGCGCGGCGGTGTTCTCCAGGGCCAGCGCTTCCACGAGGCGTTTGGCCAACTGTACGTTGGTAACGAGGGGGATGCCTTGGTCGGTGGCGATGCGGCGGATGAAGTAGCCGTCGGTCTGTTCGTCGCCGCTGGAGTGACTGGGGACGTTGATGACGAGGTCGATGCGCTTCTGCTCAAGGTACTCGCGGATGTTGGGGCTGCGCGGCTCCGAGACCTTGTGGAGGAGTGCGGAGGGGATGTCTCTGGTTTGCAAGAACTCGTGCGTGTTGGCCGTGGCAAAGAAGCTAAACCCTTTCTCCTTGAGCGTCTGGATGGACGGCAGCAGATCCAGCTTGTCCTCCAGGCGGCCCACCGTGACGAGGATGTTTTTCTGCGGGAAGCGGAAGCCCACCGCGAGCAACGAGAGGAGCAGCGCTTGCTCCGCTGTGTGCCCGAAGCACGCGACCTCGCCGGTGCTCGCCATCTCCACGCCCAGGCGCGGGTCGGCGCCTTTGAGGCGCGAGAAGCTGAACTGCGCGGCCTTTACTCCCACGTGGTCGAGGTCGAGGGTCTGGTAGCGGATGCCGGTCGGGGCGCGGCCGAGGAGCGCCTGGGTGGCGAGTGTCGCAAAGTTCTCGCCCGTGACCTTGCTGGCGAAGGGGAAACTGCGGGACGCACGGAGGTTGCACTCGATCACCTTGAGGCGGTTGTTCTTGGCGAGGAACTGGATATTGAAGGGTCCGCTGATCCGGAGGCCCTTCGCGATCTTTTTGGAGATGTTCTTGAGTTCATGGAGCGTGGCCAGGTTCACGCGCTGCGGCGGGAGCACGATGGTAGCGTCGCCGGAGTGGACGCCCGCGTTTTCGATGTGTTCGGAGACGGCGTAGAGGAGGAGCTCACCGGCCTGGGCAACGCCGTCAAACTCGATTTCCTTAGCGCCCTGTTCGAACTTGGAGATGACGACGGGTGCGTCCGGCGAGACGGTGGCGGCGGCCTGGAGGAACGCCTCGAGGTCGGCACTGGAATGGACCACGGCCATCGCGGCTCCCGAGAGCACGTAGCTGGGTCGGACGATGACGGGGTAGCCCACCTGCTCGGAGAACGCGCGCGCGCCGTCCATGTCTGCGAAATCCTTCCACTCGGGTTGATCCACCTTCAGCTCGTCTAGCAGTGTGCTGAACTTGTGGCGGTCCTCCGCGCGGTCGATGTCCGAAGGTGCGGTGCCGAGTATGGGCAGTCCCGCCTTAGCGAGCTTGGGTGAGAGGTTGTTCGGGACCTGCCCGCCCATGGACACCACGATGCCGCGGGGGTGGATGAGGTCGGCGATGTCGCGGACGCGCTCCTCCGTGAGCTGCTCGAAGAACAGCGAGTCGCACTCGTCGTAGTCGGTGCTCACGGTCTCGGGGTTACTGTTGACCATGACGACTTCGAATCCCTGTCGCTGCAGCTCGTGCGCGGCCTGGACGCAGCACCAGTCGAACTCCACCGACGAGCCGATGGAGTATGGACCGCCGCCGAGCACCATCACGCGCCGACAAAAGACGTCCTCGGAGCCGTCCGTGCCCGAGGGCGCCTCGAACACGACGTCGTGCGACGTGCCGTGGTACGTCATGTACAGGTAGTTGGTCTTGGCCGGGAACTCGCCGGCGAGCGTATCAATTTGTTTGATGACGGGCGTGATGCCGGCCACCAGGCGTGTCGTGCGCACCTCCTCGGCGGATTCGCCGCGGAGCGCCGCGATGGACTTATCCGAGAAGCCCGAGCGTTTGGCGGAGCGCAGTAGCGCGGTTGGGAGCTTGGCGCCCTTGCTCCGGGACATCTCGGCCGCCAGATCCGCACACGCCTTGATGCGCTGCAGGAACCAGCGGTCAATACCCGTGGCGATGTTTACCTCCTCAGGCGTCCACTCCCCGGCAAGAGCCTGCGCCACGGCGAAGATACGGCGGGGCGTGGGGCGTTTGACCTCGCGCGTGAGGTCGGCGAAGGGGAAGACAACGGGGTAGAGGCCATCCACGCCGATATTGAGCATACGGAGCGCCTTCTGGAGCGCCTCCTCAAAGGTGCGCCCCAGCGCCATTACCTCACCCACAGATTTCATCTCGCTCGTTACCTGGTCGGAGACGAAGCGGAACTTTTGCAGGTCCCAGCGGGGGATCTTGAGGGCGACGTAGTCCAGCGACGGCTCGAAGTCCGCGGACGTCACCTTCGTGATGGCGTTGCGGAGGCTCGGCAGCGAGTACCCCAGCGCGAGCTTGGCCGCAACGAACGCGAGCGGGTAGCCGGTGGCCTTGGACGCGAGCGCGGAGGAGCGGCTGAGGCGCGCATTGACCTCGATAACCCTGTAGCGGCGCGAGCGAGGATCGAGCGCATACTGGATGTTGCACTCGCCCACGATTTTCAGGTGTCGGATCACCTTAAGGGCAATAGATCGCAGCATCTGATACTCGTAGTTGTCGAGCGTCTGGCTGGGAGCCACTACGATGGATTCGCCCGTGTGGATGCCCAGCGGATCCACGTTTTCCATGTTGCAGACTGTGATGCAGTTGTCTTGTGCATCGCGCACCACCTCGTATTCGATCTCTTTCCAGCCAGTAAGGTCTTCCTCTACCAGCACCTGGTGCGACTCTACAAACGCCACCTTCACAAGCTCGCGCAGGTCCTCCTCTGTGGTAGCACGCCCGCTGCCCTTGCCACCCAGGGCGAACGCGGCGCGGACGATGACGGGATACCCGATCTCCTTGGCCGCGGCCAAGGCGGATGTGATGTCCTCACAGGCGCGGGAGTTAGGGACGTCCACGCCGATGGATCGGAGCTCCGCATTAAAGAGAGCGCGGTCCTCGGTTTTCCTGATGCTATCTACCGACGTGCCGAGCACGCGGACCCCGTGTTTGCGCAGCGCCCCGGTCTCTTCCAGCCTTACGCCGCAGTTGAGGGCGGTCTGTCCGCCGAAGCTCAGGGCGATGGCGTCGGGCTTCTCGTCCGCGATGACGCGCTCTACGAACTCCGGAGTCACGGGTACGAAGTACACGGAGTCGGCCAGCCCCCAGCTGGTCTGGTTGGTGGCGATGTTCGGGTTGATGAGCACGACGCGCTTCCCCTCCTCCTTAAAGGCCTTGATGGCCTGGCTGCCGGAGTAGTCAAACTCGCCCGCCTCGCCAATCTTCAGGGCTCCGGAGCCGAGCAAGAGGATGGTCTTGATGTCCGCGCTCTTCGCCGACATCGGGAAATCGCTCCCCCCGCCCTGACTGGGCGCCGAGGAGCCGGCGTGCGAGGATCCGTTCATGTCTGGCGGAGCGTACTCGACAGAAAAGGGTCGGGCAAGGGTCATGGCGGGGATCTCGCGTGAGGGCTTCGGGAGGCGGAGATCGGCTACTCATCCCGCTCCGTCCGCAAGTGCGGTTCGTTGCGGCAGAACGGGCGCATGCTAGCCTCAGACCCATGCGACTCTTCGCCTCCTCGCTTCTCGCGCTTGTCTTGTTGCCTTCCTCCACCCTCGCGCTCTCGCCCGCGACGGAACTGACGCGTGAACTGGATGCCGTGGAGCCTGCGCTTGCCGCCGATCTGGAGGACGCAGACACCGACGCCGCGGAGCTCAGGCTGGAGGCGAGTACGGAATTCTTCCCCGACGACGGTACAGAACTGGGCGACCGCCAGGAGGTGGAGGGATCGGACACCTACGTCACGTTCCGGCTGGGCGACGTGCCCTACCTCCTACACGACGTGCCGCTGACGGCCTGGTTCGCCCCGTACGTGCGAGACATGACGGAGCGGGGGATCGTCACGGGGTACCGCAGTTCCCAGGGCATTCCCACCGGGGTCTTTGGCCCAGAGCGCAACGTCTCTCTGGAGGAACTGGCTAAAATGAGCGTGGAGGCCGCGGGCCTGGACCGCGCGTCCTGTCCGGGCATCCCCAACAATCCCGTGGCGGAGAAGTCCTGGAGCGCTTCCTACGTGGCGTGCGCCGAGAGCCACGCCTTTGCCGTGTACGCCGATGGCACGGTGGACGTCCGCAGGGCGGCGACGCGCGCCGAGGTGGTGATGACGGTCCTGCAGGCCTTCGGCGCGCAGGTGCTGGAGCTCACGGATGCCGAGAAGATCTTTACCGATGTCACACCCTCCACGCTCTTTGCGGGCGCCATCAAGACGGCCGTGCAAGGTGGCATCGTCTCCGGCTACGTCGACGCGCAGGGCAAGCTGACGGGCCAGTTTGGACCGAGTCGTCCCATCAATCGCGCGGAGGTCAGTAAGATCCTCAGTATTGCGATTCAGGTGTACAAAAAATAGCGAGCGGCTTCGGCGCATTGGCGGTTTCTTCAGATTCGCCTCGGATGCCCGTGCAGCAGGTGCTTTTCCCGCTGGCTCTTCGTGCCGTGGCTGCCCGTGAGCTCCAGGAGCAGCGCCCCAGCGATGATCAGCGCGCCACCCACCCAGTGGTACGACTCGACGCGCTCGCCGAGCATCCAGGCCCCAAAGAGAATGGAGCCGATGACGGGGAAATTGAGCGAGAGCGACACCGTGGTAAGCGGCAGGCGCTCCATTGCCTCATAGAAGCTGAACCCGTTGAGGAAGCGCGAGACGAACCCAAACCCTAGCAGCACCGGTACCGCCTGCACTGGGAACGCGGCCACATCCTGCGGGAGTGTATGGGGAATGAACGGGGAGAACAGGAAGAACGCGCTCACGGCCGTGAGTGAGCGGCAGAGGATCACCACCTGCGGGTCGGCGTGGTTGAGGTACCTCCGGAAGATGATGCTCCCGAAGCCGTACGTGAGACACGAGAGTGTGAGCAGCAGATCGCCCGATTGCAGTTCGATGGACTGTGTAAAGCCCTTGAGCACGATGACGAGCAGGCCTGCGAGGATGGTGGCGAGCGACAGAGCGTGTGCGCGTGTGAACGACTCCTTGAGTAGCACCACCGCGAGAATGGTAAGGAAAAGCATCTCCGTGTTGGAGAAGAGCGACGCATTCACCACACTGGAATGGTGCAGGCCCTGGAACCACATGAGCGGCGCGAGAATGCCGCTAAGCACACCGATGGCCAGCAGCGGCTTCAGCTGCGCGCGTGGGAGTTTGAGGAGGCGCTGGAACGTGGGCACGACGCCGAACGACAGCAGCACGAAGAACATCGTGAGCATCTCGCTCAACAGCACCAGCGTAATGGGGGATACGGCGTCCGTAAGCGTCTTGGCGAACGAGTTGTACGTGGAGGACGCGATCACCATCACACCCAGCGACAGCCACCCGATGGTGCGGTCGCGCGACGTGTCCGTGTACGGGATATTCAGCCGATCGATGACCCCTGTTAGAGAGAGCATGTGTGTTATGAATATTATACTATAAATTGCTATT
>CAZYAK010000018.1:0-6340 GCA_964645935.1 uncultured Candidatus Peribacteria bacterium | reverse complement strand
GACCCCTGTTAGAGAGAGCATGTGTGTTATGAATATTATACTATAAATTGCTATTACTCGCAATATTGGGAGATCTCCCTTCTGAAGAAGTGCGGAAGGCTTACGAGGAGCGGAGTCGCCAGGTATCGTGCGGGCATGCCGAGCATCCCCGAGCGCTTCAAGACCCTCGCGTCGTGCGTTCTCATTGCTGCCGTGTGTGTCGCTGTCTATGTACCATGGCTCGGGAACGAGTTTGTCTCGCTCGACGACGGGCTGCTCATCACTCGGAACCCCGCCGTGCAGCAGCTCAGCCTGCGCTCGCTCACACACGTGTTCACCACCTACGATCCGGAACTCTATGTGCCTCTCACGCTCGTCAGCTACCAGCTGGAGCACGCCGTCTTTGGCTTGAACCCCACCGGGTTTCACGTCACGAACCTCCTGCTCCACGCGCTCAATGCGCTTCTTGTCTGCGCCGTGGTCGCATCACTGCTGCGCAGCCGTGGCGCCGGCCTCGCGGCGGGACTGCTCTTCGCGGCACACCCGCTTCATGCGGAAGCTGTGTTGTGGGCCTCGGCGCGCAAGGACGTTCTGTCCTCGTGCTTCTTCCTTTGTAGCTGGCTTTCGTACCTCCGTTTTTGCGAGACGGAAGAGAAAAAGTGGAGTGTCGCAGGCATTGCGACGTTCCTGCTCGCGCTGCTTTCCAAGGTGTCTGTCATTCTGCTTCCCGTCGTCCTTGTGCTCACGGACGTACTGCAGGAGAGGCGGCTCGACCGCGCGGCATGGCGCGAGAAGATCCCGTACGCCGTGCTGAGTGTGCTCTTTGGCATCATCGCCGTGGGGGGCAAGACCAGAGCCATTGCGGGCATCGGTCCCCTACAGACGGCGCTGCTGTCGGCCAAAAGTGTCGTAATGTCGATAGGCAAGCTTCTGCTGCCCGCCGGTCTCTCTCCCATCTATCCGCAGCTCACACCGGTGACGATCGCGTCCCCCGAGTTTCTCCTGTCGGTGATCGGCTGCGCACTGCTCCTCGCCGCTGCGTGGATGCTCCGTCGCCGGTCGCCCGCAGCCGCGTTCGGGATCGTGTTCTTCCTCGTGATGCAGGCGCCGAGCTTCTCGACGTTCTTCAAGAACGGCTTCCTGTTCTACGCGTCGGACCGCTACGCGTACCTCGCTTCGATCGGCATCTTCGTCGTGCTCGTTGTCGCGGGACGCCACGTGCTGTCGCGCCTTCCGCGTGGCGGGATGCTCGGTGGATGGGCAGTGGGCGTCCTCACCGTGATGCTTGGTGCCTTTGCCTTTGCCCAGGGTGCGGTGTGGCAGAACAGCGAATCGCTGTACCGGCACGTCACGACACTCTTCCCGGGATCGGCCATGGCACACAACAACTTGGGCTCCATTCTGCGTGAGACGGGTGACACGGTCGGAGCCCGGCTGGAGATCGATGCCGCCATGCGCCTGGCCCCAGACCTTCTGGCTGCGCGCATGAATGACGGATTGCTCTTGCGCAACACTGGCAGCGGCGCCGGCGCTCTTGCCGCGTTCCGCACCGGCGTTGCAGTGCTGGAGGGCAAAGAGACACTCACCGTGGACGAGATTCCGGCGTTCTACTATCTCGGTGAGCAACTGGAGATCAGTGGGGATGATGCAGGTGCCCTAGAGCAATTTCGCGAAGCCGCGCGACGCATGCCGGAGTTTGCCGAGACGCACTGGAACCTGGGATTGCAGCTGCAGAAGCGCGGGCGCATATCCGAGGCGATAGGAGAGTTCCGTTCCTCCGTGGAACACGATCCGCTCCTCATCGACGCGCGATACCGTCTGGCCGCGTTGCTTGCGGAAAGCGGTAGCCTGGCGGAGGCCGAGATCCATCTGGCTGAAGTCGTGCGCCAGGACGCGGGCTACGAGCGTGCTGCGGAGCATCTGCGAAACATCCGAGCGATGCACCGCTGATGCGCTCTGCGTGAGTAGTGCTGGGATCAGCGCAGCGAGTCCTCGATCTTCACGAGTAGGTCGTCGCGGTTAGCGGCGTGCACGGCGTCGCGCATGCCGTCGCGCCACGCTTCTAGCGCATCCACTACCAGCGGGAGCTGACGACAGCTCTTGAGTGTGGGGCACGAGGGCACAGCGTCCAGCGCGGAGCGCGCGTCCAGCGCGGCGAGGAGCGATACATCGGGTACCGCAACGCCCGCACGCTGTACGAGAGCGTGTACCTCCGGCACACGAGAGACGATGCCCTCCAGGCGCATGAGGATGGCCTGGATGTCAGGGGCGACCGGGATGGGCGCCGCGGGCGCGGAGGCTTCTGCGCTGGCGACGACAGCAGACGTCTCCGTCATGCGGGCACGGACTGCTGCAGCCTCGGCGTTCCACTCAGTGATGGTGCGCTCGAGACCGGCTTCGGCACGACGGGAGTCGAGCCACGAGAGTGTGTCAGAAAGCGCAGCAAGCGCGGCCGCGTCATGCGCAACGCCGGCGCGGGCGTTGCCCACCACGAAGGCGGAATCATCTACGAGGCGCAGAAAGGAGGCGCGCTGGTCGTCCTGAGAGACCGTCGCGTTGAACTGCGCGTCCAAGCGCAGTTCCGCTTCGCGATCGGGGATCGGAGGTGCGGGGCGGAGTTCGAGCTGGATGTCGGTCGTCTCGTCGACGGGGGGCTGCGCTGGGCGGAGGAAGCGTCCCTGATCGGCGGCGCAGTACTCACGCTTGGAGATCCACGTACCAGCATCATCGAAGCATCCGACGCTGCCGCCCTCGACGGGTGGCACGGCTGCTCCACGTGACGCACTTTGCGAGTTGTTCTCGCCGATGTTCGGCAGAGGAACGACGCGGATGGGGATGACATGTTTGGTGGGCGGCTGCTCGGTCGATGTGCGCTCCCCGGCGGACGACGCCTCAGACGAGGACGGCGAGTTGCTGATCATCTGCGAGCTGCGGTACTCCACTTCCTCCGTAGGAGGGGCCGCGCGGGCGGAGCTGAAGGACGATTTCCACGAGGGATTCGATCCAGCGTCGTATGCTGCGCTCGATGTGTTGTTCGAACTGCTGGAAGAAGGCACAGCAGCTGACGATGATTTGCGGTGGCTACCTCCCTCACCTGTGAATGGAGAGTACGAGGAGTACGATGGAGAAACATATCCCCCAGGTCTCTGGCCGGGAATGGACTGCGCGAGCAGGCCTCCCGTGAGCAGCGTGGAAGCTGTGAGCACGGTGACCGTGGTCAGCAGCGAAACGCCGGCGGACACCAGGCATGTCGAGGAAGCGGAAACGCGAGAGCGAGGCATAGGGTGTGGATGTGTGGTTCGAGTATAGCGGATTTCGCCTCCGGGCGCTACTCCCGCACTTCCGCAGGGGCGGGAAATCGGGTATACTAAAGTATTCCCGAGACACACACCCCTCACCGGTCCAAGTCCGTGCCTGCCGCGCCCGCGCGAGCGAAAACTACTGAGTCCACAGGGCTCCTTACACGCCTCGGCTGGGCACTGCCCTTCTGCGCAGCGGCGCTGCCGATCGCCCTGCTTACCCTGTACACCGAGCGCGTGTCGTCCGAGTCTGTGCAGTCTCTGGTGGCCCGCAACAACCTCTCTGAGGCCGCGAGCATCTCCGAGCTTATTACGCAGGATTTCCGCCGCACGGTATCGTTGGCGCACGCCATCGCGTCGCTCCCGGGGACGCTCGACGTTATCCGTTCCCGCGACGTGGACGCCACGCGCAGCCGTCTCCGCGGTGTCCTCGTGGCGTACCCGCAGGTGGACCGAGCCTTTATTACAGACGACCGTGGCCGCATGTGGAGCGAGTATCCCGCCACCGAGAACGCCTTCGCGCGGAACGTGTCGGGCGAGATGTGGTTCCGGGACGTCAGCGCCACACGCACGCCCGCCATCTCTGCGGTGTACCTCAACGCCCAGCAGCCGCCGCGTCCCGTCGTGGCCATCGCGGTGCCGGTGCTGGGAGGTAGGGGCGACTTGCTCGCCGTGCTCGCATTCGAATACCCGCTTTCGCAAATCACCAAGTGGTTGCGCAACAGTAAGCTCTCCACGCAGGGCGCTGCTTTCGTGTTGGATGGCGAGGGTAACGTGGCCGCGCATCCCACGCTCGTGCTTTCCGACCGGCTACACGGCGAGTACGCAGACCTCGGCCCGGTGAAGCAGGCCCTCAGCGGCACGGTGGTGCGCTCCGAGTACCGCGACCCACTCACGGACGAGCAGATGCTCGCGGCCTTTATGCCGTTCTCCGCAGGCGACGCACACTGGGTGGTGGGTGTGCAGCAGTCCGCTGAGCAGGCCTATGAGCCTCTTCGTCGCGTGCGCTTGAGCATTTGGCTCGCAGGAGGGGCGCTGTCACTGATTACGCTGTCACTGGTCCTCGTGCTCGCTCGGCTCTCCGCGCGCAATGAGCGGCTCAATCGTGAACTGCGGTCCACCAATCAGAGCTTGCGCGACGTGGCGTCCATCGTGGCCTCGTCCAACGATGCCATCATCGCGGAGACCCTGGATGGCACGGTTACCGCTTGGAACGCAGCCGCCGAGCGCATGTACGGCTGGAAGGAGCGCGAGATGGTGGGACAAGCCATTCTCCGCACAATCCCCGAGGCGCGGCGCAAAGAGCTGCAGGGCATCCTCAAGCGCATAGGTCGCGGCACCACCGTAAAACACTTTGAAACCGAACGGCTGCGCAAGGACGGCAAGACTATCCCGGTATCGCTGACCATTTCGCCGCTCATGGACGCGGCCGGACGCATCACCGGCGCGTCGGCCATCGCGCGCGACATTACGGAGCGCAAGCTCGTAGAGCGCATGAAGGATGATGTCATCTCCGTCGTGAGCCACCAGCTCAAGGCGCCGATCACGGCCATTCGGTGGACACTGGAGCTCCTGCTCGATGGCACGTACGGCAAGCTTCCCGCGCCGGTTCGCAAGGCACTCAAGGATCTGCAGGAGACCAATGCGACCAATCACCGCTTCGTCCTCGACATCCTCAACGTTTCCCGCATCGATCGGGGTGTGATCGCGGTGACACTCCTTCCGGCCTCCCTTAAAGAGATCGTGGAGCTGGCCGTGCGCCCGCACCGTCCCGCCTTCATCCAGCAGGGCCTGTCGCTGAAGATCGAGGCCCCCAAAGGGGATGTCCGCGTGCTGGCGGACAAGGAAAAGCTGGCTGAAGCCATTGGCAACAGCGTGAGCAACGCGCTCAAGCACACCAAGACCGGCGGCATCACCGTGCGGATCTCCACCGACGCGGGGAAGGCACGCGTTGACGTCACTGACACGGGCGAGGGCATGACCCAAGACATCATCCGGCGTCTCTTTACCCGCGACCAGGTGCTGAGCGGAGGCGCGGGAGCAGATAAGAGCGCCGGTTTGGGCCTCTACATCGCCCGGAACTTCATGCATCTCCAGCATGGGGAGATTGAGGCGTCCTCCGAGCTCGGCAAAGGCAGCACCTTCACCTACCGCATCCCGCTTGCTGGCTCGCGTGCTCGTAAACATTGAGCACAAAGCCGTTTTCTGCTATCATATTCCGATGTCACACCACACACCCATGCTCCGCCACCTGTTCCCCGCTACCGCCGTCCTCGTGGCAGTGGTCTCCTCCGTTCTTCCGGCCCGTGCGTTCCTGGACGATCTGAGCGCGCTTAAAGAAGAGCTACAGGTGTATCAGACCACGCACGCATCGGACTTCTCCGACGTTGTGGAGAAGCTCGACGACCTTGGTGGTGCCACCTTTGCTGACGTCGACGAAGCCGACTGGTTCCACCAGTACGTCTCCGCCTCCGCCGGCTGGGGAATTCTCTCCGGCTACAAGGACGCCGAGGGCAAGGGCACCGGGCGCTTCGGCCCGTCGGACCCTGTTACCGTCTCCCAGGCGCTCAAGATGGCGTTCCGCGCTGCTCGCGTGGACGAGACCGGATGCCTGCGTCCCGTGCAGAACCTTGCAGCGGTCGGCCACTGGGCCGAGCGATACGTATCGTGTGCGGAAGAGCGCAATCTGCGCCTCTTCCAGACCGCGGTCCCGCCCGACCTCAACCGCCCCATCATGCGTGCCGAGTTGCTCGGCGTGATTCACGACGCCTTTGGCGACGACGTGCCGCCGCTCTATGCCGATTTCACCGATACCGTCGGCCACCCCTACGAGCCGGATGTTGCCTATGCCGTGGCCCGTGGCATCGTTTCTGGCGACCGTGATGTCAATGGCGACCTTCTGGGTATCTTCCGCCCCGACTCCCCCGTCAACCGCGCCGAGGAGGCCTACATGCTCATTCTTTTCCAGCGCCCATCTTGCCATCGTCTCGAGCGCGCGCTCGGCGATCGCGAGGAAGGCGGCGGCGTCGAAGCACGGCGACGCGGCGCGGCCGGCTGCGGCG
>CAZYAK010000017.1:0-24825 GCA_964645935.1 uncultured Candidatus Peribacteria bacterium | reverse complement strand
AAAAATGGAAAGAAAAATCTACGTAATGCGCGAACCACTCTTCCACGAAGCGATCACCCTGTCGATGGGCAAAGGGATGACGGGCCATCGTTTCACCCGGATGGCGAATTTCCGGATGGGTTAGAGACCTGTGAGTTCCCGCTCCAGGACGGGCTCCAAGCGAAAAGAGAAGTGTGGCGATTCGGCGCGTACAGCCTCGAGCAGCGTCCTGGCTTCTGCCTTCTCCCCCGCCGCTTTGGCGATAAGCGCAGCATGAAAGCGGATGACGGGATCCTTGCTTCCGGTAGCGAGCGCTTTGGCGGCGTACTCGCGTGCCTCACCGGTCTCACCCACGCCGTGGAGCGCCCACGCCAGAGCGTCCGCTGTAAAAATGGTGGGGCGATCCGCGTACACCGCGCGCGCCTGGGTCACGAGGCTGCCCGTCTCCAGGGCATGGTCTAGGAGGAACTTCACGCGCTCAAGCTCCACGTCAGTGCCGGAGGCGGCTATTTGCTGGTACCCCAGTTGTACGAGTGTGAACTGCGCGGCAGCCTTCTTGGCATCGCCTTTGGCGGCGTGAATGTCGCCGAGGAGGGCGGCGTACTCCGGCAGTGCGAGTGATTCCTGCGCTCGCTCTGCATACACGAGAGCGGCATCGGCATTGCCAATGCCAGACGCCATCTCCACGCGAGCAAGCCCTGCGAGGGCAGGCGCGTAGCCGGGGTAGATCTCCAGCGCGCGCTCGCAAAGCGTCCGTGCGCGCTCGGGATTCGAGGGCAACCAAAGGCGGGCCAGCTCCGCGTGCGTCCACGCGACATTCTCCGGCACGGCAGTGCCTGCTTCCAGCGCCCGCTCCATGGACTCAATGGCACCGGGGACGTCGCCGTAGATCTCCCGAAGGTACGCGATGCGTGTGAGCGCGGAGTAGTCCGGCCGGATGTCGGCCATCTTCTGGAGCGCTGTCACAGCCGCGTCGTACTGACCGGTCTCGACGAGGGCATCTACGAGCACGCCGTAGTAGCGCGCCACCTCGGGATGCGAAGAGGTCACCTGCTTGGCGAGTTTCGCTGCTCCGTGAAAGTCGTGCCGGCCCGCGGCCACGGTGGCGCGGAGGAACGGCACCTCAGGATTGCCGGCATCGCGGATCTCCACGCGGCGCAGGAGTGACTCGATCCGGTCGTAGTACGCCGGGTCGGCGTTCTCCCGCAGCGCCTGGAGGTAGGCGGAAGCCAGAGTAAAGGTGAGTGTGTTGTCATCGGGCCTCGCGACCAGCGCCTCTTGAGTGGCAAGGATGCCGCTCATTGTAGAGGGCGCGAGTCCGCTCTCGGTCCGATCGATGAAGATCGGCTCCAGTGGCGGCGCGGCGTTTCCGCATCCCGCAAGGACGAGGAGTGCGACGACTGCCAACGGGACGATACGGAGGATCGTCCCGTTGGCGCGGCTGGTACTGGTCGTCGTCTCAGCCATACGAACGCTTACTTGGCGAGGAGGTTGGGGGAGGCAACGTACGGGAACGCAGCCATGAATGCCTTGTCGTTCGCGTTCACGCCATCTCCGAGATCGGGATTTGCGTACTTCTTGTCGACGAGCGTGCCGGCGACGGCCTGGATGGCCACATCGGTGACGTCGTCGGAGAGACGGCGACCGTTGGGGAATCCCTGAAGGTCACCCCCGAAGACGCCGAGGCGGCTCATCTTGTTCGCGGCCGTGACCGGCGTGGACAGGTTGAGACGCAGCATCTCCGCGGCGCGGACATTGTTGGGCTGGTTGAGACCCGGGACACCGGTGAGGAAGACCGTCACGAGGTCGGTGCGGTTATCGAGCGGGACATCGAGACCGAGGACGGCCTTGAGGAGGCCGGCGAGCTCGGGCTTGGTGACGACGGGGCCGTAGGCCTTGAAGTTCTTGCCGGCATCATCGTCGGGGCGGGAGGCGTTGAAGTAGTCCTTGGCGGCGAGCGGCACCACCACCTCGTTGACGAGAGGCATGCCGAGGCGCGACACCTGGACCAACTTGCCCGTCGGGCGGGATGTGCCGTCATCCCGCAGAACGGTCGTCGAGTACCGGTAGTTGGCGCTCCAGACGCCGATCACCGGCTCCTTGGAGGAAGCGGGGGGCTTGGCGTCCTGGGTGAGGGAGGCGGCGGGGACCTCCATGACGATAGACTGGACATTGGTTCCGGCGAGCGAATCCTTGCCACGGCCGAGGTCGAGCAGGTCGAAGACGCGGAGGTCCACAAAGAAGGGATCGTCGCGGGGGCCAGCGAAGAACTTGCCCTTGGCGCCGGCATCATGCACGGCGGCCATAGCGAGCTTCTCGTAGTCGGGCTGGCTCTTGGGACCGATAGCGGGCGGGGCCACGGTAAAGTCCGTGAGCCAGGCCTGCTTGTTGAGCTGCACCTTGCTGCCCGTGAACTTGCCCTTGATGAGGTACACGTGGGCTGTGTAGGTCACGTTGCCGTCATCGAGCTTGGCGTACGGCTGGGTGTTGTAGAGGAACGTGCCGCCGTTCTTCACCTTGCGCTCAAAGGTGTAGGCGTACGTGATGTCCTCGGTGGCATCGCCGTTGTTGTCGATGTGCACGGCGTACACCACATCGGTGCCGAAGTTGTAGTAGTTGGGGCCGGCGCCGGGAATGCCCAGAGGGTTGCTGTTATCCACGATAACCACCTTGCTCGCGTCTGCAGGGCTCACGAACGCGTACAGGTCGGTCGAGTCGGCGGCCGGATCCTGGGAAATCATGGGCGCCTCGCGGTGCGAGGAGGCGAACGTCGCCAGCGGGGCGAGCGCGCCGAGGGCCAGGGATGCCGCGACCATCGTCGCACCCCGGCGGAGGAGAGAGGCTCTCATAGAGAGGGATAAGGGGAAGGAATTACCCTGGAGTATGAGGCAGGAACGCGCGTTGGCAACGATGCATGCCCTATCCGCGTTGATATTCATCTAGAAGGTGAATTTCGTAGCGACTGTCCGATCCTTCTCACGTCGCGAGCAACGCAACGGTGTACGCGCACAGTCACGTACTAGAGATAGAGCACGCGATTCGCAAACCAGAGCAATGCGAGCGCGCTGATGACGAGGGCGCACGTCGTCACGGCGAGCCGATACCACAACGCACGGCGGCAGAGTAGCAACACGGGGAGCGCGACGACGACCACGAACATCTGCCCGATGTCGACGCCCAGGTTGAACGACAGCAACGACGAAAGAAATGGCACGATGCCGCGCGGCACGGCCACCTCCTCCAACGCGCCGGCGAAGCCCATACCATGGAAGAACCCGAACGCCGTTACCATAGCGGCCTTGGACCTGTTGTCCGCGAAGAAGGGATAGCGCTTACTGAGGAACACGCTCGTGATCGCGACGTACGCAATAGAGAGTGCGATGAGCGGCTCCACAAATGAGGAGCTCACCCTAAGCCAGCCCGCGCCCGCGAGGATGATGGTCGTACTGTGCGCGAGCGTGAAGCACGAGAGCAGCCACGCAGTCTTCCGAAAGCTCACGAACGTGAGCAGCAACGAGAAGACAAAGAGCACGTGGTCCGGTCCGCTAAGAATGTGCTCGACACCGAGAAGAAGGAACCCCCACACGTTGGCCCAGAACCCGGGGGGTCCGTTGCGCGCGAGCTCAACCAACTTGCGCTGGCGCTCCGCGCCGGCACCCGCGAGCTCCGGATCCGAAGCAACGAACGCCTCGATCTCCGCGGGCGTGGCCTCCGGATGCTCCTGGATGTACTCCACCAGCGCCTGGGGCAACAGCTCATGCGCGCGGGCCGGCGCTACAATCCCCGCGCACGCGAGCACGCAGAGCCCGGCGAGGAGGAGATGCGACAGGCGGGAGCGCATGGAAAACATGGAAAGCGAGTACTGGTCGCACAGGATAGGGCAGCCACAAGCCCCGTCAACGCTCCGCTGTCGTCCGAAACCGTTTTCACCTAGGATGCGAACCATGTTTAGCGTCGCCCCCCTGCATCCACTCCACAACGGCGTCTTAGAGCTGGTCGCCCGCCACCCCGAAATCACGATGTCGGAGCTGCACGAGCGGCTCCGTAAGACGTACAAACTCAAGACCTCTCTCCAGCACCTCTACCGCGTGGTGACGCAGATGGAGGAGGAGCAGGTGCTCGTGAAGATGAAGGGCAAGGTATCGCTCAACCTCATGTGGGCATCGTACCTCTCTTTCTACGCCGAGCGCGCGCGCCGCGCCGCCGCCCAGAGCGTCGCCGCACACGCGAACATCCCGCTCAAGGACGGTGAGCGCCGCAAGTACGTCGCAGCGTCGCTGCAGGAGGTGGAGGCCATCTGGAACCACCTACTCGTGCAGCTCTACCACGCCGTAGGCGGGCAAACGCTCCACAAGTACTACTCGCACGCGTGGTGGCTGCTCGGGAAACAAGCACACGACGTGGGTTTCTATCGGGAGCTTTCTTCACGCGGCATCCGTTGCCAGTGGCTCTTCGGTAACGACACGCCGCTAGACCGCGCGGGCGCGCAGAAGCTGAAGCAGATCTTCACCACCGTCATCACCGACATGCCAGGCTTCCCCAAGGAGGGGTACAACCTCAACGTCTACGGCGACTATGTGCTGGAATGTATCCTCCCCGACAAGCTTGCAGCGGATCTTGGTGCGTTCTTCCGCGGGACGGCGTCGCCCGACGAGTTTGATGCGGACGCGTTTCTGGATCTCTGCGTCCGCCGCACGCCGTGCACGGTAACGGTGTGGCGGAACGCCGCGCAGGCCCAGGCGCTGCGCGACAAGATCGCGCCGCTCACCGCGTGAGCGTCACGCCGCCTTGCGCGTGCGGAACGCGAGCAGGAAGAACAGCCCCGCGCCCACGATGACCACGGCCGCGATGAGCACGGGAGCCTCCGGCGCGAAGCTCGCCGCCACGAAGCCCGAGAGCACGGGCGGGATGGCCTGTGCTAGGGCCGCGAGGCTCGCGTTGATGCCGAGCACCTCGCCCTGGATGCGCTGGTCCGCGGAGCGGCTGAGCAGGCCCATGTAGTTGGCCTGCGACAGCCCGTTGACGATGGAGAACGGTGGCACGACGATGGCGAGCCACCTCCAATCGTGCGGGAGCAGGAACAGCAGCACGCCGATGCCCGTGGCCGCCAAGGTGAAGTTGAGGATCTGCCGCTCGGTGAAGCGCTTGGCCATGTGCCGCGTGACAAGCGCCTGCGTGAAGACGATCCAGATGCCCACGTACGCGAAGAAATCGCCGATGTTCCCCTCGGTGAACCCGAAGCGGTGGATGAGGTAGACGCCGAAGAACCCCGTGAAGAACGAGAAGCCGCCCTGGTACAGGAACCCCGTGAGGAAGAGCGAACGAAGCTCGGTCAGCGTGAACGCCCGGCCGATGTCCTTGATGGACTTGTTCCACGTGAGACGGCCCGTGGTGCGGTGCATGTTGGTCTCGCGGAAGCGCGCGATGACGAACGCGGCGTTGAGGGCGCTGAGGATCGCCGCGAACCAAAACGGCGTGGCCGCGTCGAACCACGGCAACACGGAGGGATCGGCCAGCTTGCCCCCGATGAACGGCCCCATGATGAAGCCCACACCAAACACCGCGCCCATGAGCCCGAAGTTCTTGGCGCGGTTCTCGGGGGTGGAGACATCCGCGATGGCGGCCTGGGCCACGGAGATGTTGCCGCCCGTGATGCCGTCCAGGATGCGCGCGGCGAAGAGGAGCGGGATGTTGCGCGTGAGGACGCCGAGGGCGAAAAGCACGTAGCCGAACGCGGTCCCCGCGAGCGAGAAGGCGAGCACGGGGCGCCGGCCGTACCGGTCCGACAGCTGCCCGAGGACGGGCGCAGCGAAGAACTGCGCCAGCGGGTAGGCCGCCGTGACGATGCCGAGGAGGATGTAGCCCTGCTGCAGCGTCATGCCCGCGGGCAGCAGGTAGTGCGGCGAATCGGGGTTGGCCAGGAGCTGCGGGATCACGGGGAAGAGGATCCCGATGCCGAGGAGATCCAGGAAGATCGTGAAGAAGATGAGTCCGAGTCGCGGAGCTTTGGTACGAGGGGTATCGGGCATGGGGCCGGGGGGAGCCTATCAGTCGGCGGGCGCGCCCGCACCCGATCCGCCGGATATCGCGCCTCCACCCTCCCCAGTCGGCTGCTCCGTGACGCGCCGCGTGAAATCCCGCAGGAAGGCGTCGGGCAAGTTCACGCCGTCCGCCAGGATGCCCTCATACCGTGGGAGGAGACGGGAGAGGGATACGCGCTCGTCGCTCCCGGCGGCACGGAGCAGTGGATCAGCCACCGCCTCGCGGAAGGTCGCCCGCCAGGGCTCGACCCGTTCGAAGACGGCGCGCATCTGCCGCGTGATCGCCTCCGCGCGCCGGATCACCGCGCTCCTCAATACGGACCCGGCAACCCGGGCTCGAACGAGGTGATGGACCTTCACGGCAAGGCGCGTGCCCGCGAACGACAGCGCCTGCATCGTGTAGAGGGAGCGTGCGATATCCCGCATGGCCTCGGCGGCAGAAGCGGCCGAAGGCGTCGCGCCCGCCACCGTCGCGAGCACTCGTTCCAGCCGGCGGATCTCGTCGTCTTGCGGGTTGAGAGCAGTGGCACCGAGCAGATCGATGACCCTGTGGCGCGCCTGTTCCTCCTCCTGCCGTTCCGCGCTCGATGACAGGCCGGCCATGCGGCGCGCGGTTGCGGCATCGGCCACGTGGGGCGCTGCGTATTCGGCAGTATTGAGGGCGCTCTCGTTCAGCAAACGCACGAGGTCGTCGTTCGCGCGCGTGCACTGGAGATACGCCGTCATGCCCGGCTCTCCTTCCTCGTCCGCGGCGCGCAGACGGTGCTCCAGGTCGTCTAGCGCCTCGCGTAGCGGCACAGAGGGGTGGCGCACACACACGATGGCGCGGGCGGCGTTGACGACGAACGCGTTGACCTCCACGTGGGAGATATTCGGCACGAGGCGATGCGCGGCCCAGAGGGCGTCCGCCTCCTCGGACGTGACCTTCGGCGCTCCATGGACGGGAAGCGCGGCCGCGGCGGCGCGCCACGCGGCGGCGTCGTCTGGTGCCCGATCACGCGTGTCTTCCAGTGCGTCCAGGAGACGCCGGAAGAGGTCCACCTGCCGCAGGGTGCCCGCAGGGCTCTCCCCGAAGCGTCCGGCGTACTTCGCATGCCGGGCGACCACGTGCCCGAACCCATGATCCTCGTCCGTGCGCCCCGACTCGCGGCAGGGCGTCCGCACGACCAGGCGCGGATCCGAGAGGATGCTGGCACCCGAGGCCAGGATCTTGGCCGCCATGCCGACGTCTTCGGCCCCCCTGAGGGGGTCAAAGCGATGCGCGAGGAAGACTCGCGGGCGCATGGTCATGTTGGCGCCGGAAAACATATGGTCCCATCGGCGTTGCCGGGGCCTGCGCGGAGCATCACGATCGAGTATCGCGTGCTGCGCCTGGCCGAACGCTTGGAAGATACGAAGGAGCCGATGCGCGCGTTCGGACTCCGGAGTCCCATCGGGGTAGATATCCAGCGGACCCGTAGCGGCCACGGCACCGGCGGCGAAGAGCTCGCGCGCCGCAGCGAAGTAGCCCGGCACGTACGCGCTGTCCGCGTCGCTCATGAAGAGGATGCCGTCGTCCAGCGACTCCACGAGGCCGCACGCGGCCTCCGCCCCGAGATCGCGCGCCAACCCCACATTGCAGCCGGGCAGCGCATGCCCGTGCGACCAACAGTCCAGCAGCAGGTACTCCACGCGCGAGCGGGCAGCGGCGGAGAACGCCTGGAGGCGGCGGCGCGTATCCAAGGGGTACGGTTGGGCGCAATGCTCCAGGCTCGACGGCGGGTGGTCGTCCCACAGCGCCTCGACGAGCTCGTGCGTCCGTTCGTTCCCCAGGGCAACGGAAGCCGATGCATCAGGCGGCTGGTTGATGACGACCAGCATCGCCACGCGCGCGTCGTCGATCCCCTGCTGCACCGCGACGGATTCCAGCATGCCGAGCGCGCCGCACCCCTCGTCGTACGCGGGGATGATTGCGACCATGTCGTAGCGGCGCGTCGCGGCCTCAGGTGTCTTGGACAGCAGTCGCATGGAGAGGCGCAGAAAATACTGCAAAACCTAAAATTGTACAACGTCAATATCCTGCCCGTCAGGTGGATGCCGCCTTGCGTTAGCCATCCGTCCCTACCCAGCATCCCCTCCCATAGACCAGCTCCGGCAGTCCCGAAGAACGGCGGATCCGCGGCCCCGACGAGCGGCACGATGTGAGCCCGGCACGGAAAGAGTACGCTGATCCGCATGTCCGATGCCTCCGTCACGCACCTGCGCGCCGCACGCGTCCTGCTCCTGGCGTGGATGCTCGCCGTCGGCGCGCTGCTCTACAATAGCCTCCCCGAACACATCCCCACGCACTGGGGATTTTTGGGCGAAGCGGACGGCTGGATGCCCAAGGCCGCGGGCGCGTGGCTGGTACCGGGCCTGGCGCTCAGTATGACATTCCTGCTGCCGTTCGCGCGGCGGCTCGATCCCGCCGCGCGCGGGCCGCGGGTCACGCGACCGTGGGTGACCGTGCTGCTCGCGATGACGGCGTTCTTCGCGTACCTCTACGGGCTACAGCTCCAATCGGCGCTCTCCGACGCGGGACCGGACGTCGGTCGCGCGCTGCTCGGCGGGCTCGGGGTGCTCGTGGCGCTCCTCGGCGCAACGTTCGGATCGGTGGAGCGCAACGGCATCATGGGCATCCGCACACCGTGGACGCTCGCGAGCGACGCGGTATGGCATAAGACCCACCGGATGGCCGGCCGGCTGTGGATCGCGGGGGGCGCGCTGATCCTCCTGGAGGCGATCGTCTGGATCGGATGGCCGATTGTTGTGTTTTTGGCTTTGTTCTGCGCGATGGTCGCCCTTCCCATCGCCTACTCGCTTCAGGCCTCCCGCGCAGGGTAGGCAAGGCGTTCCGGGCTTTTCCAAGCCCAAAGAAAGGAGTATACTGGACAGAAACCCACATCCATCCGACATGCGACCTCTCTCCCTCCACGGCAGGCTGCTCCTCGGCATCGCCGCGGGAGTGGTGCTGACGGTGACAGCATGGGGCGCCTTCGGCGCGGCAGGCCAGGTGGAATTGGGCGTGCCCGCGTCCTTCCAGGACGTGCCGCAGTCACACCCGTACTTCGCGGCGGTGGAGCACATGCGCACGACGGGCGTGATCCAAGGCTACCCGGACGGCACGTTCCGCCCCGACGCCCCTATCTCACGCGCGGAGATGGTGAAATTCATCGTCACCCCCGGCGCCGCGCCGGGCGAGCGCGAGCGCTGTGTATTGGACCCGGAGATGATCCCGCTTTTCACCGACATCCCCGACCCGACTATCGCGTGGTACGGACCGTTCGTCTGCGCCGCCAAGCGGCTCGGCTTCGTGGGAGGGTATCCGGACGGGAACTTCCGGCCGGGCAATCGCGTGACTATCGCGGAGACGGCCAAAATCGTGACCCAGGTCTTCGGCATCGAACCGACCTCGCCCGTCGACGAGCCGTGGTACGCCGGGCCGCTGATAGCGCTCAACGAACGCCAGCTCCTCCCCGAGACCTTCAACGCACCCGAGCAGTTCACCACCCGCGGCGAGCTGGCAGAGATGCTCTATCGCATCTTGCAGCTCTACCCACTTCCTGCACGTGGTGCGCCGTTGTCGCCGGAGGACGGAACAGAGCCGAACATTGATGAACAGGCCGTCGATGAGCCTGCAAATCCCGACGAGCAGTCTTCGTCCGACGGGCCCCTAATCTTTGACCTCTCCGATCGCAATCCCGCGTCCGTACGGCCTGTCTCCTCGCGCGCAGCGTCGTCCCGCCGGTCGTCCGTCGTCGCATCGCTATCGCGCGTGTCGTCCGCCCGAGCCTCGTCGGTACGCAGTGGCGCCGCATCTTCCATCCGCCGTTCCGCCGTGTCATCCTCGTTCCCCGCGCCCCGCTCGTCGGCAGCGCCGGTCCGTCCTGCCTCGTCACGCGCAGCGTCGTCCGTACGGGGAGGACCTGGCGGATGGCGCTTCCGTGCTCCGTCCGGATCGCTGCAGGGCTGGGCAAGCGGCGGCTCGTGCGACGCACCCGTAGGCGGATCATGCACGGAACCCTCTCCGCGCGACGGCCTCCTGTGCGACTACCGCTGCCCCGGCTACCCAGACGTTCTCTCCCCTCCCCAAGTCGCATGCGGCGACGGCATTACGGACGCGGGCGAGCAGTGCGACCTTGGCCCTGCCAACGGCAAATCATGGACCGCGTGCACCTCCGTATGCGCGCACACCAGCGACGCCGCATGCGCGGCGCAGACGCAACAGGGCGAGAAGCGCTACGGCCGGAGCTACGCCATCTCCATGAGCCCCGATGCACGCTACGTCGTCTTCGACGCCGACTACCAGAATCTTCGCGGGCTCTTCCTGCGTGACCGCGTCTCCGGCACCACCGAAGCCATCGAGGGCGCACCGAGCACCGGCTCCGTCAATGGACCCATCGTGAGCGCTGACGGTCGGTTGATCCTCTGGCTCACGCAGGGAAACCCCTTGCCGACGCTACACACCTACGACCGCCTCACGAAGACTATCGACCACCGTGCTATGTCTGTGCCGTCCACACCCGACCCCTCCACAGCGGCGTCGTTCGCGGCACCGATGGCCATGACCGACGACGCGCGCTATGTGCTTTTCCACTGGCGGCGCGACGTGAACGCGGCAAACCTCTTCGTGTACGATCGCCAGCTGTCTACGCTCCGCCCCGTGATAGCGAACGGCACACCCGATCAGGGCAGCACGTTCCTTCCCATGTCAGGCGCATTCTCGCCGTCGTTCGGCCTCTTTCTCCAGCCGGATGACACGTTCTTGTACCAGGGCAAGATCCCCACGTACTACAGCACAGACGGGACTGTCTCCGCGTCCACCGGGCGCGACGGCATCGTGACGTACGACGGATTGGTCATCGGACAGGGTCCGCTGCTCTCGCTCTCGGGCGACGGAAAGGTCGCGGGCCTGTACTCCAAGCTCTACCGCGGCGACGACAGCGGGGTGGAGCGGCCGCCGTGCACGGTGCTGTGGGTGAGCCGTGACGCCAAGACGGTCGTATGCCGTTCGCGCGCAGATCTCCTCTCGCAGGACTACAACGCCTCCAACGCCGACGTCTACGCCTACGACCGCCCCACCCAGAAGATGCAGCTGGTATCCGTGGGACCAGGGGGTGAGATCGGCTTCTGCCCCATCCCCCGCTGAGCATGAAGCTGCACGTATCCGCGCCAGCCTCGCGCATCTTGCTCGCGCTGTCGGTGGCAGCCGCGCTCTTTGTAGCCACGCTGCCGCTCCTGCTTCCCCCGCACTTCGGTGCGTCGCTTTTTCCGGACGTAGACCCTGCGCATCCCTATGCGCCTGCTATCTCGGACATGCAAGACCGTGGCATCGTGGGCGGGTACGAGGACGGTTCGTTCCGCCCCAACCAGCTCGTGACGCGCGCGGAGCTGGTGAAGCTCGTCATCGGGCCCATTCGTCACCCTGACAAGCTCATACGCTGTGCCGACGAGACCGCGGGTCCGCTCTTCACCGACGTCCCTGACGCTCGCGCCGTATGGTACGGGCCATACCTTTGCGAAGCACAGCGGTCCGGCATCATCGGGGGCTACTCCGACGGCAGCTTCCAGCCCGAGCGAGAGGTGAGCGCTGCTGAGACCGCACGCATCGTGTCCACCGCCTACGACCTCCCGCCCACGCACGACGTCAGCTCGGACCCGTGGTTCCGACCGTTCATGTACGCCCTCAACGAGCGGTACGTGATGCCGCCATCGATCGTGATGCCGGAGCAGTCCATGACCCGTGCGGAACTCTCCGAGATGCTCTCCCGCATTATCGGTCGCTTCGAGTCCGATCCCGCCGCCCCGCGCATCTTCCCGCAGCCGGGCGCCCATCCCGGAGCCGCCATGGAGCCACAGGGGAATCCAGAGGAGACACCTCAGGAGAGCCCACAGGAAGGCGCCTGACGCGTCGGTGGAGATGCACTTGCCCCTCACGCCGCGTGAGGGTGCATCATGGCGAGCATGAGCACGCCTCTCTCGCCCAATGACGACGCACGTCAGATCTGGAAGATTGGCGATCTCGCCAAGCGCTCGGGCTTCTCGGTCCGCACCCTGCACTACTACGAGGAGATCGGTCTGCTGGCGCCGTCGCTCCGCACGCCCACCGGCCACCGCGTCTACACGCGCGCGGACGTGGAGCGGCTACAACGCGTCGTGTCGCTGCGCCAGCTTGGCTTCGCCTTGGAGGACATCAAGGGCGCGCTGGACAATCCAGACTTCTCCGCAGAGCGCGTAGTGACGCTGCAGATGGAGCGGCTCACCACGGAGCTGGAAGACCAGCGCGAACTCCTGGAACGGCTCAAGGGTGTGCGGCGCTTTATGGAGCAGGCGCGCCACGTCTCCACAGAGGACTTGCTCAACGTCATCGCCCTCACGGGGCAGGTGACGAGCTCACTCACGCCGGAGCGGCAGCAAGGCGTCCGTGACCGGCGCGATACACTCGGCAACACCGGCATGCGTAAGGCCGAGGTCGGCTGGCAGACGCTCATCGCGGCCGTGCAGGCGGAGATGAAGAAGGGCACGGATCCCGCGGATCCCGTGATGCAAGCACATGCGAAGACCTGGAAGTCCTACGTGGACGCCTTCACCGGCGGCGACCCGGCCGTGGCTCAGGCCGTGCACGCGATGTACGAGAGGCAACCCAAACAGACCACTGCCTTCGGACCGGATCCCGCAATGCGCGCCTACGTGGGCGCGGCAATGCGCGCCGCGGGGATCGGGATGCCGTAAGGCCTTCCATAGGCGGCTGGGAGGCGAGCCTCTACACTCGGAACCGCATGAGCTTCGCGTCCCCCGGGTTCCTGTTCGCGGTCCTCCCAGGAAGCCTCGCCGGCGCATTCCTGCTGCGTGGGTGGACGCGCCACTTCTTCCTGCTTACGGTGAGCGTGGCCTTCGCCGCGTGGAGCGATCCGTGGTCCCT
Organism: uncultured Candidatus Peribacteria bacterium; assembly: GCA_964645935.1. Taxonomy (GTDB): domain Bacteria; phylum Patescibacteriota; class Gracilibacteria; order Peribacterales; family Peribacteraceae; genus CAZYAK01. The sequence goes on along the minus strand of CAZYAK010000017.1, from coordinate 11,865 downwards.
GCCATTCCTCGGCGGCGCTGTGCTCCTCTGTCGGATGATTGGACCATCGCTCCAGCGCCACCGCGACTCGCGGCGGGGGGCGCTTCTACACGCGACTAGCGTGGCAGGGGTGCTCCTGGGATTTGTGCTGCTGCGGCTCGCGCCGCGCGCGGGCCAGGTGCTGCCGGAGTTTGCGGGGACGGAGATGTGGCTACACCCGCACATGCCCCTGGGGCTTGCGTTCTTCAGCCTCATGGCCGTCACGTACCTCTCGGACGTGCGACGGGGCGCGGCCCCCGCCTCGCGCTCTACCGCGGACCTCGCGCTCTATCTGTCGTTCTTTCCCCAGCTCCTCGCGGGCCCCGTAACGCGCTACGCCGCGTTCGCGTCCCAGATTGCGGCGCGGAGCGCGCCATCGGCGGAAGACCTGGAAGCCGGAGCCAAACGCTTCATCGCGGGCCTGGCCAAGAAGGTGCTACTCGCCGACCGGCTGTCTCCCGTGGCAGACGCGGCGTTCGGGGCACACGGCCTCACACCCACGGCGGCGTGGGTCGGGGTCCTCGCATTCACACTGCAGCTGGCATTCGATTTCTCGGGGTATTCGGACATGGCCATCGGGCTTGCGCGGATGCTGGGCTTCCGGCTGGCAGAGAACTTCTCGCTGCCGTACCTCGCTGCGTCGGTGGGCGAGTTCTGGCGGAAGTGGCATATGTCTCTGATGAAGTGGTTCCGTGATGAGGTGTACATCCCGCTCGGGGGCAGCCGGCGGTCGGCGGTGCGTGTGACTTGCAACATACTGGCGGTATTCGTCCTGTCGGGGCTGTGGCACGGGCCGGAGTGGCACTTCATTGTGTGGGGCCTCCTCATGGGCACGCTCGTGTCGGCGGAACGCGCGATGGGCGGGAGCCTCTTTGGCTCCGCGCCGCGCTGGCTCAAGGTGGCCGGCACCCAGCTCTTGCTGCTGTGCGGATGGGTCTTTTTCCGGGCTACGACGGTTCTCGCGGCGCTCAACTACTTCGCGGCGATGGTCGGCCTTTCGCAAGACACTATCGACATCGGCGCGGTGCAGGCGGTGATCAATCCGGGGACGCTGCGGATCCTCGCCCTTGCGCTCAGCGTTTCTGCGATCTTGGGGCTGCGAGGGCATCCATCCGCCCCCCCGCGGCCGTCCCTGGCGCAGGATCTTTGGAGTATCGCGCTCCTCGTGACGAGCCTCGCCGTCGTCGCCGCGACACTCGCGCGCCCGTTCCTCTATGGTCACTTCTGATGGTGCGTACCCATCTCCACCGACGGCGAGTGGTCTTCCTCTCTCTGCTGGCAGTTGTGCTACTAGGCGCAGCGGTGGTGGGATCGCGCCGGCCACTGTCGAGCGCCGGAAACCTGACACTCGTGCTGCTCACCGGGCAACCGGGCAACCCCTTTGTCTCCGTGGGACGGAAGGGCTGGCTCTTTGGCGTCCCGACCCACAAACGGACCCTGTTCACTCTTGCAGAGCTTGAAGGGTGGCGCCAATACCTGGAGACCCGCGACGCGTGGTTCCGCGCGCACGAGATGACCTACGTCGTGATGATCGTCCCCGAAAAGCAGACACTGTATCCGGAGTTCGTGACGGAACACCGGGCACTGCTCCCGGCGCGCGGGACGCAGCTGGTCGAGTACCTCCGCACACGATCCGCACTTCGTATTGTGTACCCGCTAGATCGACTGCGCGAAACCAAGCGGAAAGAGCCCGTCTACTCCATAAGCGACACGCACTGGACGAGTGCAGGCGCGGAGGCGACATCGCGGGAGCTGGCCGCGACGGTGCCAGAGCTGTTTCCCGCACCGACCGCGCCGGAGGATCTGGTGCACGTGCGGGTCCCGGCCGCGCACGATCTGCGAAAGATTCTGGGATGGACCAGAATCTGGCTCCCGGACGAGACGCTCCCACTGCCTCGCAGCGGGCCGCACACCGTGGAACGCACGAGCGAGGCGCCGAACGCAGTGGGCCGTTGGGTGACGGAGAGCGATGACGCTTCGCTGCCGCGCGCGCTCGTGTTCCACGATTCGTTCTTCATAGGACTGGCGCCCTATTTTACATCCAGGTTCTCACGGGCCACGATGGTGCACAGGACGTCGAACGGGGCAATGGACCGGGAGGAGATCTCCGCGGCGCGCCCGGCGTTGGTACTAGACGAATGGGCGGAACGCCGCCTGTTCGAACCAGTTCCAACAACGGAAGACTGGCTGACGCAGTAATGTGCTCCTAGGCGTGTGCGTGCGGCCGCATCGACGCGACCCGCCGGCGTGTATTCCAACCGATGCGCCGCATACGGTGGAGCGATTCCTCATGGTCGTACTCGGAGTGCCGTCCCGTCAGGCGCGCATGCGCGACCCGGATCCAAGCCTCGCCCCGCTCGGCCCAGCGCTGGGCCGTGTGCCGCAGTGCATCCGCAACCTTGCGCCATGCCGAGGGCGTGCGGTTGGATGCGTGCTCGTCCGTCTCGACTGAGTCATCCCGCTCCTCGCTATTCAGTTGCCGTTCGCGCTGTGCCGTACGGACGACGGCGATGCGCTGCTTCCCGCGACGGTCCTTCGTCACGACGGTCTCCGTTTCGCGGCGGGACGATGTATCGACGGCTCGGTGGGCCGGTTCGCGGGCCTCACGTTCGCGCAAAGCCTCCGCCGCCGGATGCGTCGCGCAATCGTCCTTCGAGCCATGTGCATCGTTCGTGTGCTTCTCGGGCGCATGGCGCCCCTGGCGCACGGAGCGGTACGATGACTCTTGCGACGCACGGTGCTCGGTTGGCGCGTTCTCGCGAGGCTCCTCGGAACGCTGCCCGTGGACAACGCCTGTAGCGCGATCAGTGTGCGTCTCGCGCTCGCCGAGCCGAACATCGGCGACGCACTCCCGCGGGGCCTGGTCGTGGAAACGACGCTGCGGGGCTTCGGAGCGAGATTCGGACTGGCGCTGAGCAGGCGCCTCTTCCGTGCGCTGTCCGGTTTCCTTCGTGCGGGCGGCTGTAAACGCGCTCTGCTGTTCCTCATCGTGTTCCTCATCGGGGCGGAACCACGTGGTAAGCGTGCTCCAGGATTCAGCCGCAAATCCAGATTTCTCCTCCTCTTCGTCATGTTTGGCCTCCTGTTTCTCGTTCCTTTTGGCAGCCACGGACGCGTCATCGCGGGAGCGGGATTCGCGGTGTACGGGCGCCGATTCGCGATCCGCACGCGCGCGTGACGGCTCCGTCGCGACACGCTGGTTCTCCTGCCGTTCATGGGCTTCCTTGTTCTTGTTGTGCTTCTCGTTTTGCTTGTCTTTGCGATGGAAGAGCGCCGTCGCCGCGACCCATGCGGCGGCAAGCCGGCTTTCGGATTTGGACTCGTCAGCACCATCTTTCTTGGATGTTCTGTCCTCGTTCTCCTTTGCGCGCACGACGCCGACACGATCACGACTATCTGCACTGTGCGACGCACGGGACTCGGTCCCCGTGCGCTGATTTGCGAGCTGCGCGGAAGTGGGATCGTCCTCCACTTCGCGCTGGTGTCTGTCCTTGCGGCGGAAGCGCGATGTCACCCTGGTCCACGTCTCCTTCGCCCGCTTGCGGGCCCGAGTGACGCGAGAGGGATTGGCTTCCTCCGGATCTCGCGCCTCGTGCTTCTTGGCTGCACGCTCAGCCACCGGCGTGCGCGTGCCGTCGCGCTCGGCGCTCTTGCGTGCCTCGCGCTCTCGAGAGCGCTCACGCAGATGTTTGCCTCCTTCTTCCACGACATCGCTGAAGAACGGCACGGCCTCGGCCAACGCTTTGCCGAGCCCACCGAGGATCGCACCGATCAGCAGAAATGGTGCCATCAGGATCACGATCAGCACGTTAAAGATGCCTTCGAACCGCTTGGTGTCGTCACTCAACTCCACCTCGTGGGACCCGAAGAGCACCCAGAGAAGGAAGAGTAGGCCGATGACGCCGATTACCTGTTCCATTGAATAATATTATACAATATAATTGTTTTGTTGTCACCTGACCTCCTTATTGTTATTTCAGTTCTATTTGATAATTTGTCAAAATTGTAGTACATTATCGTAATACTTTGTCACATACACACCATGTCCAGCGCTACACCGTGCGATTCCGCCCGGATCACCGCCATCGCCGTGGCAGTGAGCAGCATACCGCTCATGGCGGCGATCGCCGTCGCGGTGCGCATCGGCGCTGCGCCACACACGCTCCCCCTCTTCCCTGTGCCCCTGCACGGTGGACCGGAGATCGCTCCGCAAGAAGAAGAGCTCGGCTCGCTGCGCGCCGGCCGCCTGCAGCGCCGGCTCGTGGCGCTGGGAATGGAATCGCCCGGACCCGCGGCGGTGGACCGCGCGCTCGACGCGCGTGAGGAGTTGCTCACGCGCTCCGTCACCGTGACGCTCGTACCCGCGGGCACGACCGCCACCTTCGCTCTCAAAGACCACCCCGAGTGGCTACGCCTGGAAACATCGGTGTGGGCCATCGCCTACCGCGTAGACAAGGAAGCCGTGCGCCAGGCGCTCGAGCGCGGGGACATCGCGGGGCTATCACTGTGGAAGCCGTCCGAGGTGCTCTCCACAGCCATGGACAACAAGAACATCCTGCGTGCGACGATGTCGCGCGACCCGGAGGAGGGCTATACGCTGGATACCGCCGAGGCTGCTGCACGCATTGCCACTGCACTGGAACGCGACGGCGGATCCATCACACTGAACGGCAGGCGCCACGACGCCACAGTCACGGTGACCGCGGCCGACGGCACCCAGAAGACTCTTACGCTGCTCGGAACGGGTCTCTCGGACTTCGCCGATTCCACGCCCGGGCGCCTGCACAATGTGCACAAGGTGATCGATGAGCATCTGGACAACATGGTCATCCCGCCCGGCGGCATCTTCTCCATGGTGGACGCGATCGACGCGCCCGTTACTCTGCAGAAGGGCTGGAAGGAGGACCTTGGCCTTTTTGGCGGGGGCGTGGCCCTCACCCCCGGCGCCGGCATTTGCCAGGGCGCCACAACCACGTATCGCGCGGCGTTGCTCTCAGGGCTGCCGATTGTGTACAAGCGCAACCACAGCCTCTTTGTGGACCACTACGAGTTCTTCGGCCTCGGCCTCGACGCTACGGTGTTTCCCGGTGTGCACGACATGAAATTCCGCAACGACACCTCGGACGTGATCGTGTTGCAGGCCCACACGTCGGGTGACACCGCCGTGGTGCGCATCTTCGGCGTCGACGACGGGCGCACCTCCACGCTCACGGGTCCGTTCTTCCCGGGCTCCAAGGATCGCGATCCCCTGCTGCGCCCGCTGGGTCCCAGCCAGATCGGCTGGGTGCGTACGATACAGAACGCTGACGGATCCATCCGCGAGCAGGACCCCATTGTGGCCTCCTACGCCAAAGCCTACCCGCGCGCGCTCAAGCCCAAGTACGAGGGGCGCAGCATAGAGCTCTTGGAAACCAGGGAATGAGGCTGGACGCCGCTCTCAACACCGCAGAGTCAGAAGGCAGATGCGCTTGCCGTCGCTCTCTTCCATCCTTCTGCACACGGCGCAGGCCTTGGCGCGGTTGAGCTGCCTCTCGCCTTCGGGGGCGTCAGGGAACGCTCCACTCTCACCGTCGTCCTCCAGCATCGCGTCGATGGAAGCATCCACGTCGGTAAACTGCCGATCCGCGGGGGGCGTAAATACGTCGTCTCTGACGCTCCCGTTGGAGCATATAAAGTCCTGAGCGGCGCCGTCCTCCAAGTCGAAGACTGTGTCACCCCGCTGGCTGCCGAAGACCGATCCACCGGCGTAGGCTGAGACCTTGAGGCCGCCCGGACGCTCGGGGTTCCACACGTACGCAGTGTGGCCATCGCGCAGCAACGTGGCGGTGATGGTCTGCGTACCTGAACCCTCTACGGTGATTGTCGTGATGACGTCTGCACGCAAACGCGTGCGTCCGTGCTGCACGCGCACGGTCACGTCGGAACGCACACCATCCTTGTACACCGAGAGGGTGCAGGTGCGGTCTTGGTCGCTGGCCAGGAGCTGGCTGAGGGACGCACGGACGTTCTCGGTGCGTGACAGCGACGCCGTGCAGGCCGGCAGCAGCAAGGCGGACAGGAGAACGAGCGGGAGCAGGCGGCGTGTGGTTCGCATGGTTCCCAGTCTACGCACGGAAAGGCCGGGCACCAAGGCCCTTCACGAGCGTCCGAGCGTGGCGTACCCGCTACCCCCGCCCTCCGGGAATGGGAACACGAGCGTCTGCACATCCGTAAATCCGCTAGCGCGCAGCAGCGCCTCGGCCTCGGCGGGCTCGCGACGGACAAAGATGCCGCTCTCGGCGAGCCCCTTAGGCCACGAATCCGGATGTGTGACAAAGAAGAGTGCGAGCCCGCCGGGCTTGAGCACGCGCAGGGCCTCGGAAAGCTCCTTGGCCGGCGTCTTCCAGAAGTGCAGCACGTTCACACAGAGGAGCTTGTCGAAGCTGTCATCCTCGTACGGCAATTCGTCGGCAGCGCCGAAGGCGAGCTCCACGCCTTCCTGCATAATGGCGCGGTGATTGCGCTGCTCGGCCATCCGTAGCATCTCCTCCGAGTGGTCGATACCCGCCACGAAGCCATCGGGAGTGAGGCGCGTCAGCTCTGCCAAGGCTACGCCCGGCCCAAAGCCGATCTCCAGCACGTGGTCGCGCGGCTGCACCTGAAGCTGCGTGACACAAAACGCGTTAAGGGACGCCGTGGCCTCGGCCATCGTCTCACCCACCTGGCGACCAAGATCCCCCTCCGGCATCGCGAGCTGCGGAGCGATGGCGCACATGTCGACGCGGGTGAGATCCATGGTCAGGAGAGGCAATCGAAGCCGCGGCCGCAGCCACGGGATAGGATCTCCTCTTGGCCGTCGACGGCAAACGGCGAGAAGTTTCCGTTAGAGGAGGGGCGCATGGTGGAGAGGGAACCATCCCCAGCATACCCTGGGTACAGCCTCACTCGTAGGAGCCCGGCCGGAACTGCTGCATGAGTGCGGAGAACCGAGACTTCACCTCTTGCGCGAGGCGCTGCAGCTTGCCGGGGAAGCTCTGGGGCTCTAAGACCTGCTGCTTCACGGCATCTGGCCCAAGCACATAGTGCATCGTACCGGAGTGGAGGTTGGATAGGCCCTCGATAACCTGCTCCGGGACCCCACCCTTGTTGTGAATGATGAAATCGATGCGCCGGGGGAGATCCGCGGCCGTCCCCGCGGACGCGCGCTCCGCGATGCCGGACTCCGCGCCACGCCGCATACGCTGCGCAAGCGGGTACGCGTGCACCGTCACAAGGAGGTGTGTTGCGGATCCGATCTCCAGTGACGGATCCCACGGCGCCACAGCCGAGCGCATCTCCAGCTCGGAGTTGATGCGGTCTTGCACCAACGGCACGCAGGTCACGCCCAGCTCCTCGCAAGTGCGGCGCAGGTTCTCCAGGTGCGGAAAGCTCGCGAGGGTGACGGCATCGGAGCGCGGCTCCTCCCCTTCCGGAACAGCCGGCAGATCCGCACGATCCGCGCGCACCACGACACGCACGGTGCAGCGCTCGTTACCGGCGCGAATCCTGCGCACCATCGCCTCGGCGGCACCCACGTTAATGGCACTGTTGCCGCCCGCGGGCAGCATAATGACCACGTCGCTTGCGTCATCGATCTTCAGCTTCTCCGAGAGTTCTGCTCCCGGGAACGCCGAGAGGTGGTGGATGGCGAGCACCGGGGAGGCGTCGGAGATTTCGCGGGAAGAGGAGAGGCTGGGCATTGATGGATATTTTGTGCCATTGTGAGATTTTTTGTCAATTTCCGCTACGGGCCTGTTTTCCGTTGGATATTGCGCGCTGGAAGCCAAAGGATTAGCGTGACCTCCACTTCGGACCCCCTCCTCCCCCGCCCCATGACCGTCGCCCTCATCCTCATCGCCGCACTCCTGGTCGCCCTGATCGTGTTCATCGCATCCAAGCCCGACACGTTCCGCTACGTCCGGACCACCGTGGTGCGCGCCCCGGCCGACAAGGTGGCCGCGCTTATCACGGATTTCCACCGCTGGACCGAGTGGTCGCCGTACGAGAAGCTCGACACCGCGATGAAGAAGACTTACGGCGGCTCGCCCGCCGGCGTGGGGGCCACCTACGCTTGGGAAAGCACGAAAGCCGGTGTCGGCCGCATGGAGATCACAGACGTGCGCCCGGAAAAGGTCACCATCAAGCTGGATTTTTCCAAGCCCATGACCGCACACAACACGGCAGAGTTCCTCTTCGTGCCCAAGGACGGTGGCACCGAGGTGTCGTGGGCGATGTTCGGCAAGCAGCCCTTCATGGCGAAAGCCATGGATCTCATCATGAATATGGAGAAGATGGTTGCCGGCGACTTCGAGAAAGGCCTCGCCGAGATTAAGCGGATCAGCGAGACCCAGTAACGACAAAAGAAAGACGTCTTACGCCTTGGACGCCATTGGGCGGCCGAGTAGGCGGGCGATGAGTTCGGGATTGCGGTACCAGGCTGCGACCATCATCAGCACGAAGGACATGTAGATGGGTAGCGCATCCAGGTGCGTGAAGCCGTGCGTGAGGTTGGTAGCGAGTGCGCCGGCGAGATACCCGATCAACAGCACGAAGCCCACGGTGGAGGTGCGCGGCACGAGATAGAGCACAACGATGGAGAGCTCCAAGACGCCCAGTGCCTGCTGCATGGATGAACTGATGCCGAGACGTTCCATAAACAGTGCGGCCTCAGAGCCGGGGGCGACGGGCATGAACTTCATGATGCCAGCAAAGACGTTAAACAGGGCCACGAGGCCGGAGCAGATCCAAGCGATGATGGTTCCGACGCGAAAGGACATGGAACAAGAAGGGGAAGGGGTGGCCGTCAGCATAGCGGCGGACGAAACGGCCTGGAAGGCGGGCTCGGGTACGATGTCCGCCATGAAGACCGCCCGCCGCTACGCCGACCTCAAGAAACCCTCCTGGTCCCCGCCCGCCGCCGTGTTCGGTCCTGTGTGGACGGTGCTCTACGTGATCATCGCCGTGTCCTTCGGCGCCGTGTTCGTGCACGCATCCACCGGCGACCTTCCGTGGATGACGGCGCTGCCCTTCGGGATCAACCTCGCGGCGAACTTCGCGTTCACACCGCTCCAGTTCGGTCTCAGGAGCAACGCGCTCGCGAGCGTGGACATCCTCGTGGTGCTGGGCACCATCGTCTGGATGATGGTCGCGGTGTTCCCATCTGCGCCGTGGATCGCGTACGCGCAGATCCCCTATCTCCTATGGGTCGGCTTCGCGACCTGCTTGCAGCTCACTATCACGTGGATGAACCGTCGCGCGTGAGGCGCTTGGTCATGACGACGCGGCGTCGGTACTGCTTTTTCGTGACGTTGGCCACCTGCTCATGCTCCGGCGTACCCGCAGCGTACAGGTATCCATTCTGGCCCACGATGAGCGCACCCGTAACCAGGTCCGCGCGTACCGCTTCCAGCGCGCCAGGCTTCTGCGGCGCGAAGCCGCGCGCCTCAAACCAGTTCATCAGGTAGTACTGCCCAATTCCCACACGGAGGCAGGGCTCGTGCTGCGGCGGCGTTGCCATCTGCACGAACCGCTCGGTGGCGTGAAGCAGAAGGCTGCCAATGCCGTGCCCACGCACCTCCTCCTCTACGATGCGGTCGTAGATGGTAAAGCTCCCGTCGTTCTCCAGTAAGATGCGAAACTCCCCCGTGGGCCACACGTTGGCATCAGGCGACGCGGACGGGAACACGTTGAAGTACGCCATGATCCCGCTTCTCACACCCGCGACCAGGGAAGTGACTGCGTCCAACGTGGTGCGTACCGAATCGGGCTCCGCGCCAAAGAGGAAGCTCCGTGCAAGAACACGCAGCTGCGCGTCGAGCTCCGCCGAGACTGCCTGCAGCATCTGGTACCGGTAGACCTGTACCATCGGCCCGACACTCGGGGCGCGTGGCGGGGGGGATGTTTCATCGAACCCGGCGGGCTGCTCATGGCAGCATGAATGCAATTCTAGAACATACGTATACTGATGCAGTATCCATAAATATGGCTTATTCTTGCTGCAATTACTGAATATATTTTGTATTCAATACTGAACACTGAATGAGCTCAAGCCAGGCTCGGCGGCTGGGTCCGTCGCGATTCCTCCTGCATCTCCCCGGTCGTTGCGTCGTAGACGATGCGCGTCTCCGTGCCGTCCTCCGCCCAGCAAATATCCATAACGTCTTCGGGGAGGCCTGCTCCGGTACGGAGCTCCGTGACCGCATGCAAGAACACGCGCCGCTCGTCATCCTGGAACCGGATGTCCTCGTCATGCGTCGCTGGACCGTCCGCGCCCTCGAACCAGCGGCTGTTGCCGCGGATGACGATGCGATCGATGCCGCTCGTGCCCCCGGAGAAAACACGCGCCGCGGTATCGAACATCGTGCAGAGCTCCAGGTGCGGGGTGCGGTCTGGAGCGACCGTGGCGCCTTGGGCACGCCGCGCGTCATCGCGCCGCTCCCCTTCGAACCGCGAAAAGAGATGCCCCACGACCGCGCACCTGGATCCGCGTTCCATGAGGATGCAGAGGAAGCACGTCGCGGCCCAGCCGGTATCCACCTGCGGGCAGCCGTCATCGGCCAGCGCGTGTTCGCACCAGTGGAGCGTCTTCACGCAGGAACCTTCGGAGACTTGCGGGCGGTTGTCAAACACCAAGACGCGTATCTGGGATGCTCTATACAGCGAGATGTCGAGATAGGGTGAGACGCTCTTCATCATCGATACGATCAAGATTCTGGCGCAGTACGAGCAAAGGGCACTTTGTGCTGCCCGTGAGGAAGGCATTGACATGTGTCCCTATATGCATAAGGATAAAGCTCATTTTTTCCTCTCCATCTTCACATGCGCACAACGCTCCTTTCCGCAGCCACATGTGCTGCTGTTCTCCTCGGTGCGACTCCCGTTCTGGCCGCCCCTCCGCGCGCTGACCTAGAGGTGGTGCTGACCGCTCCCTCGAACGTGAGCATTTCGACGGCCACCACGTACTCGGCAACGGTAAAAAATCTGGGCCCCGCTACGACGACCGCCACAGTGGTGATCGAGTTCCCCCTCACCAACACGAGCCCGACCGTCGCCATCCTGGGCACCGTGACGGAATCCGAGTCCAACTGCTCGATTGCGTCGCACAAGATCACCTGCACCGTGAGCAATCTGAAAAGAAATAAGACGGCGACCTTCAGCTACTCCTACACCGCCCCCGTGTCGACAAAGACGCTGGAGATGAAGGCTACGGTCAGCTCGTCTGTGCCGGACCCTGTCGCTGGCAACAACGTCTCGACGGTCGTGCCGAACCTCGTCTACCCCGAGCGCGAGATCACGTCCGCCACGGTCACAAACTCGCACTGCACCGGCACCAACCTCACTTCGTACTTTGAGTGCTTGCTCTTCCCCAGCTCGATCTCGAGCCACGAAACGACGCTCAACCTCGACAACACGATCTCGTTCACGGAGCCCGGCTACACCGGCACGTGGTCGCAGAACGTCGCAAAAACCTCGCTCACGTTCTCGTACTTCGAGACCACCGGCAGCGGCGCCCTGAAAGTCGCCGAGTTCAACGGCTTCGCCATCAACGGCGCACCGTGCTTTGACGGCCTCACGAACTTCTTCAACCCGACCAGCACGTACGTCAGCCCGTACCGGGTGTGCTTCCAGTAAGCACCCGACGATCACCGCATCCTACAGACCCGTCGAAAGACGGGTCTTTTGTTGAGAAATCCCCGCATAGTGCAGACCACATACAACCTGCGCAGGAAGTTCCACGATGGTCTTGGAGATCACAAATCATCGCGTACTCGGTTATTGGCTCTACAGAGACGTTGTACGCCATATCAAGAACTTGAATTCACGATAGAA